>JAPLPD010000183.1 GCA_026400395.1 Alphaproteobacteria bacterium | reverse complement strand
CCCGCGCGCCCCGGGATCCCCACCCCCTCAAGACTTGGGTCCCGGAATCTCGGCGTGCATCGCCGGCCGATCGCAAGGCCGGTCAAGGGAGCCTCGCAAGCTCCCTGGCGCCTCCCGGCGCTCCATCCCCTCATGGGAGGGGAGAAGGAAATGGGAAAAGACGCCCCCGCGTCTCAAACAACAGGGGCGGCGGAGCGTTGGCTAAAGCGATTGCCACGTTCGTTTCGGCACAGCACACTGAGGGCCGCAGGGAAGAGAAACCTCATGACGGACGCGACGCCGCTCGAAGGCGAATACGACTACATCATTGTTGGAGCGGGGTCGGCTGGCTGCGTGCTGGCCAATCGTCTCTCGGCCGATCCGAAGAATCGCGTGCTGCTGCTCGAAGCCGGCGGCCGCGACAATTGGATCTGGTATCACATTCCGGTCGGCTACCTGTTCGCAATCGGCAATCCGCGCTCGGACTGGATGTTCAAGACCGAGGCGGTGCCCGGGCTCAACGGCCGCACGCTGAACTATCCGCGCGGCAAGGTGATCGGCGGCTCGTCGTCGATCAACGCCATGATCTATATGCGCGGCCAGGCCGCCGACTACGACCACTGGCGTCAGCTTGGTCTCAAGGGCTGGGGCTGGAACGACGTGCTGCCGATCTACAAGCAGCACGAGAACCATTTCCTCGGCGCGAGCGACCATCATGCGACCGGCGGCGAATGGCGGATCGAACATCCGCGCGTGCGCTGGGATCTGCTCGACGCCTTCCGCACAGCGGCCGAACAGGCCGGCATCAAGCGTATCGACGATTTCAACACCGGCGATAACGAGGGCTCGGCGCCTTACCACGTCAACCAGAAGTTTGGCCGGCGCTGGTCGGCGGCGCGCGGCTTTCTCAAGCCAGCGCTCCGGCGGAGCAACCTGCGGCTGGAAACCGGCTGCATGGTCGAGCGCGTCGAGTTCGACGGCAGGCGCGCCACCGGCGTGCGCTTCCGGCAGAACGGTGAGGTCAAGGTCGCGCGCTGCCGCGGCGAGGTAATCCTGTCGGCAGGCTCGATCGGTTCGATCCAGACGCTGCTGTTGTCCGGCGTCGGGCCCGGCGCGCAGCTCGCGCAGTTCGGGATTCCGGTTGTGCTCGACAAGTCGGGCGTCGGCGAAAACCTGCAGGACCATCTGCAACTGCGGATGATCTACAAGGTCAGCGGCATCATCACGCTGAACGAAACCTATGCGTCGTTGTCCGGCCGCGCCAAGATTTTCCTCGACTACGCGTTTCGCCGGCGCGGCCCGTTGACCATGGCGCCGTCGCAGCTCGGCATCGTGACCAGATCCGACCCGACGCGCGAGCGCGCCAATATCCAGTATCATGTGCAGCCGTTGTCGCTCGACCGCTTTGGCGAGCCGCTGCATACATTCCCGGCGTTCACCGCGAGCGTCGCCAATGTGCATCCCACGAGCCGCGGCCATGTCCGGCTGAAATCCGCCGATCCCGCCGCCGCGCCGGCGATCCAGCCGAACTATATTTCCACCGACGAGGACCGGCGGGTTGCCGCCGATTCGCTGCGGGTCACGCGCCACATCGTGCAACAGCCGGCGCTGCGGGCCTTCAAACCGGTTGAGTACCTCCCTGGCGAATCCGTCGGCGACGACGACGCGAGCCTGATCCAGGCCGCCGGCGATGTCGGCACCACGATCTTCCATCCGGTCGGCACCGCGAAGATGGGCCGCGACACCGATCCGCTGGCGGTGGTCGATGAGCGGCTGCGGGTGCTCGGGCTCGAGGGAATTCGCGTGATCGACGCCTCGGTGATGCCGACGATCACCTCCGGCAACACCAACTCGCCGACCATCATGATCGCCGAAAAGGGCGCGGCGATGATCCGGGAGGATCGGCGATAGTTGCTGGCAGTTCGTCCGTCATGACGGGGCGCGAGCGAAGCTCGCGAGCCCGGAAACCAACGATATGCTTGGAATCTGTTTCTGGATTCCGGGGTCGGGCTTTCAGCGCGTCCCGGAATGACGCGGAGAGTTTTCTACTGCGCCACCAGAATCTGCTTGCACGCCGCCGGCAGCGCCGACATCAGAATCGGCTTCGGCTTGACGGTGGGCTTCGGCTCTTCGAGTCGCTTGGTGAACCACCAGTCGAGGTCCTTGCCGCAGCCTTCGTCGGTTGGCGTCACCGGCTGCGCCTTGCACTCGGGGCTGTCCGACGGGCAACTGATGCGGATGTGGAAATGATAGTTGTGGCCGACCACCGGGCGGATCTTGTGCAGCCAGGAGCGGTCGCCTTTGACATCGCGGCACAGCGCCTTCTTGATCGCGGGATTGGCGAGGACGCGTTCGACGCGCGGCTCCTGGGCGACCATCTTGTAGAGCGCGATGTATTTCTCCGACCAGACGTCGGGCCGCACGTCGTTCCAGTGGTCGTTGACGACGTTGGTCGCCGAGATTTGCTCGCGCTCCTTGCGGGTCAGCTCGCGATTCGGCATCGGCGTCAGCCAGATGTCGGCGTCGAGTCCGACCTGATGGCTCCAGTGGCCGGTGATCATCGGGCCGCCGCGCGGCTGCGCCATGTCGCCGACCAGGAAGCCGGGCCAGCCGATCGAGGGCGCCTTGGTGGCGAGGCGTTCGAGCAGCTTGACCAGTTCGGGATGGCCCCAGTTGCGGTTGCGCGACAGCCGCATCACCTGCCAGGCCGGGCCGCTGATAGGCAGCGCCACGCCGCCGGCCAGGCAGCCGTGGGTGTAGTAGCCGATCGAGCGGGCCTCCATGGAAGCGGGCTGGGTCTTGCGGCCGAACAACTCCTTGGCTGGCGTGTTCGGATCGTCCGGTTTTTCCAGCGGCGGCAGCGGCTTCGGATCGAGGGTGCCAAGGTCCTGCGCCGCCGCCGCGCCGCAGCTGGCGATCAGCAGGATGAAGGTTCGAATCAGGAGTTGGATCATCAGAAGTCGCACCTCGGGAGGCCGCGCCCAAGGTGGTTTTACTCAAGCCGGACCGCCGGGGGGAAGCCGCCCGTGAACTGTAATTAGACAGCGGGGCGGGCGCGAAATCCGGCTAGACTAGAGTCCGCGTTTCAACTGAACACCGAAGGAGACCGATATGGCCGAGTACCTGGGCAAGAGCGAGCAGCAGAAGAAGCGGGCCTATTCGCCGGCCGTGATAACCCAGGGCGGCAAGACGGTCTGGCTCGCCGGCCAGACCGCGACCCAGGACGAGCACGGCAAGGACATCGCAGGAAACTTCGAGGCGCAGGTTCGTACCATCTTCAGCCTGCTCGACAAGACCCTGAAGGGCTGCGGCGGCAGCCTCGCCAACATGGTGACGATGACGGTGTTCATCATCGATCCGCGTCACGGCGACACCTTCGTCGAGATGCGCGGCGGCTTTTTCCCCGACGGGAACTATCCCGCCAGCGCACTGATCACCGTATCGAACTTTGCGCGACCGGGCATGCTGATCGAGATTCAAGGCGTCGCCGTCATCGGCGGCTGACGACGTTGCCGAAATTTCGCGGTTCCTTAACCAACAAAAGGACTGTCGTAAATTGATGCAGGCGTGGCGCGCATTTCAGCGCAGCGCTCGAAAATTGAGTTCGGTGGTTCGCGCGGGCGCAAATGGGTGCTCAACATGGCGGTTGCATTCCTGTTCATGCACAATTTTTTAGCGTGAAAAAGCCGTGAAATTCGCCCCGATCAAAATTACGGCATCGCGTAAATCATTCCGCCGCGGCCGGACGAAGGCGGTCACCAGTTCTTAAATGCGCACGGCGCTAGGTACGGCGATCAAGACACGTCTTGGGGGGACGGATGTCGATTGAACGTCAAGAGCCGATTTCCACGCCAGTGCAAGGACAGGCGTCAAAAATGCTTGCAAGCATCGCCGCGCGGCTGCGGCGATGCTTCGCCCGCAACGAGGATGCGCGGCGCGCCGGGGTTGAAGCCTCGATCGCGATCCTGGAGGCGCGAAAGGCCGCCTCGCGCCTGCGCGACGCCATCGATATCCTGCCGGAAGGCATCGTCTTCCTCGACCCCGATGGCCGTTACATTCTCTGGAACCAGCAATACGCCAACATCTACAAGCGCAGCGCCGATCTGTTCCAGCCGGGCGCCAAGCTCGCCGACACGCTGCGGATCGGTGTCGAGCGCGGCGACTACCCGGAATCGGCCGGCCGTGAAGAAGAATGGATGCAGGAGCGGCTGAACAAGCTGTTCAATCCCGACGGCCGCCACGAACAGACGCTCACCGACGGGCGCACCATCCTGATCGAGGAGCGGCGCACCAGCGACGGCGGCATCATCGGCCTTCGCGTCGACATCACCGAAATGAAGCAGCGCGAGGCGTCGTTCCGCCTGTTGTTCGACAGTAATCCGATACCGATGTTCGTCTACGGGCTCGAAGACCTGAGCATCCTGTCGGTCAACGACGCGGCGGTGAAACACTACGGCTATACGCGCGAAGCGATGCTGGCGATGAGCTTGCTCGACATTCATCATCCCGATGAGAGCGTCGAACTCAGTCACCTGGGTGGCGAGACGTCGGAGGAACATGCCGGGCGCACCTGGAAGCACCGCAAGGCGGACGGCGCAGCGATCGATGTCGCGACTTTTATCAGCCATCTGACCTACGAGGGCCAGCGCGCCACGATGATCGCCGCGGTCGATATCACCGAGCGCAAGGCGGCCGAGGCGCGGGTGGCCTATATGGCGCATCACGATGCGCTCACCTCGCTCCCGAACCGCATCCTGCTCCGCGTGCGCATGGAGCAGATGATCGCCGACCTGCGGCGAGACGCTCGCGGCTTCGCGGTGTTCTGTGTCGATCTCGACAACTTCAAATGGGTCAACGACACCCTCGGCCATCCGTTCGGCGACCTGCTGCTTCAGGGGGTCAGCGCCCGCCTGCGCGCCGAACTGCGCGGTCAGGACACGGTCGCTCGCCTGGGCGGCGACGAATTCGCCATCCTGCAGGCCGATGTCGGCAAGCCTGAGGATGTCTCGCCGCTGCTGGCGCGCCTGCTCGCCGTTATCAACGAGCCGTTCGATCTCGAAGGCCATCTCGTGACGGTCGGCGCCAGCGTCGGCGTGGCGCTCGCGCCGCACGACGGCGACGATCCGGATCGGCTGCTCAAGAACGCCGATATGGCGCTCTATCGCGCCAAGGCGGAAGGCAAGGGCGGATTCCGCTTCTTCGAATCTGAGATGGACGCTCGCGTACAGGCACGGCGGCGCCTGGAAATGGACCTTCGCGGCGCGATCAAGGACGAAGCCTTCGAGGTGCATTATCAGCCGCTGGTCAGCCTTGCCAACGGCGAAGTCCGCTCGCTCGAAGCACTGATCCGCTGGCCGCATCCGGAACACGGAATGATCCCGCCGTCGGATTTCATTCCGGTTGCCGAGGAAACCGGCCTGATCGCCCAGATCGGTCTGTTCGTGCTCCGCCGTGCCTGCGCCGACGCGGCCCAGTGGCCTGACGGCATCAAGGTCGCGGTCAATCTGTCGCCGATGCAATTCAAGAGCGGAAATCTGCTGCAGGCCGTCCTCGATGCGCTGCGTGACGCGGGCCTGGCTCCGTCACGGCTCGAGCTCGAGATCACCGAGACGCTGCTGCTCGACAAGATCGAGATGGTCATCGCAACACTTCACGCATTGCGCGCGCTCGTCGTTCAAATCTCGATGGATGATTTCGGCACCGGCTACTCGTCGCTGAGCTATCTGCGGAGCTTCCCGTTCGATAAAATCAAGATCGACCGTTCGTTCGTGAACGATATCGGCGCCAATGCGGATTCTCAGGCGATCGTGCGCGCGATTGTCAGTCTGGGAACGAGTCTCGGCATCAAGATCACCGCGGAAGGCGTTGAAACCGAAAGCGACCTCGCCTATCTCAAGGCCGAAGGTTGCACCGAAGGGCAGGGCTTTCTGTTCAGAAAGGCGCAGCCGCAGGCCGCGATCCTGGCGCTGCTGGAAAAGCCCGACAACGGCAAGGCGGCGGCGTAATCAGACATCGACCTTCAGCGCGGCGATGAACGCCTCCTGCGGAATATCGACCTTGCCGTACTGGCGCATCTTCTTCTTGCCCTTCTTCTGCTTGTCCAGAAGCTTGCGCTTTCGGGTGACGTCGCCGCCGTAGCATTTCGCGGTCACGTCCTTTCGCATGGCGCGCACGGTTTCGCGGGCGATGATCTTGCCGCCGATGGCGGCCTGGATCGGCACCTGGAACATGTGCGGCGGGATCAGTTCTTTCAGCTTCTCCACCATGGCGCGGCCGCGCTGCTCGGCGCGCGAGCGGTGCACCAGCATGGACAGCGCATCGACCGGCTCGTCGTTGACCAGGATCGACATCTTCACGAGGTCGGCTTCCTTGTAGTCGGTCAGGTGGTAGTCGAACGAGGCGTAGCCCTTGGACACCGACTTCAGCCGGTCGTAGAAGTCGAACACGACCTCGTTGAGCGGGAGATTGTATTTCGCCATGGCGCGGGTGCCGACATAGGTCAGCTCCTTCTGCACGCCGCGGCGATCCTGGCAGAGCTTCAGCACCGAGCCGAGATAGTCGTCCGGTGTGAGGATCGTCGCCTCGATCCAGGGTTCCTGGATTTCGAGAATTTTCATGACGTCCGGCATGTCGATCGGATTGTGGATCTCGATCTGCGATCCGTCGCGCAGGCTCATCTTGTAGATGACCGACGGAGCGGTTGCGATCAGCTCAAGATTGAACTCGCGCTCGAGGCGCTCCTGGATGATCTCCAGGTGCAGCAGCCCGAGGAAGCCGCAGCGGAAACCGAATCCGAGCGCGGCGCTGGTCTCCATTTCGAAGCTGAAGCTTGCGTCGTTGAGGCGCAGGCGTCCCATCGCCGCGCGCAGATCCTCGAACGCGGCGGCATCGACCGGGAACAGGCCGCAGAACACCACGGGGATCGCCGGCTTGAAACCCGCCAGCATTTCGGTGACCGGCTTGCGGTCGTCGGTGATGGTGTCGCCGACACGGGTGTCCGCGACCTCTTTGATAGCCGCGGTGAGGAAACCGATCTCGCCCGGGCCAAGCTCTTCGGCCGGTGTCAGCTTCGGCTTGAATACGCCGACGCGATCGACCTCGTAGGCAGCGTTGGTGCCCATCATGCGAATGCGCTGGCCCTTCTTCAGGGTGCCATCGACGATCCGCACCAGCACGACCACGCCGAGGTAGGCGTCGTACCAGCTATCAACCAGCAGCGCCTTCAGGGTTGCTTGGCGATCGCCCTTCGGTGGCGGCAGGCGCGTGACGATCGCTTCCAGCACGTCGGGTACGCCGAGGCCGGTCTTGGCCGAAATCATCAGCGCATCCGAGGCGTCGATGCCAATCACATCCTCGATCTGCTTCTTGACCTGCTCGGGCTCGGCGGCCGGCAGATCGACCTTGTTGAGCACCGGGACGATCTCGTGGCCGGCATCGATGGCGTGATAAACGTTGGCGAGGGTCTGCGCCTCGACGCCTTGACTCGCATCGACCACCAGAAGGGAGCCTTCGACCGCGGCGAGCGACCGGTTCACCTCATAGGCGAAGTCGACATGGCCGGGCGTATCGATCAGGTTGAGGATGTAGTCCTTGCCGTCCTTCGCCCGATAGTTCAGCCGAACGGTCTGAGCCTTGATGGTGATGCCGCGCTCGCGCTCGATATCCATCGAATCGAGCACCTGCTCGACCATATCGCGCTCGGCCAGCGTGCCAGTGAGCTGGATCAGCCGGTCGGCCAGCGTGGATTTGCCGTGGTCGATGTGGGCGACGATGGAGAAATTGCGGATGTTTTCGATGGCGGCGACCGGCATGGTCGCGAGATAACACCCTCGCTGCGTTGCGGCAAGGATGCTGCCCGATTTACTCCAGCAAACCCTTGGCTTTCGCTGCCACGTCCTTGGGCGTTGCCAGCACCTTTTCGACGATGGCCTGCATCTTCTCGCCGAGAACAGGATCGACGTCGAAGCCGAGGGCCTTGGCTTCGGCCAGGAATTCGGGGTCTTTCATGGTGTTGGCGAAGGCGGCTCGGAGGGCCGCGACGCGGTCGGCCGGCGCGGCGTTGGTGGCGAACGGCCGGCCGAGTTGGGTGCCGGAGACCACGAGCTCGATGAGCTGGCGCTCCTCGGGGCTGCGGGCGGCTTCTTCGACCGAGGGCGCATCGAGGTCCAGGGCGCGCGGGCCGGCCTGGGCGATCACCTTGATCTTGTTGTCCTTCAGCCAATCCGCCTTGGTCGCCTTCCAGCTCGACCAGCTGTTGTTGCGGGCCTCGACCTCGCCACGCTCCATGGCGAGGTTGATCTGATTGCCGCCGGGATAACCCGTAACGATCTTGAACTTGGTGCCGAGGAACTCGTTCATCATCTGCGGATAGATGAACGTAATGGCGCCGCGCGCCGAAGCGCCGGCGACCACTTCGCGGTTCCGCGCGTCGTCGAGATTGCGGATGCCGGAGGCGGTCCATACCGCCATGGTTTCGTTGACCGCGGCGAGGGCGCCCAGCCACTGCATCTTCGCTGCGTCGAACTGCACGCCGGGGATGCCGGCGGCCTGCATCGCCGGGAAGGCGTTGGCGATCATACCGATGCTGAGTCCGTCCTTCGGGGCGACGGTGTACAGGTAGTTGATCATTCGCAATCCGCCGGCGCCGGTCATGTTCTGCGGCACCACGGTCGGATTGCCGGGAATGTGCTTGCCGATGTGCCGCGCCACCAGCCGCGCCTGGATGTCGTATTCGCCGCCGACGCCGACGCCGATGTAAACGTTGACGGTCTTGCCGCGGTAGAACTCGGCGGTGGTTTGCGCCTGCGCCAAGACGGGCGCAGCCAGCAGGGCACACAGCACCAACGCGGCCGCTTTGATCGCGGCGCCGCGCGCCGCCCGGGAATTTCCGTGGCGGGCCCCTCGCTGATTCATGGCGTTCTCCCCAATATCAATTCTTCTTGTCGTTCTCGTTTTCGTTATCGCGCACCTTGTCCCACATCATCGCCTTGTAATCGAATCCCGTCTCGATGGTCGGCTTCACGATGGCGAAGAACGGCGACAGGTCGAAATCGCGCGGCGCATAAAGAGAGTGGTGCCGGATGTGCAGGATTTCGCGGCGGCTCTCCGCGTCGACCCGCCGCACCTCCGGCAGGATCGGATAGCCGACCGACTCGAACGCCTGCGCGATCAGTGTGGAGCAGATTGCCCTTGTCGGCTCCCCGGAGCCGAGCGCGATCATGCGCCGCCGCCAGCGCGCCGGGGCCGGCGGCTGCGGCAGGAAATAGCGCATCAGGTCGATGATGTTCTTCAGATCGTAGGCGTAGCCGATGCGCTCGCACGCGTAGCGGATCATCGCAATGCGATCCTCCGGCGTCAGCCCGGCCGGCCGGCAGATGCGGGTGTTGTAGGTGTCGAACTTCGATAGCGGCGAAGCGATGACCCCCTTGCCGAGTTCGGCCTCGATCAGCACCAGCGGTCGTCCGTCGCGCTCGCCGAGCCCGGCCTCCGGGCCGACATAGAGCGCGGCATGCGACCACGTCGATTGGGTCAGATAGCGGATCGCCGCGTTGATCCGGGAGCGGGCGCCTTCGACCAGCAGCACGTCGCCCGGCTGGATAATCTTCGCCACCAGGTCGGGCCGTGCCTCGGCGTAGGGCTCATAGCCGCTGGTTGGCTTCGAAAGACGGCGGGCGACGCGGTCGCCGATCCAGTCGAGCAACCTGATTGTCACCGACATGCGGCGCGAACCCTTGATGAAAACGACGCCACGATATGACGCAAGCACAAGCCGGCAAATCGAAATCTTTCCCCATCTCAGCGTGCGTCAGCGAAGCTGAGGATTTCTTAGAAATGCCGCGATCGGCGTGTGGGTTCGGATGCCAATCAGCCGGATCGAGCCACGATCCCGATTTCGACGAAGCCCATGCCATCAGCAGACCATTACAGAGCCAAAGCCGCAGAATGCCGTGACTGGGCGTCAAAGGCGCTGACCCAGCAGGAGAGGGACGATTGGATCAAGCTTGCCTCCGAATGGGAAGCAATGGCGATGGAGGCCAATCCGTCCGGGCATCTGCCCTGGGACGTGAAAAGCGTCTGAGATGGTCGCGCCTGCGCGGGCGCTTAGTTCGGTTCGATCGCGGCGTCGCGAATGAAATTGCCCCAGCGGTCGATCTCGATTTGGACATAAGCCGGCATTTGCTCGGCTGGCATGTAGGATGGGTCGAGTCCCAGAGCGCGCAGCGCGTCCTGCATCGACGTCTCGGTCATGATCTCGCCGGCGGTTCGATCCAGCAACGACACCACGTTCCTGGGCAGCCCGGCCGGACCAAACAATCCATTCCAGTAGGTCAAATTGAAATCCTTGAAACCGAGCTCGTTCATCGTCGGCACGCTGGGCAACAGTTCGGACCGCTTGATCGATGTGATGGCGATTGCGCGGAGTTGACCGTTGGCGACGTTGGCCAGCGCAGCGGCAACGTCCAGAAACGTCATCGTGATGGTGCCGGCGATAACATCGGTCATCGCCTGCGGCGTTGCGCGATATGGAACGCGCGTGATGTCCAGGCTCATGGCCTTCTTGATCGTCTCGCTGGCGATCTGGGCGCCTGAGTTCGGCGCCCCGTAGGTCAGCTTGCCCGGATTGGCTTTTGCCTCACGGATCAAGTCCTCCATGGACTTGATGTTGCTGTTCGGCGCCACGACCAGGACGGCTCCCGCTGTTGCCAGCCGCGAAACCGGAGTGAAATCCCGAATCGGATCGTACTTGATCGTCTTGAAGAGATGCACGTTGGCGGAATGCGTGGTGTTTCCGCCCAGCATCAATGTGTAGCCATCGTTGGGTTGCCGCGCGACATGTTCGGTGGCCGGTATGCCGTTGGCGCCGGGCTTGTTTTCGACCGTAAACGCCTTGCCGAGCCTGTTTGAGAGGCTGGCTGCCAGAACGCGAGCCATGATGTCGGTGCCGCTGCCGGCGGCCAATGGCACCACAATCGTCACGTTTCGATTGGGGTAGCTCTCTTGGGCGATGGCCGGCGACGGGCAGACCGCCACAGCCAGCGCAACGACAAGTCCTCTAAACATGGATGACCTCGATAGTGGCGATGGCTCGCGTTTCCGGCGATCGTCGGAGACATCTCATACCGGATCGAAATAGGCGGTGGGATCGATTTTTTCGATTCCGGGGAAGCGGCGGCGGCGGAACGTGTCCCGCATCGCCATCGGCGCCGTCGCATCGATGCCAATTTTGCCGCGATGGGCGTCACGAACGTCGGCGCGCGGAAAGCTTCCGGCCCGAGGGATGTGCAAAATTCCGGTATCGGGCGTGTGCCGGGTGTGAATCGCCCACAGCACCTCCTGGGCGTCGTGGGGATTCACGTCGGTATCGACCACAACCACTACCTTCATCCAGGCGTGCGCTGCCAGCGCGGCTTCGAGCACGGATTTGGCCTGCGCGTCGTCGGTCTTCTCAAGGCTGACGACGCAACCGAAGATATGACCCGGAAAGCCAATGTCCCGTATCTTCGCCAGTGACCCTATTTGTTTGAGCACTTCGATCATCAAGGGGACGCCGAGCAGGACCGTATCTTCGGTGCCGCCGGCAAGGATCACATGATAGATGGCATCGCGCCGGCGCGTAATGGCGCTGACCTTGAGAACGTGGTTTTGACCGACCTCGACGTAGCCGTCGGTGAACTCGCCGAACGGCCCTTCTGCCTCCCGCACGCTCGGCAGGATGTGACCTTCGATGACGAACTCCGCATCGGCGGGCACGTCCAGCGGTACCGTCTTGGCCGGCACCAGCCGCAGCGGCGACCCTTGCCAGCCGCCAGCGGTCCGGTATTCGTCCGCCTCGAAGGGAATTTTCGATGCGGCGCTGAGCATCAAGGCCGGCGGCGCGCCGATGGCGACGGCAACCGGCAGCGGATGATCGCCCTGCTCTGCGATGCTCTGGTATTGGCCGAGATGCTGCGGCGGCATCATACGCACACGCGCATGGTCGCCGCCGACCAGTTGGATTCGATTCCAGGACGCGTTGTAGGTGCCAAGAACCGGATGCCTGGCTATGCAGATGCCGGCCGTGATGTAGGCTCCAGCGTCGCGCTCGGAATGTACGATCTGGGGAATGTCACGCCCGATATCGAAAGACTCGGTTTGGATCACCTCATGCGTGGGCCCGTCTGAAACAACGACAGGGTCCAACTGCCATGCCTCTCGCGCCAGCAACGACGGAAGCAGCGTTTCGGAATCGAGCCCAAGAGCGAGCGCAAGCACGTTGCGCCGGCCAAGGATGTTGGTGGCGACCGCGATGGGATTGGCGGTGACGTTGGTAAAAAGGAGCGGCTGGTTTCCTGAACGCTGCACCGCCCGCATGATCGCGACGAGTTCGAAGCGCGGATCGACGGGCCTTGAGATTGATCGGAGTGTGCCGTTGCGCTTTAGCGCGGCAATCAGGTCTCGGAACGATGTCAGGGCGGTCGAGGTCACGACTCAAGATACGTGATTCAACGCCGGCCGCACAACGCGCCGGGCAAGACCTATTCCGCTGCGAGGCGGGCGATCTGGGGAAACGGCTCGACGATCACGGGCTTGCCGGGCCGGGCCGCGATCAGATGGCCGGGGAGAATCGGTTTCCAGAACTCGCGCTCCATATCGAGCGGCTCCGACACCACGACGACGCTCTGGCCGTGCTCGCGGTAGTACAGCGTGTTGGCTGAGCCACCGTAGGAGTAGCGGAAGGCATACAGGCTCTTGCCGTCGGTCAGAGCGGCGGTGAAGCGCAACGGTTCGGTGGTGCCGCTGGTGCTGACCAGTTCGGTGAGCGCGGTCAGTGTCCGCATGGTGGCTGCGATCGGATCGGCGTCGGCTCCGGCGCCGAGGATCGCCAGGAACATCGCCTCGGAATCGGTGGTGCCGGCGCGCGACTTGTAGAACTCGTCGGGGATCAGGTCTTCGACCTTGCGGCGGATCAGCGACCAGTCGCCGACCTGTCCGTTGTGCATGAACATCCACTTACCGTGAATGAACGGATGGCAGTTCGGCCGCGTGGTCGGCGTGCCGGTCGCAGCCCTGACATGGGCGAAAAACAGCGGCGACAGGATGTGCCGGCAGAGATGCTTCAGGTTCTCGTCGGACCAGGCCGGGCGGACTTCGCGGTAAAGGCCGGGCTCTTCGCGCTCGCCGTACCAGCCCAGTCCGAAGCCATCGCCGTTGGTGGCGCCTATCGCCTCCTTGGCCTGGAGGCTCTGGACGACCAGCGAGTGGGAGGGCTCGGTGACGTACCGTTCGAGGGGGATCGTCTCACCGCGATAGGCAATCCAGCGGCACATGGCCCGAATCCAATATTCGTGAAAGGTAGCACGTTTTGGCGGCTGCCAATCAAATATGGCAACGCGCGGCGATGGAACCGGTTTCGCCAAAAAATGTGATGAAAGGATGGTTTCGCGCGTGACAACGGCGCGCGGCCCGCTCAACCCGTCTGGCGAAAGAGAAACGCCCTCTCCTTTGGGGAGAGGGCGCGGTAACGGGCTCTCGGTGTCCGCTCAGTAGCGGTAGTGATCCGATTTGAACGGACCCTGCGGCGACACGCCGATGTACGACGCCTGGTCGGGCCGCAATTCGGTGAGCTTCACGCCGATCTTGGCGAGGTGGAGTCGCGCGACCTTCTCATCGAGCGACTTCGGCAGCACGTAGACTTCCTTCTTGTACTTGCCGTCCTTGTTGTTCGCCCACAGCTCGATCTGCGCCAGCGTCTGGTTGGTGAACGACGCCGACATCACGAAGCTCGGGTGACCCATCGCATTGCCGAGGTTCACCAGACGGCCCTCCGACAGCATGATGATGCGATGCTTGTCAGGGAACTCGATCTCGTCGACCTGCGGCTTGATGTTGGTCCACTTCATGTTCTTCAGCGAGGCAATCTGGATCTCGTTGTCGAAATGGCCGATGTTGCAGACGATGGCGCGATCTTTCATCGCGCGCATGTGCTCGATGGTGATGATGTCCTTGTTGCCGGTCGCGGTGACGAAGATGTCGGCCAGGGGCGCGGCGTCTTCCATCGTGACGACCTGATAGCCTTCCATCGCCGCCTGCAGCGCGCAGATCGGGTCGACTTCGGAAACCATCACGCGGCAGCCGGCCTGGCGCAGCGAAGCCGCCGAGCCTTTGCCGACATCGCCGAAGCCGGCGACCATGGCAACCTTGCCGGACATCATGACGTCGGTGCCGCGGCGAATGCCGTCGACCAGCGATTCACGGCAGCCGTAGAGGTTGTCGAACTTCGACTTGGTGACCGAGTCGTTGACGTTGATGGCGGGCCACAGCAGCGTGCCGGCCTTCTGCATGTCGTAGAGCCGATGCACGCCGGTGGTGGTCTCTTCCGAGACGCCCTTGATGCTTTTCGCCATCTCGGCGAAGTAGCCCTTCGGCTTTTCCTTGAGCTGCTTCTTCAGCAGCGCGAAGAAGACTTCTTCTTCCTCGGAGGCTGGCTTGTCGAGGAAGGCGGTGTCGCCGTTCTCGGCGCGCAGGCCGAGATGGACGTACATGGTTGCGTCGCCACCGTCATCGAGGATCATGTTCGGATGGCCGCCGCCGTGCCACTCGAACAGCTTGGCGGTGTAGTCCCAGTAGTCCTTCAGGCTCTCGCCCTTGATGGCGAACACTGGAACGCCGGCGGCGGCGATGGCCGCGGCCGCGTGATCCTGCGTCGAATAGATGTTGCACGAGACCCAGCGCACGTCGGCGCCGAGCGCGGTCAGCGTTTCGATCAGCACGCCGGTCTGAATCGTCATGTGCAGCGAGCCGGCGATGCGCGCGCCCTTGAGCGGCTGCTTCGGGCCGTACTCTTCGCGGGTCGCCATCAGGCCGGGCATTTCGGTCTCGGCCAGCGACAGCTCCTTGCGGCCGAATTCCGCGAGTCCAATGTCCTTCACAACGTATTCTTTGGCGACGGCCATGGTGGTCCTTGCTGGTTGGAAATGGGATTGGCGCGCGGCGAGGGCCGGCACCATCGGCGGTGGCTATAGCAGGGCGGCCACTGGCGTGCAACGAGGATATAAAGAATTCTTTATATATAAAATGTTGTAAACGCGGGTTGGAAATCAGTCTTCTTCGCCGAATCCGCTGGAGACGAGCTTGTCGATGGCGTCAATCGCCGCGGCGGCCTCATTGCCGGTGGCCTCGACCGTGATGGTCGTGCCGGTCGCGGCGCCGAGCATCATTAGCCCCATGATGGACGTGCCGCCGACGGTCTCAGGCCCCCGGGTCACCCGGATGGCGGCGTCGAACCGCTCGGAGGTCTGGCAGAACTTTGCCGAGGCGCGGGCGTGCAGCCCCTTCTTGTTGACGATGGTCAGCACGCGGACGATGGCGTCCGCCGGCTCGCGCCGATCGGGAAGGTCGCCGTCGAGGTCTTCGGTGCCGCTCATTTCCCGGCGAGCACGCGGCTGGCGATGGTGACGTACTTGCGGCCGGCTGCCTGGGCCGCGGCGACGGCCTCCTCAAGCGGGCATTCGCTGCGGACCTTCGCGAGCTTTACCAGCATCGGCATGTTGATGCCGGCCAGCACTTCGACGTTGGGCCGGCCCATGCAGGAGATCGCCAGGTTGGACGGCGTGCCGCCGAACATATCGGTGAGAATGGCGACGCCGTCGCCGGTATCGACGCGTTTGACCGCCTCGATGATGTCTTTGCGGCGCTGCTCAACGTCATCGTCGGGGCCGATGGTTACGGCCTCGATCTGAGTTTGCGGCCCGACAACGTGCTCGAGCGCGGCGCGGAACTCGACGGCAAGCCGACCGTGAGTAACGAGGACAAGACCAATCATCGGCGGGAAATCCCGGCGGGCGCCGTTGCGCCGCACGAACGGGAGGCAATCATCATGATCCAAAGCCCCAGTTCAAGGGCCCGGGATCCGATAGTAGTGGGTTGCTGCATTGCAGTAAACGGCCCGGCCGGTGGTTTCGTCGGCATGCCGTAGCTCCGCATATATGGGCCTTTGCGCCGATTACCATGCCTTTTGCGAAGCCACCATCAGCCGGAACCGTCGGGGGTTTGTAACCAGGCCAGTACCACGGGGAGCGGATCGACCCCCGCTGCGACGGCTAGCCGCGGCAGCGCGATACCCGCCAGAATAGCCGTTGTTTGGCTTTGAGCAGGCATTCGTTCGGCGCGCTCCAGGCCAAGAACCACCTGAACACCGAGCTGAGCAACCAGTTCGTGGGGAACACGGCGGATGCCGAGCCCGCGCACCTCGATCAATCCGGCCAGCGCCTGCGCCGGACGGACCAGCACCCGCCCGTGGGCCACCTCCAGGTGGGCGCGGTCATCGGCGACCAGACGGGCGAACGGGATGACGCCCTGGGCGGCGGCGTGAAGCAGCGCCAGCGCCAGCCGCGACTTGCCCGAGCCGGACGGACCATGGATCAGCACCGCGCGGGCGCCGATCAGAACCGCCGAGGCGTGGATCGACGGCGATGCGCTCATCACGCCGTCGGTAGCCGCAGCGTGAATCGGGCGCCCAGCACCGGCGTCTCATCGGTCCCGGCGATAGCCACCCCTGTGCGATTCTCGGCCCACAGCCGGCCGCGGTGGGCGTCGATGATCTGCTTGGAGATCGAAAGGCCCAGTCCGGAGTTCTGGCCGAAGCCGTGATTCGGGCGGTCGGTGTAGAAGCGCTCGAAAATCTTGTCGAACGCATCAGGCCGGATGCCGGGGCCGTCGTCGTCGACAACGATTTCGACCTCGTTGCGCAGCTTGCGGCAGGTCACGCGCACGGTGGAGTCCGGCGGCGAGAACGAGCGCGCGTTGTCGATCAGATTGTCGATCACCTGGCCAAGCCGCGAGTCGTGTCCCGGTACGACGAAGCCTTGCGCCCCGCCGCCCTCGAAGGTGATCGAAACCTTGGCGGCGCCGGACGACCGCGTTTCGTTCTGCACGCCGACCACGGTGTTAAGTAGTTTGGTCAGATCGACCGGCGCGGTCTCGCCGCGCTGCAGTTCGGCGTCGAGGCGGCTGGCGTCGGAAATGTCGGAGATCAGCCGGTCCAGCCGTTTGACGTCGTGCTGGATCACCTCCAGCAGCCGGTTGCGGCTGTCGGCGGATTTGGCAAACGGCAGCGTTTCGACCGCCGAGCGCAGCGACGTCAGCGGGTTCTTCAACTCGTGGGCGACATCGGCGGCGAACCGCTCGATCGCCTCGATGCGGCTGTAAAGCGCGCTGGTCATGTCGCGCAGCGCGCCGGACAGATCGCCGATCTCGTCCTTGCGGCTGGTGAGGTCGGGAATTTCGACGCGCGAGCGTATCCGGTGACGCACCCGCTCGGCGCCTTCGGCAAGCCGCTTTACGGGTCCAGCGATGGTGCGGGCGAGGAACAACGACAGCACCACCATGACGCCGAGCAGGACCAGGAACAGCTTGACGATCTGCAGCCGCTCCGCCTCGACGGCCTGGTTGATGTCGCCACCCTGGGTCGACAACAGCAGCGCGCCGCGCACCGCGCGGAAGCGCTGCACCGGCACCGCCACCGAGACGATGATCTCGCCGCGGTCGTTGATCCGCACCATGGAGGCGCTCTTGGCGCCGTCCAGCGCCTGCGCCACCTCGGAATAATCGCGGCCGGCGTCGGTGCCGAGTTCGCGGTAGCGCGGCAGGTCGCGGCGGCCGAGCCATAGCCGAAACTTGATCCAGTTGCGTTTGAACCAGTTCGGCTGCGCCTGGTTGGGTGGCGGCAGATCGAGACGCGTGACCTCGCCCGGGATGTAGAGATTGCGGCTGTCGACGATGAGAAAGCCGGCGAAGTCGTAGATGCGCGCGCGCGTCTTGGTCGGCGAGATCAGGCGGCGCAGCACCGGCGCCACCCGCTCCGGATTAATCGAGAACTCGAGCCCGGTCACGCCCTCGTCGCCGAAGTTGTCGCCGGACGGCAGCTCGAGCAGCCGCTCGCGGTCGATGTAGGTGCCGTAGCTGTCGGCAGTGGCGGAGGAGGCGATGGCGCCGGCGATGATCTCGCCCTGCACCACGAGGCTTTCAATCCGCGCGTCGATCAGGCCGGCGCGGAATTGCGAGAGATAAAGTATGCCGACGACGAGCGCGACCAGGCCCGCGACGTTGAGCGAAACGATACGGCGGGTGAGGCTCGAGAAGCTCTGGCTGACGAAGAACTGGCCGGTGTGCCGAGCGACGCCACGCACACCGCCCTCGGCATAGATGCGCGCCAGACCGCGAGGCATATAGGCCAGCGATTGCCACCACGCGCGCGCCGGCGCACCGGCGGAATGGTCCGTCCCGGCGCCGGGAGTTGGCGTCTCGGCTGATTGCGCTGTGGCTTCGACGGTTCGATCGAGCAATGCGGTCGCTGCCTCGTATGCCCCTCGCGTGGCCTTTTAGAGCGGTTTCCACCCGATGTGAATCAATTTAAGCAGCGAGGGATTCCCTAACTCCTGCAAATCAGATTCGATGTTCGCTCCCATTAGCGGCGAGGGCGATCATGGCAAAGGGCTAT
>JAPLPD010000207.1 GCA_026400395.1 Alphaproteobacteria bacterium | reverse complement strand
CTGTCGCTTCGATGAGTTGGCCATCGGGAAATGATGCCCAATTCAACCGCCTTACGAAACCCCGAAAACCCAGTATCCATAGGCCTTCAGGCCGCATTCCCCATCAGATTCACCCACTCGTTTTCCTGATGAGCCAGAATATCTGGTCGAGGCATGTCAGAATAAATCCGCCGACACGTGGAAATGAAGCCCATGAATCCGAAGCGAACTCTAGTCACGCTTGCTTCCCTTGTCTGCTTTGCAGTCTCTCCGGCTTCCGCGCAGGACGCGTTTCCGTCGAAGCCCATCACGATGGTGGTGCCGTTCGGGGCAGGGGGCGCTCTCGACTTGATCGCCCAGGTGCTGGCTGACGGGCTTCGAAACGAACTGGGGCAGCCGGTCCTCGTCGACAACAAGCCCGGCGCCAGCGGACTGCTTGCCATGCGGCAGGTCGCGGGCGCGGCCCCGGACGGCACTACAATCATCTTGTCCAGCGAGAGCAATCACATACTGCTTCCGCTGCTGGACAGCAAGTTTCCGTTGGACGCGACCAAGAATTTTGTGCCGATTTCCCTGTCGGGCCAATTCCAACACACGTTGATCGTCAAAAAGGAATTGCCTGTCGCCTCGGTCAAAGAGCTCGCGGATTATCTTCGAGCCAATCCTGGAAAGCTTTCGTTCGGCTCGTCCGGCGTCGGCACTCAAGCGCATATCGCTGGCGAGTATCTCAGTCTGTTGACCCAATCTCAGATGGTTCATGTGCCTTATCGAAGCTCTCCGGCGGCGCTGAACGATCTGTTGGCCGGCAGTCTTGATGTCAACTTTCAAAGCATGCCCGCCGTCCGCTCCTACGTGGACAGCCCGCGTTTGAAGATGCTGGCGGTGCTGAGCTCAAAGCGCCTGGAGGAGTTGCCGAACTTGCCAACGATGGCCGAGTCCGGCTTTCCCGATTTCATTCTGTCGAGCTGGATGGGGATTTTGGCGCCCGCCGAACTTCCGGCCGATATCCGTCTGCGGCTGAGCGATGCGCTGGTTAAAGTCGGAAAGAATCCCGAGCTGCAAAATCGGATACGAGGAGCGGGTATCGAACCGGTCGGCAGCGACGCCTCAACATTCAGCTCAACCCTTGACGCGAAGCTGCCGCGGATCCCCACTTTGCGCCGACGTGCGATCGTTGTCCGATGGCTGCCTATTATTTCGCCGAAAGCACCCGAGCGAGATGCCGCCCGCGCCGCATATGCACCGCGGCGGTTGGGGTCCGAACGCGCCTCTGAGTTGATAGTCGCGCGCAAAACCGCAGGTCGTAAGTCGCGTTTATTTCGTCGGAATAGTCACACCGATGCCTTCGCGGGCGCTGCGACACAGCGCCGTACCGGCCAGACGCTGCCCTCCAGGAGGGCCGTCTTTGATCCGCACGCTGGCGCGACGGCCGGACAGCCTGCTGGCACGGCTTTTGCTCATCAGTTGCAGCTAGCCGGGGTCCGCATGCGACGCGACGGCTTCGCCGGTTGCTCGGCAAGCACGCGCGTCAAGCACACAAGCAGGCAAGGTTATGACGCTTCCGCGCCGTCGGTTATTGCAAATTGTTGCGGGCCTTGCCGTGCTGCCTTCGCTGCCTCGGCAAGCGAGCGCGGACGTCTATCCCAGCCGGCCGGTGCACGTCGTGGTGGGCTTCGCGCCGGCTGGAGGCGCCGACGTTCTCGCCCGCATTCTCGGCAAGCGGCTCGCTGAGGTCCTGGGTCAGCAGGTGATCGTCGAGAACGTCACCGGGGCCGGCGGCATGGTTGGCGCCTCTCGCGTCGCAAGGTCGGAGCCCAACGGCTATCAGATATTTGTCGGCAGCACCGCCGACGCTATCAACGTATCGCTTTACAAGCGCCCTTTGTACGATCTGCGCGCCGACCTCATGCCCGTGGTGCTGATCGCGGACCAGCCGGCGGTGCTGCTCGCACGGTCGGATTTTCCCGCGTCCAACCTTCAGGAGTTCATCGCCTACATCAAAAAAAACGAGGACTCGATCAAGTTCGCATCCGCAGGCGTTGGCTCCTCGAACCACCTGGACTGCGTACGGTTCAACGCCGCAACCGGTGTCAACGTGACCCATGTGCCCTATCGCGGCGGTGGGGCGGCGATGCAAGACCTGATCGCCGGCCGCGTCGATTACATCTGTACGCTCAGCGCTGCGGATTCCGGCACGATCGTCGCACCGCCCGAACGTCGCTCGATCGAATTCCTCAGGCAGCATGTCGAGAGCGAGATCGAGCGAAATGCAATACCGATCCGGGCGATCGGGCTTTCGATTGAATAGCCGGGGCATTTTCGGACTGTGAGCAAGCACCCCGATTGAAGCGGAACAGCATGTGATGTGCTTCGGCACATCGGGAATACCCTGATGATGGCGATGAAAAAACTGGAGCTTGGCGTATTTCTTCCGATTGGAAACAACTGATTCTTGATGTCGAAGACAGCGCCGCAATATGCGCCGAGCTTCGAGATGAACAAGCAGATTGCGATCCTGGCCGAAGACATGGGCTTCGACTACGTGTTCTCGATGTCGAAATGGCGCGGCTTTGGAGGCGCCACGAATTTTTGGGATGTGACGCTCGAATCGCTGACGTTGATGACCGGCCTCGCGGCGGTGACCTCTCGCATCGGTTTGATCGCAACAATGCAGCCGCTGCTGTTTCCCCCCGCGGTGGCCGCCAAGATGGCTGCGACCGTCGACGAACTCAGCAAGGGACGTCTCGGCCTTAATATCGTAGCCGGTTCATTTCTCGACGAATACGACCAGATGGGGCTGCTTCCTCCCGACTATGGGCCCAATCGCTATCGCTACGCGAGAGAATGGCTGCACGTCGTCAAGCGCCTCTGGACCGAAGACTCGGTGACCTTCGACGGCGATTGGTTTCACCTTCGCGATTGCAAGTCGGGTCCCCACCCAGTGCAGAAGCCTCATCCCTTCCTCATTTGTTCTGGAACCTCGGATGAAGGGTTCCGGTTTGCCGCGCAGGAGGCCAACTACAGCTTTGTCGGCGGCGTCACCCCGGAACATACGAAGCAGTTGAGCCTGCGTATGAAACAGATCGCGGCCGAGCATGGGCGCACGATCAAGTCGGCGACGACGCTGCTGCCGATTCTCGCCGAGACACAGGCCGACGCGGAGAAGCAGTGGAAGTACATCCAGGACGGCGCCGACACTGAAGCCCTCGAAACGCTGATCAGCTACTTCACCCGCGTGTCGCGGGAGTCCGGCAAAAGCCGCATTGAAAAGATGAAAAGCAGCGTCTGTTACACAGGCCGGATTTTTCTCGGCACGCCGGCCATGATGGCCGATCTGATCGAGGAACTGGTGGTCGATGCCGGGGTCGACAGCATCCAGCTGCTGTGGCCCGACTACATCAGCGGACTGAAGCAGTTCCACGCCGAGGTGATGCCGCTCCTGCAACGGCGTCAACTGGTCCTGGCGCAATGACCAAGCGCGGACGCCGCCGGCCGATCCGTTGACGGAAACCGAATGACTGCGGCCGGATCCTGGTCAGCGCGGTCGGCAGGGCAGCTTGATGTTCACAACGATATCTGGAGGAAGCGCAGCAGTTTCGGCGCCACGTATGATCCATAGCTGCCTGATTCTTCGATCGGGTCGGTAATCCAGAAATGCCCCGCGCCAGGCACAACGATCGCTCGTGCAAAGAAGTTTGCATTCTTCAATGCGGTGAGAAAGGCAGCGCCCTGCACGTTGGCATCGACAATGTCGTCATGGGTGCCGTCAATCAAAAGGAAGCGGGTCTGGTTTCGATCCGTAGTGGCGTAGCTGATCGGCGAGGCATCGAAATAAATTCTGCGATTGTCGCGCGGCGGCGCGCCCAGGAACTTCTCGGTAATCTGATCGCCGGATCGTTTGAGTTGATCGTGTTCCCATTGCGCAAGCAGGTCGTAGACACCGTAAAATCCAACGACCGCCTTGACATGCGCGGGCGTTGCGGCGTGCTGATCGTCCAGATAGGCGCCGGCAAAAATCGGCTCGTTCCAAGCAAGCGCAACAAGCGAGCCGAGATGCGCGCCCGCGGAATCCCCGACAACGGCGATGCGCTCGGGATCAATGCCGAACTCGGCCGCGCGTGCGCGGATGAATTGAATCCCGGCCTTCACGTCGAAGAACGCATGTGGAAACGATTTGGCTGCCGGCGTCGATAGGCGATAAGTAATGGCGAACAAGGCATAGCCGCGCTGCGCAAGGAACGGTCCCCAATGTTGATATCGCGACGACGCCCCGATCTGCCATGCGCCGCCGTGAACGGCGACGATAACGGGCATGCCCGGCATTCCCTTGGGCCGATAGAAATCGCCAGCTAGAACGGTGCCGTCATGCTCGGCAAAGGCGATGCCAAATCGAGTCTCAACTTCATGTAAGGACGATAAAGGAACTGGAAGAGTCGTTTCTGGCGGCATGGGCAACCCGTTGTTGGGCATGCGCGACATGGAAGTGCTGCTGCGCGCAAGCGTTGTTCGCTTTTTCAGACGTCGTAGCTTGAAGACATTCCTGCCTAGTCGTTGTGCTTGCGGGCGCGATCGACCCTCCGTAGTTTAATCGACATCGCAGCGGTCCTGGCGAACATTATCAGCCGAGTGGACGGCATAGGTGTCGATCATGTTTGGATATGCTCTGTCCATAATCTGTGCCTGCGTTCTTTTTTTTGGCATCGCGCCGGCGCGCGCCCAGACTTGGCCAAGCAAGCCGGTCCGGATCGTCACACCCGGCGGGCCTGGAGGCGGGTTCGATACCAGCGCGCGTATAATCGCTGAAAAGCTCGGACCTCTGCTCGGACAAAGCGTCGTGGTGGAAAATCGTCCGGGAGGGGGGACTCTGATCGGAACGGATGCGGTTTTGAAGGCGCCCGCCGATGGATATTCGCTGCTGATCGGGGGCCTATCGAACATCGCTCTCAACGTCGGCCTCTACAAAAATCTGCCGTACGATCCTCTGAAAGACTTTGTGCCGATCGGGCTTACGGTGAGCTGGTCTTTCACACTGGTTGCTCGGAAAGACCTGCCGCAACAGAATCTGCGCGAGCTTGTCGCCTACGCGAAAGCCCATCCCGGGGAGTTGACCTATGCATCAACGGGAAACGGGACGGGACAGCATGTGGCGATGGCGGTGACGGCGCAGCTTGCGGGCGTCAAGCTACAGCACATTCCCTATCGGACCGCCGCGGCGGCTTATCAGGACATTCTCGGCGGGCGCATCGATCTGATGTTCGACAATGCGTCGACAGCCATGACTCTGGTGAATGACGGGAGGGTCAAGGCGCTCGCGGTTTCTTCCGCGAAGCGCCAGGCGATTCATCCGGATGTCCCGACGGTCATGGAAACCGGCGTCGCGCCGCTCGACATGGATACCTGGTTTGGAATTTTCGTCCGGGCCGACACACCGCCGCCGATCATTGCGACATTGCGCGAGGCTATGGCCAAGCTGTCGAACGATCCCGCGGTGGCAGACATCGTAAACAGGACAGGCGGCAACGTTTATCATCTCACAGTGCAAGAGACGGAAGCGCTGGTCCGGCGCGATGTCGAACGATGGACCAAGCTTCTCAGGGAGGCGGAAATTACCGCGGACTAGCCGGCCAATCGAACACACGTCCCGATCGGAGCGCAGCCCTGTAACCGCGATGATTTGTGTGCCGAGGGTGTGGCGGGCACTGGGAGCTGCCGGACGCCGTCGGCTATTCAACAGGAAAGCCTGGTGCGCGAAACCGCTCAATCCTTTATTGAACCGGGCAGGCTAACCACAACAAAAGAGCGGACTCATGCCAATCAGCCAGAAACTCAAAGACCTCATCAAATCTGCTTGGGATGACGGCGCGCCGTGTCTTGTTGCGACCCACGGGGTGGACGGCCCGAATATCTCGCCCAAAGGCAGCATGTTGATTTTTGATGACGAGCACCTCGCCTATTGGGAGCGTTCCAAGAAGCAGGCCTTGGAGAATCTCGGTCATGATAACCGCGTCTGCGTGATGTACGCCAACTTCAAGGCGCAGCGAGATGGCGTTCTCGAATCCGGCTTCCTCCGGTTCTACGGAAAGGCCGAACTTCACGAAAGCGGGCCCGTTCACGCCGCCATATTCAAGCTGCTGCTTCCGCGCGAACAGACCCATGTCGGAGCCGACACGGGCATTGGCGTACTCGTAAAGATCGAGCGTGCCGCCGATGTGCGGGGCAAACCTTTGCCCTGACCGCTTCGCGGTTTAGGATTTAGGGCCCGCCGAACTTCGGGCCGATATCCGCCAGCGGGCTGAGCGATGCGCTGGTTAAAGTCGGAAAGAATCCCGAGCTGCAAAATCGGATACGAGGAGCGGGTATCGAACCGGTCGGCAGCGACGCCTCAACATTCGCAAAATTCGTGAATGCCGAAGGCGACAAGTGGAAGCTCAACCCTTGACGCGAAGCTGCCGCGGATCCCCACTTTGCGCCGACGTGCGATCGTTGTCCGATGGCTGCCTATTATTTCGCCGAAAGCACCCGAGCGAGATGCCGCCCGCGCCGCATATGCACCGCGGCGGTTGGGGGTCTGGTGGTTACCGCGAACGTTTGGACGGGGCATTGTGAGTTCCATAGCGGAACCGCGTCCGGGTCCAATCGCCGATTTGACTGGCTAAGCTGACAATGGCTATACCAACAGTGATCCAACGGGACTCGATTTCCGTTTATGTCATGCCACGCAGTCCGTTCAATGTGGCGATACAGGGTGTGGTGCTGTTCGATGAGTGATGGCGGGGCGGGAAAATTACTACGGTCAACATTGATCTGCTGCTCGCCTCTTGTTTTTGGTTCGGCATTGGCCGCCGACCTGCCTCCGGCCCCCGACAACCCGGCGAAACCGCAACCGATTGCTTCGGCCGTTCGCCCCTACGACATCATCCTCGAAGTAGGCGGTGGGGTCGCATGGCGTCCAGCCTATGAGGGGGCAAAAAATAATGAATTCAGCCCGACGGGCATCGCCACCCTGCATTATCTAAGGCTGCCGGGCATCGGTGTGGTCAAGGAGGAGGGCGTCAAGGATTATGAGGGCTTCTCGTTCGGCCCCTCGTTCCGCTACGTGCAAAAGCGAGACAGCAACGACTATCCAGAGCTGCGCGGGCTTAACAACATCGACGCCGCTTTCGAACTGGGCGGCAGGTTCGCCTACACGTTTTCAATGCTCCGGCCCTGGATTGCCGTGCGCTACGGTCTAGGGGGGCATAGCGGTATTGTGGGCGAGACCGGGCTCGATTTCATGTTCCGTCCGAACGCGGTAACAGAATTCGGCATCGGGCCACGCGCAAGTTTCGCGAACAGCGAATACATGAAGACATACCTCGGGGTGACGCCGGCGGCAGCGTTGACTTCGGGCCTGCGCCCCTACCAGCCCGGCAACGGCTTCAAGGGCGCGGGACTCGAATTCAACGGTCGCTATGAATTCATCCCGCAATGGTCGGTGGTGGGTTCTTTCTCTTACGAACGATTTATCGGCGATGCGGCCGATTCGCCGATTGTAAAGGCGGGCAGCGCCGACCAGTACACAGCCAGACTCGGATTGAGCTACAAGTTCGGGTTGAAGTTGTTCAGTGAATAAAGGTCGCTTTGCGTGACCCGCAGGCGTCAGCAAGCCCTGCCGTTCCATCGGCCCATGCTCAGGCGTTCGCACCCTGAATCGCATCGACCAGCGCTGCCGTGACATCCGCCGTCCGGGCCGTGCCGCCTAGATCGGGGGTGTGAAAACGCTTGTCCGCGGTCACGCGCTCGATGGCGGCCATCAGGCGAACGGCGCCTTCTTTCTCGCCCAGATGATCGAGCATCATGACGGCGGACCAGAACGTGCCGATCGGATTGGCCACGCCCTTCCCCATGATGTCGAAAGCCGAGCCGTGGATCGGCTCGAACATCGAGGGAAAAATCCGCTCCGGATTGAGGTTCGCCGTCGGCGCAATTCCGAGCGAACCGGCGAGCGCGGCGGCGAGATCGGACAGCACATCCGCGTGCAGATTGGTCGCCACCACGGTGTCGATGGTCTCCGGCCGCATCACCATTCGCATGGTCATGGCATCGACAAGCATCTTGTCCCAGGTGACGTCCTTGAACTCGGCCGCGATCTGGGCCGCGATTTCATCCCACATCACCATGGCGTGACGCTGCGCGTTCGACTTGGTGACAACCGTGAGGAGTTTTCGCGGCCGCGATTGCGCCAGGCGAAACGCAAACCGCATGATCCGTTCGACACCTGCGCGCGTGAACATCGCCACGTCCGTTGCGGCCTCCAGCGGCGAACCCTGGTGCACCCGGCCACCGACGCCGGCGTACTCGCCCTCTGAGTTTTCGCGCACGATGATCCAATCGAGTTCGGGGCCGGTCACATTGCGAAGCGGTGACGTGATCCCCGGCAGCACGCGAGTCGGACGCACGTTGGCGTATTGATCGAATGGCTGGCAGATCGCGAGGCGCAGGCCCCAAAGCGTGATGTGGTCGGGAATGTCCGGATGCCCCGCCGAACCGAACAGGATCGCGTCGTGCTTGCGGATCAGGTCGCGGCCGTTCTCCGGCATCATGCGGCCGTGCATTTTGTAGTACTCGCCGCCCCAGTCGAAATGATCGAACCGGAGTTCGAAGGTGCCCTGGCGCTTCGCCAGCGCAGTGAGCGCCTCGATGCCGGCGGCGATCACTTCCGTGCCGATGCCGTCGCCGGGAATGGCCGCGATTGCGTAGGTTTTCATTTCGGATGCCGGAGGTTGTCGAGGAAGATGAAGCGGCGCGCTGCCTCTGTTCCTTCTATTTAGGCTCATCAGGAAAACGAGTGGGTGAATCTAATGGGGAATGCGGCCTGAAGGCCTATGGATACTGGGTTTTCGGGGTTTCGTAAGGCGGTTGAATTGGGCATCATTTCCCGATGGCCAACTCATCGAAGCGACAGCGGCGCCTTTGGGACACGTACACGTTCCCCGGCTTT
>JAPLPD010000019.1 GCA_026400395.1 Alphaproteobacteria bacterium | reverse complement strand
CGTCGATCTCAACAACCAGCAACGTAAAGCCGTCCTGCACGGTAAGAATATTCTACCCTCGGGTTCTCCGCCGCTGCTGGTTATCGCCGGTGCCGGGTCAGGCAAGACCAAAGTTATCGCCGCTCGGGTTGCCCAGCTTCTGTTGAGCGGGGTCGATCCGACGCGCATCCTGCTATTGACGTTCTCCCGACGAGCTTCACGTGAGATGGTCAACCGCTCTCAGACCGTGACCAAATCGAACCCGAGGGCAGGCGGCTCTCAGTTCCCATGGGCCGGCACGTTCCACTCGGTCGCGGTGAAGCTGCTACGCCAGTACGGGCGCCGAATTGGTATCTCGCCATCGTTCACGATTATTGACCGCGCGGACGCCGAGGACCTCATGGGCCTCGTGCGTCATGACCTCGGGCTGGCCGATAAAAGCTCTCTGTTCCCCAAGAAGGACACGTGCCTCGCGATCTACTCCCTCCAGGTCAATTGCCTGCGCTCGTTGAAGGCCGTGCTCCGCGAAAAATTTCCGTCGTGCCGCCGCTGGCGGAAGGACCTCAAGAGGCTGTTCAGAGCTTACGAGGCGGCAAAGCGCGCCCAGAATGTCCTCGACTACGATGATTTGCTGCGGTTGTGGCTTGAGCTTCTAAAAAATCAAAAATTCGCCAAGGAAATCGGCGGACTGTTCGACCATGTTCTCGTCGATGAATATCAAGACACCAACCGGCTTCAGGCCCAAATCCTCCTGGCCCTCAAGCCCGATGGTCGAGGACTCACGGTCGTTGGCGATGACGCGCAGTCGATCTATTCATTTCGGGCAGCCGAAGTCCGAAACATTCTCGATTTCCCGAAGCTGTTCGACCCTGAGCCCAGCGTCAGCACGCTGGAACAGAATTACCGTTCGACCCAGCCGATCCTGAGGGCCTGCAACAAAGTCATCGGGCTCGCGAAAGAACGGTTCACCAAGAACCTGTTCTCCAAGAGACGCTCGGCGCAAAAGCCGTTCATGACGACAGTCCGCGATGGCACGGCGCAAGCAAAGCACGTCGCAGACCAAATTTTAAAAGCTCACGAGGCCGGCGTTCCCCTCAAGTCTCAAGCCGTTCTGTTCCGTGCATCGCACCACAGCGGCCAACTCGAAATCGAACTCGCCAAACGCGACATTCCATTCGTGAAGTGGGGCGGCATCAAGTTCCTCGACGCCGCTCACATCAAAGATGCGCTCAGCGTGCTGCGGTGGTGCCAGAACCCGGGGGATCGGATTGCCGCATTCCGCACTCTCCAATTGTTGCCCGGCATCGGTCCTCAGACCGCGAGTCTGATCTTTGAGAAGACCGCGCGTCGCACCTTTGTAAAGGACCTCAAGGCCGTTACTCCGCCCAAGGCGGCTCTGAGGGATTGGCCCGGATTTTCCAAATTAGTGGACAGGACTTGGAGGGAACGAGAAGCATGGCCCGCAGAATTTCAGTCCTTGTGCAAATGGATCGGACCTCAGGTCCGCCGCAAATACGACGATAACATTGAGGGCCGATTGAACGATCTCGATCAGCTTGCGCAAATCGCGGCGACATTTCCGTCACGCCAAGCATTCCTGACAGAACTCGCCATCGATCCCCCCGAGGTCGCCGGCGGCCAACTGCCCGGTGACGACAATGACGGCGATCATCTGATTCTATCGACCATTCATTCCGCCAAGGGTCAGGAGTGGGAGCGCGTCACCGTCCTCAACGTGATCGACGGCTGCATTCCCCACGCGCGCGCGGGCAACAACCGTGACGATCTCGAAGAGGAGCGCAGACTGCTGTACGTGGCGATGACGCGAGCAAAGGACGAACTCGATCTCATCGTCCCTCAGTTCCATTTCTCCATTCGAGAAGCGTTTGGAGGCGACATGGAGCATCTCACTAAACGAAGCCGAATCATCCCAAAGCGGTTCAACAAGCATTTTGAATGCCGCGTTGGCCGAATTGGTCGAAAATAAATCTACCAGTGAGGACCTGAGTTCCTGACAGGACGCCGAAATAGGCGCGAACGCACCCCCAGGAATCTCATTCGGCGCTGAATCGAGACTTGTAAAGACTCCGTAAGCGCCGCCGCCAAGTCAGAGTTTGTGGGCGCGAAGTTCAACACCCAACGTATGGAGTAATCAGATGGGTGAAGTTACTGGTATTGAGTGGACCGACCGAACGTTCAACCCTTGGATAGGCTGTCAAGAAGTCGGGACAGATTGCGACAACTGTTATGCGCGGATCATGAACAATATATGGAAATGGAATGGTGGTACGTGGGGCCCACACGCGCCGCGTAAGCGAACCGCCGAGAGCACCTGGAAGAATCCGCTTCGCTGGGCCAAAGAAGCCGCCGAGACCGGGAAGTCACTGCGCGTGTTCTGCGCTTCGCTGGCCGACGTGTTCGACAACCAAGCGCCTGACGGTGCGCGTGACGATCTGTTCGATCTGATCCGCAAGACGCCGGAGCTTGATTGGCAGCTGCTGACAAAGCGTCCGGAGAACATCAGCAAGATGTTGCCGGCCGATTGGAATGACGGCTATGCGAATGTGTGGTTAGGCGTTACTGCTGGAAATCAAGAGTATTACGATCGACGCTGGTCAATCCTGAGAGGCATCCCAGCCAAGGCGCGGTTCATCAGCTACGAGCCGGCGCTTGGCCCGCTAAAGATCGCCGGCCATTGGGGCCATTACCCGGACTGGATTATCTGCGGTGGTGAGAGCGGATCGAAGGCTCGCTACATGGAACCACAATGGGCCTACGATCTGCGTGACGAATGCCGCCGATTGGACGTGGCGTTCTTTATGAAGCAGATGACCAAGAAGGCACCAATCCCGGACGACCTGCTCGTTCGCGAGTTTCCGGAGCGTCGCCGCCGACTGGCTGACTGATCTAACGCAAGCGACTTGGGGCGCATCGAGTAACATCGGTGCGCCTCAATTGTTTCCGACCCGCGCCCTTGCATTATGACGGCTTTGACCGGCGTGTACGGCGACCGCCGGCCATGCGTTTCAGAGCAGCGACGATCTGCTGCTCGTCGATATCGTCCGGATCGTAGGGGCGGCCATACCAGTCGAGCGCGCCTTTCCGCCTCTTGCTCTGCTTGCCGGCGATGTTGTCGAAAAACTCGTAGTAGCCCGGGAAGCCGCCGCAATCCTCCGGCGGGCATCGCCGTTCACCGCCGAGGAACTGCGGATACAGTATTGCTGGATCGATAGGCGTGAGCTTCTCGACGATGATCTTGTGCTGCCAGTTGTCGCCCATGTCGTAGACGTACCTCATGTCCGTCACGCCGTCGGCCACAAGCGACGATAGTGTGGTCGTTGCCGCGTCAGTGATCCGTTCGTTCCACTCGGAGTCGTTAGGAATGAGCAGGCTGTACTTGCGCCCGCTGGCCTCGAATTGCCACAGGTGACAATCGAGCCAGCCCATGACGGCCTGGATCACGCCGTGCACGGACTTGAGGTTCATTGCAGTCGGCACTGCGACGCGCCGCCAGATCAGCGGCTTAATGTCCTCTAGTTCAATGCGTAGAATGGCAATGGCGTTGTCGTTGGAGACGGTCATGCCGGCAGTTTGACTGGCTGTCGTGGCCAATTCCAGGGCGACAGTTCTCGATCAACAAGCTGCCCCGGCCACGGGACAATCGAGACCGTCGCCATGAGCCAGCGCCCCAGTTAGTCGCGCTAAACCTCCCATTGGGCTGCCAAAACAGGCTGACCGGGCCGCCAATTTCAGAGCTGTAAATTGATGGCGATGCGCGCATTCAAACTCAGCGCGACAAACCTCAAAAACGTATTCAGGAGCGCCTCATGTCTACTAATTGTCGACCACTTTCAAAAATTCCCTTCGTTCAACTCTTCGATGGCCGCCTAGAAAAGTACGGTGTTAGGGAGAGAATATCCGCCGACACCACAAAGAATAAGAATCGTAGAGACCTCGTCGGTCGCGATGGCGTTCTGGCCGTGTATCGAGAAGAGGACGGCGGCTGTAGTTTCACACGTCTTTGCTTTACGCCTGTGCCATGGGCAGTGTTGGATGCGCTCGACAAAGAGTTCAAGATAGAAATCGTAACAGAGCATCAGCCGCAGTATTGGGGATTTGATACTGAGGAAGAGTGGGAGGCCTTTAACAAGAAAACATCAAAGGAGCATGAGGACGAATTTTATGCCGACTTGCTCAACTATCTGAATGGCAGGCCGCACAAGATTAGCCGAGGCACGGTGGGCATGCAGAGAGCAAAGATTGCCAAGAAAATCGTCAAACGCGATCCAGAGTTATTGCAGCCAAAAAATCGGACCGCCTTGATGCAAGCTGTCATAGCGATCTATGAGCGGGATCACGCCGTAATAGTTAGGTTGACGGATCAGGATATTGCTTCGGTCAAAATGATGGCTGCGCGCACCGACGACCTACCCAAGGCTTAGACAGAAGCAAATAGAGCGCCGCGTGGCAGAACATCCACCACGCGGCTGCTCGTTCGAGTTCAGGAAATTTGAAGAAGTTAAAGACGACACTCGTCAGCCAAAACGGCCAACTGACATTCGTGGGCCTCTAACGTTGATGGCCGAGCCCAATCCCGAGCTTGAGAGCCTGCTGGCGTAACGCACCAACCGTCCGCTTCATCTGCTTGGAAATCTTGGAAACGGGGGTTTTTGCTTTTGAGTGCTTGCGCAATTCAGCGTGAAGCTTTTTCGTCCACGCCACGCGCGCTCGCTTCTTGGATGCTTTAGCCAATTGATAACTCCGAGTTTT
>JAPLPD010000345.1 GCA_026400395.1 Alphaproteobacteria bacterium | reverse complement strand
CTCCGACGCGCTCATCGTCAGTAATCCCCTGTCCATCAATGCCCCGTCGAATCAAACTCGAAAAGGGGACATTCTCACTTTGCACAAAGGGGACATTCTCATTGTGCGCTAACACCCGCTGAGGTTTCTTGACTTGGCGGAGTCCGGGCCTTAAGTCCCTTCGTTCCACGCCCGCGGGGGCGTAGCTCAGTTGGTTAGAGCGCTGCCCTGTCACGGCAGAGGTCGAGGGTTCGAGCCCCTTCGCTCCCGCCACTTCCCCCAATTCTCCGTTATGCCGCCCGGCTTGCAATGCCGGGCCGGCGGCGCGACGATTGGGGCAGCTTTTCAACGACAATGAGCAGTTGCAGGGAGCAAACATGAAACTGGCGTTTTTTGACGACTACAAGCTTGGCGTGGTGACCGGCGATAAGATCGTCGATGTGTCCGATGTGGTGAAGGACATCCCCAAGCTTGGGCCGCAGGACGTGATCCGCACCGTCATCGAGCGGTTCGACGAATTCAAGGGCAAGCTGGCCGACGCCGCGGCCAAGGGGCAGGGCAAGCCGCTTTCGGCGGTCAAGCTGCGCGCGCCGCTGCCGAAGCCGGAAAACATCATCTGCATGGCCGTGAACTACATGGAGGACGGCACGCTGCCGGAGCCCGCGCCGATCAACGCCTTCATGAAGTCGCCGAGTTCGATCATCGGCGACGGCGATACCATGGTGCTGCCGGACATGCCGGCGACGATTTTCGAGGGTGAGGCGGAGTTTGCCGTGGTGATCGGCAAGAAGGCGACGAACGTGAAAGCCGCCGACGCGATGAGCTATATCTTCGGCTACACCAACTTCATCGACGGTTCGGCGCGCGGCGTGGTTCCGCCGACCAACGTGTTCTACCAGATGAAGTCGCGCGACACGTTCGCGCCGATCGGCCCGTACATCGTCACCGCCGACGAGATCAAGGACCCGCACAAGCTGCCGATCGTGCTGACCAACAACGGCACGGTGATGCAGAAATTCAATTCCGACGATATGGCGCACAAGATTCCGCGCTGCATCGAATGGGTGACCGCGATCCACACCCTGCTTCCTGGCGACATCATCGCCACCGGCACCAACCATCGCGGGCTCAACCCGTTCATGGATGGCGACAAGGTCGAACTCACCACCGAGGGGCTGGGTACGCTGCACATCAACATCAAGGATGAGCACAAGCGCACCTGGGCGCGCATCACCCGCTTGAAGCACAAGGAAAGCGGCGCCGAGGGCGTGCACACCAAGCAGACCGGCGGCAAGTACGCGAAATAACCGGCCGCTCGACAAAAATAAGAAAAGGCCCGGCCTGCGCCGGGCCTTTTTCCATTCCGCCGTTCAGTGGTTTGCGCCGATGCCCAGCATCGTCCGCGCCTCGGCCGGCGTTGCAACCTCCTCGCCGAGAATCTGGATGATCTTGCCCGCCTTCTCCACGAGGGCCGCGTTGCTCGGCGCGAGCTTGCCCTTCTCAAGATAGATGTTGTCCTCCATCCCGACGCGGGGATGCCCGCCGAGCAGCACCGCTTGCGCGACCATCGGGAACTGCCACTGCGAAATCCCGAAGGCGAACCAGGTGCAGCCGGGCGGCAGCAGGTTGCGCATGTAGGTCATCGCCTCTGGCGTCGCGGGCTGGCCCCAGGAGATGCCGAGGCAAATCTGAAAGACGCCTGGGCCTTTCACCAGGCCCTTCTCGAGGAACTGCTTGGCCAGCAGAAGGTGGCCGGTTTCGAACACTTCGAGTTCGGGCGTAACGCCGGCTTCCTTGATGGCGAGCGCCATCGCCTTGAGGTGGGTCGGGGTGTTGATGAACACCCGGTCGCCCATGTTGAGGCTCCCCATGTCGAGGCTGCAGATTTCCGGTTTGAGCTCCATGACATGCTGAACCCGCTCGGCCGGGCCGCGCAGCACGGAGTCGGCGCTGGGTTTGGTCGGGTCTTTCTCGTCGTGCCAGAAACGCGCGCCGGGACCGGTCGTCAGGTTGATCAGCACATCGGTGTTTTTTGCGCGGATGCGTTCGACGGTTTCCCGGTAGAGCGCTTTGTCCATGCTGGGTTTGGTGGTCTTGGGGTCGCGGACGTGGATGTGCACGATCGCGGCGCCGGCCTTGGCGGCGTCAAGGCAGGAGTTGGCAATCTGCTCGGGCGTCACCGGCACCGCCGGGTTTTTGCCAGGGGTGTCCGCCGAACCGGTCACCGCGCAGGAAATCATCACTTTTCGCGCCATTTTTCCACTCCTTGCGCTTACCTTGGCGCCGTCAACCAAGCGGCGGGTAAGTTGTTGCAGTTCCACCCTATGGGACGATTATAAGCATGGTTTGCGGCGTGCGTGGCGTTAAGGATTGCCCGTGAAAGTCATCATTGTCGGTGGAGGGGTTGGCGGGCTCACCACGGCCCTCATGCTGCATGCGCGCGGCATCGATTGCGAATTGTTCGAGCAGACGGAGGGTATCCGCGAACTCGGAGTCGGCATCAACACCCTGCCGCACGCCATTAAAGAGCTTCAGCAGCTCGGGCTGATGGGCCGCCTCGATGCGGTGGCAATCCGCACCCATGAGCTGATCTACACCAATCGATTTGGCCAGGAGATTTGGCGCGAGCCGCGCGGCATCGACGCCGGCTACGACGTTCCGCAGTTCTCGATCCACCGCGGCCGGCTGCAGGCGGTGATCTATCAGGCGGTGCGGGCAAGGCTCGGCGAGAGCCGGCTGCACCTGGGGCACCGGCTTGGCGGCTTCAAGCAGGATGAGAGCGGCGTCACCGCCTGGTTCTTCGACCGCAACGGCGGGCACCGCCACACCGTGACCGGCGACGTGCTGATCGGCGCCGACGGCATTCACTCCCACGTCCGCGGCGCGCTCTACCCCAACGAAGGCCCGGCGCGCTGGAACGGCTCGATGCTGTGGCGCGGGGCGATGGACTGGCCGAAATTTCTCACCGGCCGCTCGATGGTCATCGCCGGCGGCATGGCGGCCAAGCTGGTGGTCTATCCGATCGGCGAGGGCGCCCGGGAGGACCGGCCGCTGACCAACTGGGCGGTGCTGGTGAAGGTTGGCGAAGGCGGAGCCCCGCCGGCCAAGGAGGATTGGTCGCGGCCGGGCCGCTTCGAGGATCTGATGCCGCATGTGCAGCGCTTCCGGATTCCTTATGTCGACGCGAAGGCGCTGATCGAGGCCACGCCGGAGTTCTGGGAATACCCGATGTGCGACCGCGACCCGCTGCCGCGATGGTCGCATGGTCGCATCACGCTGCTCGGCGATGCCGCGCATCCGATGTATCCGGTCGGCTCGAACGGCGCCTCCCAGGCCATTCTCGATGCGCGGTGTCTCGCCGACCGCCTGGTCAGTGCTGAACATGCGGTTCACGCGTTGTGGCAGTACGAGCAGGAACGTCTGCCGCCAACAGCGCAGATCGTGAGGATGAACCGCGGCGGCGGCCCCGAGGGCGTGATCGACGCCGTCGAAGCGCGCGCGCCGTACGGCTTTTCCAACATTGACGAAGTGCTGCCGTACGAGCAGCGCAAGGCCATCGTGCGCGGATACGCGGGCGTGGCGGGCTTCGCCCAGAGCCAGGTCAATTCAGCGGGAAAAGCCGCCTGATTCTCAGCCGTCAATGGATGGCGAACAGGTGCGAAATCGGATTGGATGGCCACGTCGGGTTGGGAGGCTATCCATGATCGCTCGGATGTCGGGTGTGCTCATTGTAGTCTTGGGGCTGGGGCTTTTGGGTATCCCTGCCTCGGCGCAGCAAACGCCGGTGCCAGCCGCCAAACCGCCTGCGCCGCCGCGGCCGCCGGCCGCCGCTGCGAGCGGTCCCGAAGTGCCGAAGTCCGATTCCGCAGCGAAGTATCTCGGCGCTGCGGCTATGACGGGCCCGAACTACACCGTGGCCCCAACCACGCGCAGCGACGGCATCATGCGCATCTTCCGCGTCGATACGACCTACGGTCAGTACGATTTCGACGGCGTCGAGTTCACCAAGCTGCGGCTTCGCGAACTGGCGGCGACAGCGGCGCTCGAAAAAATGTCGAAGTCGGAGGAGTGGATCAAATCGTTCGGCAAGGCCGCGGTGTCGCCACTGAAATTCGGCGTCGACTTCATCGTCAATCCGGCGGAAGCCATCAATCGTTCGGCGAGCGGCATCGGCAACATGTTCGACCGCGTGGATGCCAGTCTGCAGAATCAGAGGTCGAACCGCGACAGCACCGCCGACAGCCTGCTGGGGGTGAGCGACTCGCAGCGCCGGCTGGCGTTCCAGTTGGACGTTGACCCTTACACGGATTTCCCGCCGCTGCAGAACAGGCTGCAAGAGATGTCGCGGGTGATGGCCGGCGGGCAACTGACGGTCCGCGCCGGACTTGCGGCGGTCACCGGCGGTATCGGCATGGGCATTTCGGCCGCCACCAGCCTTGAGGGCGCGAAAGAGACGCTGCGCGATAAGACGGCGGCGCAGGTGATCGTTGAAGTGCGCGGCATCCTGAATGTTAGCGCACAATGAGAATGTCCCCTTTGTGCAAAGTGAGAATGTCCCCTTTTCGAGTTTGATTCGACGGGGCATTGATGGACAGGGGATTACTGACGATGAGCGCGTCGGAGCGCGAACGGGCGGGCGTCGTGCGTT
>JAPLPD010000307.1 GCA_026400395.1 Alphaproteobacteria bacterium | reverse complement strand
GATGGCGGCGGCGGGGGCTTCGCTGCTAGCCGGCCGTGCCTCGGCTCAGTCCTATCCGTCGCAGACAATCCGCATCATGGTCGGTTATCCGGCCGGCGGCGGCGTCGATATCGTCGCACGGCTTGTCGCCGAGCCGATGAAGAACGAACTAAGCCAGCCGGTGGTTGTCGAGAACCGCACCGGCGCCGCTGCGATGATCGCCGCGGGCGCGGTGGCCAAGGCCCCTGCCGACGGCCACACGCTGCTTATGGCGGCCTCGGGCGAAGTTGCTATCAACCACCATCTTTATAAGGAGAAGATGGCCTACGACCCGATGAAAGAACTGGTGCCGGTGGCGCTGGTTGGCATCGTGCCCTGTGTCGTCGTGGTCGCGTCGGACTCTCCGGTGCGAACCCCCAAGGAATTGATCGCTTACGCCAAGGCCAATCCGGGCAAACTGTCGTTCTCGTCTTCCGGCGTCAGCAATCCACAGCATCTCGCTGGCGAACTGATGAACAGCAGGGCCGGCACCGATGTGCTGCACGTTCCCTATCGCGGTTCTGCGCCCGCGGTGACCGACGTTGCGACCGGCGCGGTCACGATGAGTTTCTCCAGCCTCGCCGCCGCCCTGCCGCTGATCCAGGCGGGAATACTGCGGGCGGTCGCCGTGACCTCGCTCGACCGCATGCCGCAACTGCCCGACGTGGAGCCGCTGCAGACCGGCGCGCCGGGACTCGCGGGCTACGAACTGCTCAACTGGTTCGGCATGTTCGGCACCGCCGGAACGCCGGACGCGGTGGTCAATCGTCTCAATGCGATTGTCACCACGACGCTCGCAGAACCAAAGATTGCCGATACGCTGAGCACGCAGGGCATCGTGCCGCGCAAGATGACACCCGAGCAGTTCGGGGCTTTCGTCGGGTCTGAGGCCCGGAAGTTCGCTGGCGTGATCGAGAAGGCCAGGATCAAATTGGACAACTAGGGCGGCTTCGCGCACTGGCGGCGGCCCGTCACCTTCCGCTATCATGGCCGGGACGCAATTCCGAGTCCGCATCGAACGGAGGATCGCATGGACGCCATCACGCCGAAGGGCCAGACCTTGGCCGACGAGCATTCGCATCTGGTGAAGCCCTCCGACATGGAATGGAAGCCGACGCGGTTCCCCGGCTGCGAGGTCAAGACGCTGCTGCTCGACCCCAAGACAGGAATGGCCACCGCGCTGATGCGCTTTGCGCCGGGCGCCATCCTGCCGGACCACGAGCACGTCAACATCGAGCAGACCTTCGTGCTGGAAGGACGGCTGGTCGATCGGGAAGGCCCGGCGACGGGGATCGAGGCAAAGAAGGGCGAGTTTATCTGGCGCGAGCCGGGCAGCCGTCATTCGGCCTGGACGCCGGATGGCGGCCTGATGCTGGCGATCTTCCAGGTGCCGAACAAGTTCTACGAGAAGGATGGCCGCGTTACCGACTCCGCCGGCAATCTCTGGGAAGAAGTCTGGGGACACACCGGCAAGGCGTGATGGCGCATTGGGTGCGTCGGCGCGCGATGTTAGAAGCATGGCGGGCCGACGTGGCGGAATTGGTAGACGCATCGGACTTAAAATCCGTAGGGGCGAAAGTCCCGTCCCGGTTCGAGTCCGGGCGTCGGCACCAGTAAAATAAGGGGTTTTGTGGGTTCCGCAAGAGCCTGAGAGCTTCTTAGCCTCGCCCTAGCCTCAAAAAGAATCCCGGCCAGTTAAGGTCGGGTTTTGCGTTTGGATAGGCGGCCAACAAGTGCCAGCTATCCAGGTCGAGCGAGGAAGGCGAGCCAGCGTCTCTGCTAGTCAACCTGCCTCTGCTGGCCCGTGACTAGGTCAGAGGCAGTTTTAGCAAGACAACAATTTTGCGGGTCTGGAGCTTCACAGACAGAGCAGCAGGTTTGCGAGGCAAGCTAACAATCTCGGAACAAAGCTACGCACTGGCAAGGCGGGAAGCCGGGGAGACACCGCAGGCGCTGGCGCGTGAGTAAAAGGTGAGTTGGTGGACGATTTTGCGAATTAAGTCGGCGCCGGTCGATTTGTTTTCACTGACGGATAATCCCTGATCTCCGTAAGGTTGCTGCACGCAAATCAATGGCGGCCTTTGATTGTTGATCAATGGCTTGCTCGCAAGCCGGATTATTTCGAAAACCCTATTGCAACCATAAGTCGTGCAGCCGTAGCCTTGGTTAGTTGCCGTGTTAGGGGGCGTACATGGTGAGGGCCGGGTGACCAATTGTGCGTGACACAACTAAAACAGGGTGTTAAATAGGCGTGTTCGAGTGAGCGTAATGTGGCGTTTCCTCGAATCTCTATTTGTTGATCGCATCGAGGAAGTAACACATGAGCATTTTCGGCGGCCCTGCTCCCAAAACTACCTCAACAACTACAACAGACAGCAATAATTCCGCGTCGCGAGTGGCCCCGACCCCGCTGAAGCGATCTGAAGCTGCCGATACTCCAGGCACCATTTCGTCCATCGGCGCCGGCATGACCATCATCGGGCAAGTCGTCAGCGAAGGGGTCGTCAATGTCTTCGGGCGGATAGAAGGTGAACTGCGCGCCTCGGTCGTGTTTATTGGCGATGCCGCCCATTTCGAAGGCAACATCGTTGCGCAAGAACTATCCATCCGCGGACACACTAAAGGTACGATCTACGCCACTCGCGTCAAGCTGGAGAGCTCAGCCGTAGTCCAAGGTGATATTTTTCATCGGTCGTTATCAATTGAAGAGAACGCGCAGTTCGAGGGATCGTCGCGGCGGCAAGAAAATCCGACCGATGCGTCGTCGAACGTCCAAGAAAAAGCACCGAACCTGCAGCCACAAATGGGGCCGGCTGACGCTAAACGGGCGCTCGATGACGCCGCTAACGATGAGGTCGCATCAGCTTCGGCGTTGTGATCGTGCGTAAACGAACAATCGATTGAGTTAAGATTCCAACCAATGCAACGCCGGTTTGTTTGCGGGCGCTTGTTGGCAATTCGCACGATAATTAAACCGACTGCCGCGTTGGATTTAAGATGATCAGGACAGCTCAAGTCGAAAATACGCCGCTGATTGTGAGCAGTCATTTGGATGTCAATGGTTCAGTCCTGAACGATACTGTTGTTCGGAAAAAAAGCTTCTTGCATGTTCGGGGCAATCTTACCGGTAGTTTGACAATCGAGATGGGTGCATCCGTCGTCGTAGAAGGTTACGTCGATGGAAAAATCACAAATCGAGGGGGCAGCCTCGTTGTCAACAATAATGCGCTAGCTAGCTTCGTTAAAGTTGACGGTCCTCCTGAAGCCGAGTCCGGTGGGATTCTAAAAATCAATTTGTCCGCGATTGCACTGAACTGGAAGTCGCTTGCGCGACGCACGGCGACTGAATGTGCCGCTGTGGTTCGGGCAGACGCTTACGGTTGCGGCATGGATCTTGTCGCTTCTGCTTTGGCAAAATCCGGCTGCAAGACTTTTTTTGTTTCCAATCTTGCAGAAGCCAAACGTGTTCGCATGGCCGCGCCAGACGCAACTGTTTACGTACTCAATGGCCTGTATCCTGGCACCGGACCCGGATTCGCAGAAATCAATGCGCAGCCCGTCGTCAGCAGCCTTACCGAAATGGCAGAATGGGATTTTTTCGTCACATCGAGCGGGTGGACTGGCGGTTTTGCGTTGAACGTAAACATCGGCAATAACCGGCTTGGCGTTTCTGTTGAAGAGGCTGCAGCGTTGGCGACCAGGTTCAGCTCAGCGAGCGACGGCATTACCCTGCTGATGAGCCATCTGGATCACATCAGATCGACCGAAAACGCGCACAATGATCGCCAAATTAAAATCTTCCGGGGTTTGCGTCTTCTCTTTAGAAGCATTCCCGCGTCGCTTGCCAATTCAGCCGGCATCTTTCTTGGTCCGAAAGGGCATTTCGACTTGGTGCGGCCGGGCTCCGCGCTGTACGGCATCAATCCATCACCTGGCAGCTCCAATCCAATGTTGCCGGTTATCGAACTACAGGCGCGCATCTTGCATGTTGGCGACTTGATGCGCGGCGAAACACTCGCTTTCGACGCTGGGTGGACTGCCACCCGTAACACACGCATTGCGGTGGTCTCCCTTGGCTACGCTGATGGCTACCCTCGGACGAACAACGCATCTGAGAATTCGTTGCAGGCGATCGTCGGTGGTACGTTGTGTCCGGTCGTAGGTCACGTTTCGATGGATCGTCTGGCGATCGACGTAACAGATCTTTCCGACCCTAAAGCAGCTCGCCGTGGTGAGCTGGTTACTCTCATTGGCGGACAGATCGCCGTCGATGATCTCGCCGCTGCCGCCAAAGTGACCGGATACGAAGTGCTCGCCAATCTCCGGCGGCGTCTCCATACGGTCTATTACGCAAGCTAGAAATCGCAAGACGCGTTAACCGGGATTCTCCAGATGACTCCCGAACTGGCGTGAGTATTGGCGTTTTACGGCCTTGCCACAAGACCGACGCGAGGTGCCGACGCATTACCGGCTGTTCGGCCAGCCCGAACGGTGGTCGAGGGGCTGATCTGGCCATTT
>JAPLPD010000020.1 GCA_026400395.1 Alphaproteobacteria bacterium | reverse complement strand
GTAAGCGCATCTCGTACCGGTGACGGCGCAACTTGAAAAACAATCAAGATTTATCAAGATGGGACCCGGAGGTAAGCGGAAGGGCGCTGGCCGGGCCCCCGGCCCAGCCCACGTCAAGACGCGCGAGATCGCCGATAAGGTTGTCGCCGAAAGCCAAGCCGACGCTCCGCGCCGTCTGAAAAACAATCAGTGGAAATCAGATGGGCCAGAAGGGCGGCAAACGACCCGGCGCTGGTCGCAAGCCCGGGGTGCCCAACAAGATCACGCGCGAGATAGCCGATAAGGCCGCGGCCCGCCGGCATCACGCGCCGATAATTGGTGTTCTCGGAAGCTGCAATCCTATTTCGGTTTGGCTGGTTTGAGGCTGGCGAAGCAGCCTTCGGGCTCCCCATCCCTGGCTCTCGGCTCTCGGCTCCCGCCACGGGGCGGCCTTTGTCGCGACCGTCGCCGACAGCGAGAGGAATTCGACCGCTCCGGCCGTGTTGGTCCAGCCGGACAGGTGCAACGTCGTGCCGGCCGGGAGGGCCTTCTCGATCGTGAGCTCGCCTTGCAGGTTCGGCCGGCGATCGGTGCGATGCGGCCATCTTCCGTTCAACGATCCGCGGGCGACGCGCTGGGTCATCGACACGCGCTCTTAACGAAGAGATGCCACCGGACACACGGACACCCTTATAGGGGGGTGTCCTGTCCTGTCCGGGTAAGGTGCCCCGGACAGGAGCGGACATGTCCGGGCTTTGTCCGACCTTGTCCGGGCCGTCAAACGATCCACACGCTATCGTTCCAAACACCGATCAGACCTGCTGTTTGCAGGCCATTGATGGCGCGTCGGAAGGCCCTGCTCTTGCTGTCCGGCTTGTCGCTTTCCGAGATGGTCCCCGAGTAGGCATAGCGCCGCCACGTCTCGGTCGAGATTGTCCGGGTGAACGGGGGTATGTGATTGCTCGCTGGAGGCGTTTCGCCTGCCTCAGTGACCGCCTTGCGCAACAGATCGAGGGCCACCTTGTTGGCACCCATTACGATCCGGCGTTTGCCTGTCGCGCTCGATCCATCAGAAGCAACGGCTTCGCCACTCACGATGTTGACGGTTATAGGCTCGTTGTCCTCGTCGAAGCCAAACTCGTGGACCACAGACTTGAATGAAAACAGCGGACCTTCCGGCCCGTCGTTTGCTTTGGTGACGTTGGCCGTTCGCACCATATCGCCGGTGATCGAAACCATCACGTCGGCATCGCCAAGAATGGCATTCGATCCGCGGGCGCCCCGGCTCGCATCCTTTCCCGTATGGCCAACGATCGCGACGTGAACATCAGCACCGTCCTTTACGCGCTGGATATTCGCGAACGTGGCGCCCTGGTCGCGCGCCTTGTCTTCATCGCCGCCGCCGGCCGCGATGAGCTTGGCGAACGTGTCAAAAATCACGAGGCCCACAGAACAACCAAAATGTTGTTCGGCCTTGCGAAGGGTTGCCAGGACCTCAGGCACTGCGGCGGGTGTCATCAGATTTACGGTTGTCTGAACCACTGCGATCGGCAACCGTTCAAAGCCTAGCCGCTCTCGATGCGCTCTCAGCCGACGCTTCACCAAGTCAGCACGCTCTAGCGCGAAGTAAACGACACCCGCTGCCCCTTTGTTTTTCTGCTCATGCCAGTACACGCCGCTGGCAACGCAAATTGATGCTTGCGCCATCAGCGCCGATTTCAACCCGCCGGGCGGCGCTATCCAGGCAGACGTTTCGCCGCGCGCCATAATCCCTTTGAGCAGCAATCGGTTATCCACGCTCTCATTTGAGAGGCTGTCAAAATACGTCAGTGGGAAACCGCTGGCGGCTTGGTTTGGCATGTGACGGTTTGCAATCGGGTCGAGCTCGGCGGGCAATGCACCGCGACGCGCAAGGCTAATTGCCTCCCGGGCCGCCGATTCACCGAGACTGCTATTCTGGGCCATCAAGGCCACATGATCGACGGCAACGGCGTGATCCAATTCGCCACGCTGCACGAACCGGAAAATCTCAACGGCAGCGTCGTTCAACGACCGAGTTTTGTTGGGGCTAGCGCGCAAAACGCGCGGCCAATGCGTAGTGATGGCGTACTGAGCATCGTGAGGAAGTGCCGCGACGGCCGCGGCCATCATGTTATCGTCAAAACGATAGCCGTAATGTCCATCGTCCGTCGCCGATGACTCCACGTCATGGCCTGCGGCAGTGGTGATCTCGCCTAGTGGCGTGGACATGCAGTTTTGTTCTCGCGCTGTGATCGACTACGAAAACGCAACGCTTCAAAATGAGCGGGATTACTTCCGAGAACAGCCCTTATCGCGGGTTGCACGGCCGCAAAACTTACGAGCTTGGTTGCTGAGCCAGGAAATCCAGTGCGACGCCCAGCGGGCCGTTGGGGTTGCCACGGCTGTCGCGGCATAGAGCTTTGCGGATCACGTCGACGTCGGCGCCATGCTGAAGCGCGATCGACGCCACGATCGCCGAGTCGCGAGATGCAGTGTCAGCCGCAGAGCCGGCTTTGTGATTGCTCAGGAAGATTTCAGCAAGCCGGCCATCGGGAAAGCGGGCAACGGTTGCTTTGAAGGCCATGCCCTCGCTCGTGAAATCGAACGTTTCGGCAAGACGACGATTAGGCAGGTGATGACGATGCGCCGGCATGATCATGCCGCCTGCTGCTGGCGAGCGAGCCATGCTTGCACGTCGACCCAACGAAAATAGACGCGGTTGTTTATCCGCAGGCTCGGGGGAAACGCCAGTTTTTCATCATGTGACCAGCGCCAGAACGTCATGGGCGAGACGTTCAACTGACGGCGAAGCTTCGATTGGCCGATCAGGATCGTGTCGGATGCGGCCGGCGCATCAGAGGGCACCGCAATAGCTGCTTGCTTTGGTTTGCGGGAACGTGAAGAACTTTGACGGGTCATGGCCGCACCTCGAATCAAAAGTGATGAATCGAGATTAGAGAAACCAAATTAGGAGTGATGAGAGTGTCAATTCGGGGGGAATTGACTACCCCAACTCAATATGAGGTCGCGGCGTTCGAAAATATCCTTCGCGGTGAGACGCCGCTCGACCTCAGAGGTGCCTTTACCTTCGGCGGCTACCAACTTATAGGACGCCTTCATCGTATCAACGCTTCCGCAAGCAATGGTACCCTTTAAGATCGTTGCTGCCTCTTCGTATACCTCTTCCCATGTCGGTCGATCGGAGAGAACGAAGCGGTTCTTTTGCCGCAAATGAAAAACAGTTGCCCATCGTATCAAATGTTTTTTCTGGTTTATGCGTTGGGTACGTGAAGAATTATACCGGCCACGACCAGTAATTGCGGCCAGCTTTTGCAGGGCCGTCCGCAACTCAAGTTCAACCCACGCTGGGTGTGAGCTTGATCCGGAATACATACAGGCTTTGACCGCAGCGAACAGAGCGGCGTATTTGTCTTCAGGCAGTTTGCTCGAAAAATAATTTCGTTCGGCGTTGTCTAAACAACGATTGTAAAAGTCCTGCTTGATCTGTTTAAGAGTTGGCTGAGGTTTCGTGTTTTTAAAGGGATCAATTGGGCGAAGAACGATCTGCCGCTGAGTTTTTCGTGCGCGCCGAGTCAAAGCCCGGCTGCTCATAGTGAGGCCCTCGTTCCATGCAGGGGCACGACATTTTCAGGCACATCCGAAGCCAATGCCAGCACGTAGCGGTCCCACGCCGCCAAAGCGGCGCGTCGCTCTTCGCGATACTCAAATCGGTTGTAGACCGCCGCGACCCCCCGAATCGTTCCGCTGGCGTGATTGAGGATTTTATCCACGACATGCGGCGGGAAATTCATCCGTGCCATGCCGGTGGCGGCCGTCCGCCGCAGATCGTGAAACGTCCAATGCGGGATTTCGACCGGCATAGCCGTCCCGGCCGCGATGCCGATGGATTTCCGATAAGCCTCGTTCTCGACGGGCAAGCCCAACGATTTGCGGCGGGCTTTCAGCATAGCGACGTCGAGGCGCCGCTTAGCGTTTGAAAATCCGGCTATCGGCTTCTCCCCATCAGTAGTGAAGGCAAACCGATCACCGATCTTCTGAAGCGAGCGCAGGACGTCGACAGCTTCCTGGGAAAGCTGAACCTCGTGCAGGCGGCCATTCTTCGCCCGGGGCCCTGGGATCGTCCAGACGCGGGACATGACGTCGATCTCGGCGCGCTCCATGCGCCTAACCTCATCGCGTCGCTGGGCAGTTAGCAGGAGCAATTTTGCGAATGGGCCGAACGGCCAGCCGATTTCGTCGCAGGCGTGCCACAGCCAGCGCAGTTCGTCGTCGCTGAGCACGCGGTCGCGGGTTTGCTCCTGCGTGGGCAGTTCAATGCCGGCGGCCGGCGAGACAGCAAGGCGGTCCTTCGCGATGGCCCAATTAAACATGGCGCGCAACCGCGCCAGTGTCCGGTTGGCCTGCACTTGGGCTCCACGCTGAACGATCCGGTCGATAAGGGCGATCACGTCCCGGCGGGTGATGCTGGCGATCGGGCGCTGATCCCAGGCAGCGATGGAGTGCTTTTCAAAATCACGTGTAGCTTCCGAGAATGTGGACTCTCGGCTGTTCCGCTTGTGATGCAGTTCGAGATAATCGCGCGCCACCGCCCCGAAGGTTTGCATTTCCGGCGTGCGCTCGTCGCGCCGCGCACGCTTCTCTTCCGCTGGATCAATCCCGTCCCGCACTTTGTCCAGCGCGGCGCCGGCCTCCCGCCTAGCCTGTGCGGGTTTCAGGGCAGGGAAGGTCCCGATCGTGAAGCGGCGCAGCCGGCCGTGGAACCGATAGAAGACGCACCAGCTCTTGCCGCCCTTGTCCGTCACACGGAGCGCGAGCCCCGGGAAAGACGCATCGAAATATTCGACGCGGGCGCGCGAGGGCGGCTTCACGTTCTCGACGAAGAGATCAGTGAGCTTGCGTGTGGGCATTCGGCCCGTCCCGGGGTGACGCCGGGGTAACGTTACCCCGCGCTATGCAGCGATATTATCGCTGCATATCACCGCCGCGCGATTCGGAGCATCATGTTGTCCACATTGAAGTTTTGGGTGATGGAATGGTATGCTGTGATATGCGGTGGCCGCAGCCTTCCAAGCTGAAGACGAGGGTTCGATTCCCTCTACCCGCTCCAACTTCCCCCAACCCGTTCAAATGTTGAGCCGGACGGCCGCGCTTTTCCGCACTCTTTGCGCGGGAAAAGGGTGTGCCGCCGCAAGTTGCCTCTAAACCGCTCGGAGGGCAGCTCCACGCGGCACGGCGGCCCGGAACCCATCTAGGAAGCGTTTTGGCTTTTGGGAGGCCCGCTTGGTTGGGGGGCCGCCATGCGGGGCACGCCGGGAAAGGGGTTCGATTCCATTCGGTTGCTCCCCTATGATGCGGCCAGATTCTGAACAACGTCGGATCGGCGGCCTTGTTGGGCACGCAGCCGCAATCCCGGAGGACGCAATGTCAGCCACACCGAATGAGGCACAGCAGGCGTTCGCCGCGCGAATGGCCGAAAAGCACATCACGCCACTCTGGACTGTTGCCAACCGGCTGGCGATGCGCGAGCCCACGCCGAAAATCCCGCCGGTGTACTGGAACTACCAGCGCGACGTGCGGCCCTACATTCTGGAAGCCGCCGAGGTGATCTCCGCCGCCGAAGCGCACCGCCGCGTGCTGGTGCTGAACAATCCGACGCTGAAGCATGGCGCGACGCACACGCTCACCTGCGCGATCCAGCTCATCAAGGGCGGCGAGATCGCGCCGGCACACAGGCATTCCCAGTCTGCGCTGCGCTTCGTGATCGAGGGCGAGGGCGCCTACACCGCCGTCAACGGCGAACGCAGCTACATGAAGCCCGGCGACTTTATCGTGACGCCGGCCTGGACGTGGCACGACCACGGCAAGGAATCCGAAGGCGCGATGATTTGGCTCGACGGGCTCGACGTGCCGCTGGTCAACCACCTCGGCTGCACCTTCTCCGAAGAATATGAAGGGGATGGGGCATTCCCGCAGTCGCGGCCGCCGCACGATTCACTGTCGCGGTATGGCTCCGGCATGCTGCCGCTCGAGCCGATCACCCAACGCCATTCGCCGATGTTCTGTTATCCGTACGAGCGCACCCGCACCGCGCTTGAGAACATGCGCAAGGCCAACGACTGGGATCCGTGCCACGCGCTGAAGCTGAAGTTCGCCAATCCTGCGACCGGCGACTGGGTGATGCCCACCATCGCCACGTTCGCCCAGTTGCTGCCGAAGGGCTTCCGCACCGCGCCCTACCGTTCGACCGACGCGACGGTGGTGATGGCGGCGGAGGGCAGCGGAACCGCGACGGTCGGCGATCAGACCTACACTTTGGCCAAGAACGACATATTTGTGGTTCCGAACTGGACCTGGTGGGACATCGAGGCGAAGGACGATCTCGTCCTGCTCAGCTATTCCGACCGCGCTGCGCTGGAAAAGCTGGATCTGTGGCGAGAGCAGCGCGCCAACGAGCCGGCCCGCCTGTAAAGCAAAGAAAGAGAAGACAAACACAATGGCCAAAGAGAAATTCAACCGCAACAAGCCGCACTGCAACGTAGGCACGATCGGTCACGTCGATCACGGCAAGACGTCTTTGACGGCTGCGATCACCAAGGTTCTGGCGGAGACGGGCGGGGCGACGTTCACCGCCT
>JAPLPD010000313.1 GCA_026400395.1 Alphaproteobacteria bacterium | reverse complement strand
ACGCACGACGCCCGCCCGTTCGCGCTCCGACGCGCTCATCGTCAGTAATCCCCTGTCCATCAATGCCCCGTCGAATCAAACTCGAAAAGGGGACATTCTCACTTTGCACAAAGGGGACATTCTCATTGTGCGCTAACATCCCAGAGTTTCGTGCTGATGATCGGCGGCTTCATCGCGCCCTATATCCGAAAGATCACGCCGCGCGCGGCGTTGCTCGGCGCCCTGGCTGGCATCTCCATCACGTTCATTTCGATGCGGCCCGCGCTCGAAATGTTCATGACGCCTGTTATCGGCCTGCTGTGCTTCACCGTGATTTTGGTGAGCTGGCTCGGTGGCTACAGGTATCCGAAAGGCATTCCCGCGGGCTTGGTCGCGATCGCACTTGGCATGGTCATCGCGTGGGGCTCGACCTTGTTTGGAGGACAACTCGGCGGCATGACGCTGGCGAACTTCGGCGCGGCCTTTGCGACCTTCGGTTTCTCACTGCCGCTGCCCGCATTCGGAATGGTGTTCTCCGGCTTCGAGTTCCTCGGCATCATTCTGGTGACCGCGATTCCGTTCGGCATCTACGATCTTGTCGAGGCGATGGACAACGTCGAGAGCGCGGAAGCCGCGGGCGACGTTTATCCGACCACGCGCGTGCTGACCGCCGACGGCGTTGTCAGTCTGATCGGTTGTCTGATGGGCAACCCGTTCATCAACGCGGTTTACATCGGCCATCCCGGCTGGAAGGCGATGGGTGGCCGCATCGGTTATTCCGCGGCCACCGGCCTGATGGTGATCGTGCTGTCGTGGTTCGGCATCATCGCGCTGATCTCGGCACTGATCCCTCTGGTAGCAATCTCGCCGATCCTACTCTACATCGGCATGCTGATCGGCGCGCAAGCGTTCCAGGAGACGCCCAAGTCGCATGCGCCGGCCGTCGTGCTGGCGCTCATCCCGAACATTGCGGCCTGGGGCAAACTCCTGATCGACAGCGCACTCGGCGCGGCCGGAACCAACGCGGCGGCGGTCGGTCTCGACAAGCTCGGTCAGGTCGGCGTGCTCTATCACGGGCTCGAAGTGCTCGCAGGCGGCGCGATTCTCACTGGCATGACATGGGGCGCCATCGGCGCATTCATCATCGACAAGAAGTACGTGGAGGCGTCCGCCTTTGCGCTGGCCGGCGCGGCAATGACGTTCTTCGGCTTCATGCACGGTGAAGCCGTAGGTTTCGCGGTTACGCCCGTGGTCGCGTTAGCCTACGCGCTGGTTGCCGGGTTCCTGTTCGCGCTGAGCCGCGCGCCGGTCGTGGTCTCCGCTCCAAGTGCCGGATCCCACGCGACTGTCCCCGCCGAATGAACTTTGCGCCGTAGTCAGAGTGTTGTGACCGACTGGACGGGGCTAGCCGGCCCCGTCATGGTCCTTGTTCACAGGCATCGGCCCCGCGCGATTCCGGCCCTTGCGGCGGTACGCGCCGAAGCCGCAAAGTACTTCCATGCTGCTTTCCGATCCGACTCCGCTGATCACCGGGCCGGTTGTTCCGGTGGTCACGCTTGACCGCGCCGCCGATGCGGTTCCGCTCGCCCGGGCGCTGCTCGCCGGCGGATTGAGCGTGATGGAGATTACCCTGCGTACGCCGGCCGCGCTCGAAGCTGTGCGCGCCGTGGTCGCCGAGGTGGCGGACATGGTTGTCGGCGTTGGCACCATCGTGAAGCCGCTCGATGTCACTCACGCCGTCGATGCGGGCGCGGATTTCCTGGTGAGTCCTGGAACCCCGGCAAACCTCGCCAGGGCTCTGGCCGACGCGCCGGTGCCGGCGCTGCCCGGTTGCGCCACCGTGTCGGAGGCCATGGCCCTCGCCGCGCTCGGGTTTCCGGTGCTGAAGTTTTTTCCGGCCGAGGCGTCGGGCGGCCTGCGCTGGCTCAACGCTGTGGCCGAGCCGCTGCCCGATATCAGGTTCTGTCCGACCGGCGGCGTGAACGGCAACAACGCAGCGGGCTATCTTGCGCTGCGCAATGTGCTCGCTGTCGGCGGCTCCTGGGTGGCGCCAGCGCAGGCCATCGCCGCGGGCGACTTGGCCGGCATCACCGCGCGCGCCCGCGCCGCGGTTGCGTTGCGCCGCTAGCCGCGTGTCATCCGAAGCGCCCCTCAAGCGACGCCCGCGCAAAGCCTTCGACTGGTCGTCGGCGGCGCTGGCGGTCGCGGTGTTCGTATCGGCGGCGGTGGTCTACCGCAGGGACGGACAGGCCAGGTTTCTCGAAATCTTCTTCAGCGACGTTGAGCTTTTTATCGACATCCTGCCCAAGGTGTTGGCGGCCTGCCTGATCGCGGCGTTTGTCGCCGTATTGATGCCGCGCGATGTGGTGCTGCGCTGGGTTGGCGCCGAGTCGGGCTTCCTCGGCATCGTCATCGCGACGCTGGCCGGTGTGATCTGTCCCGGCGGACCGATCACCATTTTCCCGATCGCGGCGGCGTTTGTTTCGATCGGCGCCGACACCGGCGCCGCGATTGCCTTCATCACCAGTTGGACGTTGCTCGGCTACGCCCGCGTCCTGGTGTGGGAGTTGCCGTTTTTCGGCGGCGAGTTCGTTGTCTGGCGCATCATCATCTCGATCCCGCTGCCGATCGTCGCGGGCTTTCTGGCGCGGGCGCTGATGGTCTACATCAACCGCAGGCGGAAGGCCGAATGATCTTCTTCGTCGACGGCCTGCTCTGGGTGATTGCGCTGGCGCTCGGCGTGATTGCCGCGTCGCGCAGCCGCGCGCTGGCGCTCGCCAGCATCCGCGAGGGCGTCAGCGACTGCATAAAGCTTCTTCCGCGCATTTTTCTTGGGGTGGTCGGTTCTGGCTATATCGCCGCTATTCTGCCGGCCGAGGTGGTCGGCCGATGGCTCGGCGCGGATTCCGGCTTCATCGGGCTCTGCATCGCCGTCATCGGTGGCGTGATCACGCCGGGTGGCCCGGTGATCGGCTTCTCGATCGGGGCGGCGGCCCTGAAGGGCGGCGCCGGCACGCCGCAGGTGATCGCCTACACCATCGCCTGGGCGCTGTTTGCGGTGCAGCGGCTGTTCATCTGGGAAATTCCGGTGATGCCGCCGCGGCTGGTTTGGCTGCGGGTGATGGCGTCTCTGCCGCTGCCGTTCCTGGTGGCCGCGGCCGCGATGCTGTTCGGGCGCCCGTGACGCGGCACGCCCAAGCGCGCTAGGATACCCAAAAGTTCAAAAATACATTCCGGGGGGAAATGCCATGCATCCGAGACGCCGTCACGTCCTCGCCGTTGCTGCCGCCGCTTGGTTGTCGTCGACACTGGCCGCGCAATCTCAAACGGCCACGGATTATCCCAACAGGCCGATTAGGCTGATCCTTCCTGCGGCTGCGGGCGGTCCGACCGATGTACCGGCCCGCCTCGCGTCGCAGGTACTCCAGGCCAAGCTCGGCCAGCCGGTGGTGATTGAGAACCGCCCGGGCGCCGGCGGAGCGCTCGGTGCGCGCGTGGTCGCGACCGCCGCTCCGGACGGCTACACGATGCTGATGGGCAACACCAGCGTGCTCGCGGTCATTCCCGCGGTGTCCGCCAGCGCCGGCTACGACCCGGTCAAGAATTTCGTTCCGGTGGTCCGCATGACTGAGAGCTTCCAGATCCTTGTGGTGAACGCGGAATCGCCGTGGAAGACGCTCAAGCAGTTCGTCGATGACTCAAAGGCCAGTCCCGGCAAGATCAATTACGCCCACACCGGCGCGGGCGGCCTGCCGCATCTTGTCGGCGAGCTTTACATGCTCCGCAGCGGCACCAAGATGACCGCCGTGCCTTATCGTTCCGGCGGTGAATCGGTGACGGCGGTGCTCGCCAAGTCGGTCGATACCACGATCGAGGGCATCGCGATCACGCGCAGTCTCATTCTCGACGGAAAGCTGCGCGCGCTGGGCGGGCAAAACAAGATACGCACGCCGCTGTTGCCCGACATGCCGACCATGGCGGAGGCCGGGGTGCCGGGCGCCGAAGCCAACACCTTCTACGGCATCGTCGCGCCGGCCGGCACGCCGCCGGACATCGTCAAGAAACTCAACGACGCCATCAACCAGGGCCTCGCCACGGAGGAGATGCAGAAAACCATCACCGGCCTCGGCAGCGAATCGAAGCCGAATTCGTCACAGGAGTTTGCCGCCTACATCGCCGCGCAGAACAAAATCTGGATCGAGGTCGGGCAGGCGGCCGGCGTGAAGATCGATTGACGCTTAATGCACCGCAGCCGCGTTGCGCGGCATGATGGCGCCGCGGTGGCGCACCTTTTCCGCCGCCAGTTTGTGCCCGGCGGCGGCTGCTGCCGCGGGATTTTCGCCGGACAGGCGCGCGGCGATATAGGCGGCGTTGAAGCTGTCGCCCGCCGCCGTGGTATCGACCGCGTCGGTGACCTCGACCGGGGCGACGAACTCCTGCCGCCCGCCGGCTGCGACCAGCGCGCTGTTCGGGCCGTTCTTCACCACGATCTCGGCGATGCCGAACGCCTGCAGCCGTTCGACCGTGGCCTCGGGGCTTGGGTCACCCCACAGAACCGCTTCGTCGTCGAAGGTCGGCAGCGCCACATCGACGCGCTTCAGCGCCTCCATGAATACGGTGCGGGTGCGTGGCAGATCGCCCTTCCAGCCGTGCGGGCGGAAGTTGCCGTCGAAGGCGACCTTGGCGCCCTGCTGGCGCGCCATCTCGATGATGGCCAGCAGGCGGCCGAGGCTGGTGTTGGAATAGAGCGACAGCGTGATGCCGGAGAAAAAGATCAGCCGTGCGTGGAGCATCGCGTCAGCGACGCGGTTCCAGCAGCCAAGCTCGAACAGGTCGCGGGCCGGCGCCTCTGAACGCCAATAGCGGAAGCGGCGCTCGCCGGTCTTGTCGTTCTCGATCATGTAGAGGCCGGGCAGGCGGCCGGGCACGCGAAGCATCAGGTCGGTCTTGATGCCCTCCGCCGCCGCCATCGCGACGATGCTGTCGGAGTAGGGGTCGTCGCCCAGCGCCGTCGCATAAGCAACGTCGATATCGGCGCGCGCCAGATAGACTGCGGTGTTGAAGGTGTCGCCGCCGCAGGCCATGCCGAAACGGCCATCGCCGCCTCGGGTCATTTCGAGCATGACCTCGCCGATCGCCACCACGCGCTTTTTGTCGTCGGCCATCCGAAGCTTCCGGCCCATGCCCACACCACTTGCGGGTCCAGAATGGCGGGGCGACGCCGGCTTGGCAATGCAGCGGGCCATACTGTTAGCGCACAATGAGAATGTCCCCTTTGTGCAAAGTGAGAATGTCCCCTTTTCGAGTTTGATTCGACGGGGCATTGATGGACAGGGGATTACTGACGATGAGCGCGTCGGAGCGCGAACGGGCGGGCGTCGTGCGTT
>JAPLPD010000276.1 GCA_026400395.1 Alphaproteobacteria bacterium | reverse complement strand
TCGTGAAGCCGCTGCACCGTAGATTGGCGCTTCGGGCTGCTCTAATGTCCGCCCCAGGGGAGCGCCATGAAGCGAAGCACGGAACGGTTTCTGACCACGCACACCGGCAGCCTGCCGCGGCCGGACGACCTGATCAGAATGATGTACGCCAAGGAGGAAGGCGTGCCGGTGGACCGAGAGGCGCTGGCTGGGCGGGTGCGCTCGGCGGTGGCCGAGGTGGTCGCCAAGCAGGCCAATGCCGGCATCGACCTGATCAACGACGGCGAACTGTCGAAGCCCAGCTACGCCACCTATATCAAGGACCGGCTCGACGGCTTCGGCGGAACCGGCAACACCTTCGTCTATCAGGACCTCGCCGACTTTCCGAAACTCGCGCAAAAGGTGTTCGGCGATCCCGGCCGCTCGCGGCGCAAGACCCCGGCCTGTAACGCGCCGATCAGCGTGCGCGATCCCGCCGCCGTGCGCACCGACGTCGATAATCTCAAGGCCGCGCTGGCGGGAGTGAAGGCGCAAGAGGGCTTCATGAGCGCCGCCTCCCCCGGCGTGGTGTCGCTGTTCTTCCGCAACGATCACTACAAGGACTTCGAGACCTATATCTACGCGATCGCGGACGCGATGCGCGACGAATACGAAACCGTGGCAAGCGCCGGCTTCGACGTGCAGTTCGACTGCCCCGATCTCGGCATGGGCCGCCACATCCAGTACGCGGATCTCGATCTCAAGGAATTCCGCAAGCGCATCCAGTTGCACATCGAGGCGCTCAATCACGCCACCCGCAACATCCCGCCGGCGCAGCTTCGTATGCATTTGTGCTGGGGCAACTACGAAGGGCCGCACCACTACGACGTGGCGCTCGCCGACATCGTCGACCTCGTGTTCCAGGCGCGGCCGGAGGCGATCTCGCTGGAGGCCGCCAACCCGCGCCACGCCCACGAATATGCGCTGTTCGAAACGGTGAAGCTACCGCCCGGCAAGGTGCTGATCCCGGGCGTGCTCGAATCGAAGTCGAACTTCATCGAGCATCCCGAGTTGATCGCGCAGCGCATTGGCCGCTACGCCAAACTGGTCGGCCGCGAGAACGTCATCGCCGGCAGCGATTGCGGCTACGGCACCTGGGTAGGCCAGGCCGCGGTCGATCCCGACGTGGTCTGGGCCAAGATGGCGGCGATGGCGGAAGGCGCCCGCATCGCCTCCAGGCGGTTTTGGAGCTAGCGCCGCGCCCACTGGCGAACGAGGAACGCGAGCGCGGCCAAGCCGAGCGCCAGAGCGCCGGCAAGATAAATCTGCCAATCGAAGTGCATCAGCAGAACGACGATCGAGCCAATCGCCAGCACCGGCAGAATGGGAAGCCCAGCGATGGTGCCCGGCACCCGGAACGGCCTCCTATGGTACGGCTGCTTGTAGCGCAGCACGATCAGCGCGAGATTGACCGTGATGAACGCCACCAGCGCGGCGAACGACGACAGCTCTGCCAGGACTTTCACGCTGCCGACCGGCAACAGAACCGCGGTCATGGCCAAGGTCACCATCGCGGCCACCCAGGGGGTCTGCCGGCGGCGGTGCACGCGGGCCACCACGCCATGGATCTCACCGTCGCGCGCCATCGAGAAGGCCAGCCGCGACGTGGCGATGACAGTGATCAAAACCGTGTTGGCGGTGGCAAACAGCGCGATCGCGCTCAGCACGTTGCCGCTGTGCGGCCACACCGTGCGGATCGCGGTCGCCAGCGGCGCCTGGCTCGCCGCAAGTTCGGCCGGCGTCGCCATATGAACGACGTCGAGCGCGACCAGAACATAGAGCACGGTTGTGATCGCCATGCTGGCAAACAGCGCCAGGGGGATGTCGCGGGCCGGCCGGCGCACCTCCTCCACCATATTGGCGATCTCTTCAAACCCGAGATAGACGAAGAACAACAGCGCGGCGGCCGCCATGATCGCCGGCTGCGCCTCAACCGGAGTCGCCACGGCGGGCGGCGCCAGGGCCGGCGTCTCGCGCGCAAGCCCCGCCGCGATGACAAGCACCAAGCCGCCCACGAGCTATGCGGGATTTTGGGTGACGAGGTTGATCAGGCGGCGTGGTGAGCCGGCATTTCAGTGACCTCGATTCCGTTTTTGAATTTGACTCCTTGAACGACCTTTGGCAACTGGTTCTCGCCGTTTAATCGCCGCCAT
>JAPLPD010000248.1 GCA_026400395.1 Alphaproteobacteria bacterium | reverse complement strand
CCTTCCCGGCCGCCAAGGCCAAAGGGAAGGACGCTGACACATCACGTCAGAGGGGGTCGGAATTGAACGCGAATATCCCCCGTCAGGGGGTCAATATTGCAAGCGATTTTGCACGCCGGATCGAGGCGATCCGCGCGCTGCCCCCGGAACAGGCCGTCATCGGCATCACGGCGCACGACTGCTGCGAGCTCTGCGGCCCGACGGAGTGCGTGCTCGCAGGCGGACAGAACCTTTGTTTACACCCTGCCAAATCGGGCTATCCCGCCCATCTGCATAACGACCGTGTCGTCCAGGCCTTCCGCAAGGCTGCGGTGGAAGAAATCCGTGCCTCGGAGGAGGACGACCATGAGTGAAGCGCCGACCCTTGGCGAGATGATCGCAAACGGCGTGTCGCCGCCGCCGCCCGTTGTCCCAACGCCGGCCCCCGTCAATCCGTAGAACGCGGCGGAGGCAACGCTACGGCTCAACGAACTGAAAGGCGATGCAGCGTGGCGCGATCGATTTCTGGCCGGGAACACGCCCGAGGCGAAAGAGTACCGCGCGCTGCGGACGAAGATCGAGGCCGGCGACGCTCCCAACGTTGATATGGCGATGGCCGGCGTGTTGGATGACGCGCCGTTTCAAGACAGCAAGCGCATGCAGATGGATGCGGCCACCGCCCATTTCCGCGATCTCGGCATCCGCGACGAAGTGATCCGCCAGACACTCACCGACCACGAGGTGACACCGCAGGAACATGCCGTCGTTTCCAAGTGGAAGGCTGACCGGATGCGCGACCCCGAGTGGGTCGAGAAATACCTGGCCGGTCACGGCGACCACAAGCGCGACATGATGCTTGCGAACATCGTCCTGACCAGCAAGATCAAGAAATTTGCGTGATGGCACGCGCGGTGGCAACCAAATCGAGAGGCCCGCGCCGCGAACTGGCACCGCTTGAGCCGATCGACGCTCAGGACGGGCCGGCGATGAAGGCGTTGCCATCCGATCGACACCGGGCGGCGGTGCGTGCGTTGTATCAAATCCGACCCGGCCACGGCGCGAACGTGAAGGCGGCGCGCCTCGCCGGATTTGGGACAGAGACATCGACGCCGCAGAGCATGGCCACGATCGCGTCGCGGCTTTTCCATGACGAGCGCGTTCTGGCGGCTATTCGGGAGGAGGATGAAAAGCGCATCCGCGCCTCCGCGCCGCGTGCCATCCGGGCACTGGAAAGCCTGATCGAAAATCCGGATTCCCGCGACCACGCCCGCGGTATCGCGATGGTACTCGACCGCGTCTATCCCGCCGAGAGCGTCCACCATGTCAAGGTAGAGCACGACGCTACGCCGGCTCTCCGCGCCACCGCAGAGGTGATGCAGCGGATTTCCGACTTGGCCGCGAAGGCTGGCATCAATCTGAAAGAACTTCCGCCCCTGATCGACGTAACGCCTGAACGGTCGGAGCCGGCGCCGTGAGGGAGGAGATTTATCACAACGGCCGCACGAGCGACGAGCATTCCGCGTGGCTCGACAATCTCAAGGGCGATGAACGGCTAATTGTTCATGCGCCTGTTGGGCACGTGCACACCATCCTCATAGCCTCGACGGTAAAGCGCGCGCTGCAGTATTCGATGACACTCAGGATGCGCTCGGACTTCTTGGAAGGCCTTGAGCGCCTGATCGATGGTCGCGTCATCACCGAGAAGGTAATGGCCGCGATCAAGCCGGCGGACGACGTGTCATTCGCGATGATCCGGGAAGCCGATGCGCTGCCGGTATTCAAAAAATACGAGGTGCTCGCGAGCGTTGAGGTTTTCGGAGCGCTCGCAAAGCTCAACCCGTCGCTGCTCGATGCGCTTCGATTGTGTTTTCCGGACCTCTCGACCCCAACCCACCAGAAGGAACCACTGCAATGCTCGGCATGAACACACCGACACTGCCGCCCAGCGTAACCGACGGAGCGGATTTCCAAGCCGTTGTGGCGCTGCTCGGCGTCATCAAAGACGAAAAGGCGGCAGGCGATCGGCTGGCCGATCTTGCGGCCGAGATGGACAAGAGCCGCGCGCTGCTCGCTGAAATTCAGCAGAGGCAGACGGCGTTGCAGCAGGCAATGGACGCCAGCAAGAACGAAATCGAGCAGGCGCGCACCGCGGCATACGATGACATCGAGAAGGCCCGGACGCAGTTGGCCGTGGATAGCGCCGCGATCATCGAACGCGAAAAGGCCAGCGTTGCCCGAGCGGCGCAACTCGATGAGCGCACGGCGGCCCTGGATGCCCGCGAGGAGTCGCTATCTCGGCGTGAATCCGCGATCGCGGCGGCTGCCGCGGCCGTCGCAAAGACCGCGGCCTAAGAAAACTCGGTAGTTGGGACGGTGCCACGGACATGGTCGCAGTCCCGATAGGGCCGCAGCATCGTTTGGTCGGCGGTGCTGCGGTCCGTTTCTTCCAGAATGAGGATTTGACCTATGGCATTTGGCAACGGCACTTTTACAGCCGCAGGCGGGGCGGTATCCGATCTTCTCGGCGGTGCTGAGAAGGCGGGCGGCCTTCGTATCTCGGCAAGCGGTCAGCGCATCCAGGCGGGGGCGTTCCGGCTCAGCGCACTCGGCAATGAGCAGCGCGCACAGGGCGACGAGGCCGAGGCCGAGCAGTACGGGCTTGCGGGTACGCTGGCGACGCAGAACGCCGACTTCACCAATCAATCCACGGCGATCCAGCAGGTACAGGCCGACCGCAAACTCACCATGTCGCTCGGTACGTCGCGGGCCGACATTGCCGCGTCTGGGATGCAGCGCAGCGGTAGCGCGCTCGACATCCTGCGGGACAGCGCGTCGCAGGGTGCCTTGACGAAGGCGGTCCTTGGTCAGCAGGGGCTTATCACCGAGGCGGGCTACCGTGAGGAAGCGAAGTCCTACGACGTGATGCAGGCAGGCGCGGGCTCGGTGTGCATGCACCTGGCCAGCGGCGACAAGGTAAAAGTCATGTTCCAGCAGGCCATCGTGCAAAGTGCTGGCTGCCTCCAGCCTATGAAAACCGTAACCGAAGCCCAGGTGGTAGGACAGAGCCT
>JAPLPD010000270.1 GCA_026400395.1 Alphaproteobacteria bacterium | reverse complement strand
TCCGCCGGCATCGGTCGCCCCCTGTTGTTGACAGGAGGCCCAATCAGCTGATTCGAATGTCGACGGGAGCGCGCCTCAGCCCGTTATCACCGGCTGTCCGAGATCACAGGAATCGTGTCCGGCTTGCGCAGGAATCCGCACTTGGGACGTCCCATACCCCCATGCTGCTCGCCTCCGACGAAACGCTTACTCGTTTCCTGGAGACCGACCAGATCATCAAGCATCATGACAAGGAGGGCCGGTCGGCTACCTACGGCGAGTTGCTGGAAAAGGCCGATCCCTCAATGGCCGGGATGGTCGCGCCAGCGCTCCTCGTAAAACTTCAAAACCAGGCGCGGGCCGCCAGCCGACATCTTCGCCAAGTACTCAGCGCGGCGGCTCTCGACGCGTTGATCGTCTTTGGCGACGACCAGAACGAGAGTTATCTGGAAGACTGCCGGCCGGCCTTTGCGATCTACTTCGGAGACACCATCCGCAACGACACCAAGCAGCACAACACTTATTCGCACTTGCCGGATTGGTACATCAAGAATCGCGCCGCATTCTTCGAACCCGATGAGCCGCGCGAATATCCGGTGCATTCCGGTTTGGCTTCACATCTGATCGAATATCTGATGGACGCGGAGTTCGATCTGGCAGCCTCGAAATCCCTTCGTGCAGGCGAGGGTGAAGGTCACGCCGTTGCCTACGTGCACCGCCATGTGATGGATCCCAATAGGCCGGTCCCAGTCGTGCCGGTGTTTCTCAACACCTACTATCCGCCGACCCAGCCTCGACCGCAGCGATGCTACCGGCTGGGGCAAGTGGTGCGGCTTGCGGTGGAGAGCTACGCGGGAGATGCACGCGTTGGTGTCCTCGCATCTGGAGGATTGAGCCATTTCCTGGTCGATGAAGATTACGATCGACGGATACTGAAGGCGCTCGCTGACAAGGACGCGAGATTTTTGCAGCGCATTCCTCCCAGCAAGCTCATGGGCGGCAGTTCGGAAATCCTCAATTGGCTCGCGGTCGCGGGCGCGGTCGAGCATCTCGAGATGAACTGGGTCGATTATGTGCCGGGCTATCGCACACCAGCTGGCACTGGCACTGGAATGAGCTTCGCCAGTTGGGCTTGACCGGGTTGGTAACAGGTTGCCGCCTTGATTTGATCCAGATCAAAGACCCCATCCGCACACCGATCAAAGGTTGGTTACCAGGGTAACCATCGGCGGGAGGGGGCAATGCTACGGAAAGAACAGAACGAATTCGTCACCCAGACCGGCCCGGGCACTCCGATGGGCCGCCTGTTCCGCAGTTACTGGACGCCAGTTTTGCTCGCCGACGAACTTCCGGAAAACGACTGCCCGCCTGTGCGCGTCAAGATTCTCTCCGAACGGCTTGTCGCCTTTCGAGACAACCAGGGGCTCTATGGCCTGATCGACGAATTTTGTCCTCACCGTGGGGCATCGCTGTGGTTTGGTCGCAACGAAGCGTGTGGCCTGCGTTGCCCGTACCACGGCTGGAAATTCGACGTTAACGGCCAGTGTCTCGAAGTGCCGTCGGAGCCCGACGAAAGCGGGTTCGCCAAAAAGATCAAGCTCAAATCCTACCCACTGGTGAAGCGCGGCGGTTTGTTGTGGACCTACATGGGCCCGCCCGAACTCAAGCCCCCGCTGCCGGAATGGGAGTTCGTCATGGTGCCAGCCGAGCAGCGTTTCGTGTCGAAACGGCTGCAGGAAACCAACTGGCTGCAAGCCATGGAGGGCGGCATCGACTCGAGCCATGTCTCCTGCTTGCATCGCGGTAGCATCAACTCCGATCCGCTGTTCAAGGGCGCCAAGGGCAACCAGTACAATCTCAACGACTCTCGCCCGGTTTTCGAGGTGGTCGAGAGCGCCGGCGGTCTTTTCATCGGTGCTCGGCGCAACGCCGAGGATGGCAACTATTATTGGCGCATAACGCAGTATGTGCTGCCGTCCTTCACCATGATCGCGCCGCGTGGTGGCCACACCGTGCACGGTCATTTCTGGGTGCCGATCGACGACGAGAATTGCTGGACGTGGAGCTACGACTATCATCCGACGCGAAACATCACCGATGCCGAACGTCAGGCGATGCAGGATGGCAAGGGCGTCCATTGCAAGTTCGTGCCGGACAGCTATCGCCCGCTGGCCAACAAAGACAACGATTATCTAATGGATCGCGCGGCGCAGAGGCGCGGCGATACCTACAGCGGTATCGATGGCATCGCGATTCAGGACGGCTCGCTGCAGGAGAGTATGGGGCCGATTATCGATCGGACCAAGGAGAATCTGGTCTCGACGGACAACGGCATCATCATGGCGCGCCATCGGCTGATGCGTGCGGCCAAGGCGTTGGTGGAAAAGGGCACCGTACCGCCCGGCGTCGAACTCGCTCATCAAAAGGTTCGCTCAGCCGCTGTGATTCTTCCGCCGGACAAGCCCTTCAAAGATGCCGCACGAGCGGAACTCACGGTTCGGCCTGGGTTGGCGCCAGCATCCGTCTGAACATGTCCAACGCTGACCACGGCTGGGTCACGGTCACCAGCGTCACCGGCGCCTTCACGGCTTTCGCCAGCGCCAGACCATGGTCGAGCGCCCGATTGGCAAGCTCCGAACCGTCGGTCGCTATAAGAATATGCTTATACATCTATTTGCTCCCATTTCCTTCGGACGAAGCATGGCGGGATCCGCGGAGCCGCGCTTTGCCCTGGATCAAATCGAGCAAAATTGGATGGGGGCCCAGTGAACGCGGCTGGGCGTTGAATCACTGCCGCAGTGCCCGCAACGCATTCAAAACGACCGCAACGTCGATCAGTTCTTGCATCAGCGCGCCCTGCACAGGGGTGAGATAACCCAGCGCTGCTGCGATCATGCCGACGACCGAAAGTCCGATGCCCGCATATACGCTTTCCAAGGCGATAAAGCGTGATCGCTGCGCGATTTCGATCGCGGTGACGACGCGATCGAGATGATCGACAAGGAGAACGACGTCGGCTGCTTCCGCGGAAGCGGCCGCGCCCCTGGCGCCCATCGCCAGACCGATATCGGCAGCAGCAAGCGCCGGGGCATCGTTGACCCCGTCCCCGACCATCATCACGGGTCCGTTCTTTCGTTCCGAAAGAACGACCATGACCTTTTGGTCCGGAGTCAGCTCGGATCGAACGGCATCGATCGAAATCTTCGCGGCGATTGTCTCCGCGACGCTTTGCCGGTCCCCGGTCGCAAGCACAATGCGTCCCACCCCAAGCTTTCTGAGGGCCTGGAGAATGTTATCGGTGCCTGTTCGAAGCTCGTCGGCGAGTACAATTTCTCCGGCCAGGCGCCCGTCGATTGCGACCGCAACGACGGCGGCGCCGTGCACGTCCGGTCTGGTTACCGTGGCGGCGTCTTTGGCCCCGAGCTTGTTGGCGACAAAATGCATGCCGCCCACAATGGCGTTAAGGCCGTTGATGCGGCCCTGGACACCTTCGCCTGGCACCTCGACCACGTCGGTGGGAATGGCGAGCGGTATGTGCCTCGCGTGAGCCTCAGATACGATCGTCTGCGCGATGATGTGCTTCGATGCCTGGTCAAGCGACGCGGCGATGTGGATAATCTCATCGATTGCGAGGTCCGCAACGACCCGCACCGAAACAATTTTGGCCCGGCCATCGGTGAGCGTCCCGGTCTTGTCGATGACGATTGAGCGAATCCGCGCCAGCATTTCGAGCGCCTTGCCGCCTTTAATCAGGATGCCTTGTTTCGCGGCCCGAGAGAGCCCGGCCACGATGGCGACCGGTACGGCTAGAATAAGCGGGCAGGGGGTGGCTACGACGAGCACGGCAACGGCTCGGATGGGATCCCCCGTCCAAAGCCATGCGGCACCCGCAATGAGTACCGTGGCCGCGAGAAAAACCATCGCGAAGCGGTCCGCCGTGCGCGACATTGGCGCCTTCGAACGCTGTGCTGCTTCGACCAGCCGGACGATCCCGGAATAGGTGCTTTCAGCTGCGCGGTGGACTGCGACGAGATCGAAGACGTCGCCCGCATTGGTCGCCCCGCTCATGACGGTCCCGCCGACCTTGTGCTGGACCGGGATGGATTCCCCAGTCAGAGCGGATTCGTCCAGAATGGCTGTGCCTCTTGCCACCTCACCATCGACCGGAACGACGTCGCCCCTTCGTATGAGAAGGCGGTCGCCGGATGCAATGGTATCGATGCCAACCTCCTCAACGGCTCCATCGCGATAACGGACGGCGGTTCGAGGCGCGCGGGCCAGCAGTGCCGTCATCTCGCGGCGCGCCCGTCCTTCGGCGAAGCCCTCCAGATATTGCCCGCCCGCATACATGAGCGCGACCACGGCCGCGGCGAGTTCTTCGCCAAACACCAGCGCTGCGGTCATCGACAAGGCCGCGACCACATCGAGGCCCACGTCTCCGCGCCGGAGACTGGTGACGATTTCGACGACAAGAACGAGGAGCACAGGAAGCGTCGATGCAGCCCATATCGACCCGGACCATCGACCTTCGCCCACCGCCCAAATTGCGAGGCCAATGACAAGGCCGGCAGCAGGCAGCGCGATAAGCAGGGGCCGAACTGGCGCAAGCCAACGCATGATCGGTGCTCCTGGATGATGCCGGAAATGGCGGATCCGCTGCGCTGGCTGAGCCGGTCGCGGCGGGCACCGTCACATTGATCGATAATTACTCTACCTAATTCTTCAGAGGAAAGCGGTTGAGGTATTCCAATGCCCCGGTGACTGACACGACGTCGGCGTATTTTTGATCCATGTCGAAAAAATTAGCCTCCATCACCGAAGGAGTCCGGTCCGCTACGCACTCGCGCACGACCATGCAACGGATGTCCCGCATGAATGCATCCGTCACGGTTGCGCGCACGCATCCGCTGACGCTGGTGCCGCAGACCAGAAGTGTGTCGATTGCGAAGACATTCAGGAAAACTTCAAAGTCGGTGCGAAAGAACGCGCTCGGCCGCCATTTCCGTATGATGTGGTCGCCGGGCTCGGGGGCTACTTCAGGGATGATCGCAGCGCCCTTGCTGCCGTCGATCTGAACGCGTCCCTCGGCATGATATCGCTGCTTGTACCGCCACAAACCGGCCGACGATCCGTCGGCTGCAACAAGCCCTTGGGTGTAGAAAACAGGCACGCGGCGCGTGCGGGCGCTTTTCGTCAATTGGCGGATCGGTTCGTAGGTCTCGCCGATAGACGGCCACAAGGTCGTCGGTGCCGCCGGATCGCAGAAGTCGTGCTGCATGTCGATGACCATGACCGCCGGACGTTCGCCAAAGCCGATGAGTTGGCCCATCCCTTGCTTCTGATAGATGTTGGCTGACGTGTTTTTGGTGTCCATGCGCATTCCTGACGGCGGCTTGTCGAGTATTGCAATCTGATATCATCAGGTCCTCGCGTTGTCATTGCGCGCGGTTGCTTCGGTGCTAGCGTCACGTCCATACTTGGTTGTTGAGAAACGGGAGTCGTTCATGCTCATTCGCGCGTTCATTGCTGCCTTGGCTGCCCTGGCTCTGACTCCGTTCTCGGGCGTTGAGCTGGCATCCGCTCAACCCGCCAATGTGCGATTTGTGCTCGACTTTCTGCTGCAAGGGCAGCAATCGCCTTTCGTGCTTGGCCGTGAGCGCGGCTACTATGCGGCTCAGGGTATCAAATTCGCCAATTTCGATCCTGGCCGTGGTGGAGCGGATTCGATCACCAAGGTTGCCAGCGGTACCCATGATATCGGTTTTGGCGATCTCAGCGCGCTGATTGAGTTCAACGCACGCAATCCGGGAAGCGAACTGATCGCGGTGTTGATGGTCTATGACCGGGCGCCGCTTAGTCTGATATCGCTCAAGAAGGCTGGCATCACAAAGCCGACCGATCTCATGGGCAGGAAGGGCGGCGCGCCCACTGTCGACGCCACCTACCGGCTTTTCAACGTGTTTGCGCGTCTCAATGGCGTCGATCCAGCGAAGGTTTCATGGGTCGGCGTGCAGCCGCAGGTGAGAGAGCCCATGCTGGTTCGCGGCGATGTCGATTTCTCCGCCGCCTGGGTGATGACGGCTGTGCCGGGGCTACTCAAGCTGGATGTCAAGCGAGAAGACATCAACGTGATGATGCTGCACGACTACGGCCTCGATCTGTATGCCAACGTCGTCTTCACCACACCAGCCTTCGCCAAGGCTAATCCCAACGCGCTGCGCGGCTTCGTCAAAGCGACGATCCAGTCGTGGCTCAGCGCCGCCGCCGACCCTGATGCGGCTATTGCAGCGCTGAAAAAATCCGATTCGATGTCGGACCCTGCCCAGGAAATCGGGCGTCTCAAGTCTGCGCTCGAATTCGTGGTCACGCCCAGCGTTCGCAGCAAGGGCTTCGGTGACGTCGATATGGCTCGTCTCAAAAAGCATATCGAATTGGTCTCGAGAGGGTTTGATTTGCCGCGCCAAGCACCGCCTGAGTCGGTGTTCGATTCGCAGTTTCTCCCGCCGTTGACCGAGCGCCAGTTCAAGTGATCGTTTTTAACTCCCCGGTATGATGCCGGCCTGCATGGCGTAGCAGTGGTCGGATATCGCGTCGGCCCGCGTCATCCAGATGCTGTCCTTCTTGGGATGCTCGATGATGTGCTTCAGGGCCTTTCTGAGCGGCGGGATGCGGAACGGCTGCCCGACGATAAAGGTGTGCAGCGAAAGCGCGAAGACCTGCGGACGGTCGACCGACCGCCGCACCATCTCGTCGAACTGATCGACGATCATGTCGCAGAAGTCGCGTGTGGTGTGCCCGCGCTGGATAATCTGGCCGATGTCGTTGAGTTCGAAGGGATAAGGCACCGACAGGATTGGTCCGTTCCGGGTCTTCATCCAGATTGGCTGATCGTCGCACGGCCAGTCCAGAACGTAGCGGTATCCCGCCTCCTTCAGCAGGTCGAGCGTGACGCGCGTTTCGGTCACGCTGCCGCCAAGCCAGCCTTTCGGGGGGCGGCCCTCGTTCCTGACAATTGTCTGCGTCGCGTCGGCGATTAACCGTTGCTCGTCGATTTCCCACAGACCACGCTGCCGCTCGGCATTGGTTCGCCCATGGCCCACGATGTCGTCGCCGCGAACTCGGACCCGCTCAACAATGTCCGGATGAAAATCGTAGACTGCGCTGTTGATCAGACAAGAGGTTGGAAGCCCCAACTCCTCATAGAGGTCGAACAGGTACCAGACGCCGATACGATTGCCGTAATCTCTCCAGGCGAAGTTCCGATGCGTTTGCAGATCGCTGGCGCCGATCGGGTCCGGTCCAATTCCGGTCTCGAACGCAAACACTTCGATGTTGGTGGCGATGTAGCAGGCCAAGCGTTTGTTGTCGGGCCAGGAATAGTCTGGGCGCTTGGTGATCGGCGAATAGCCGTAGCGCTGATGCCAGGGCAGCATTTTTTCTCCAGATACAGGGCGTGGGTTGGCTTTGATACTCAAAGGCGGACTTGTTTGTTATGTCAACGACTCTGAATGAAGAACTGATCTGCGACGCCAGTCCACTTCCAACCTTCGAAAATGGGCTTCCGGTCAATTCAGGAAACGCCTACCTTTCAAGCCGTCGGGGTTTGTCCGGCGAATGCCGGGCAGAGCATCCAAGGCGAGGGAGGGTCGATGACCATGCGTGATCCAAAGCTGACACGGCGCAACGTACTTTGTCACGCGGCTGCGAGCGCAGCGGTGCTTGCGAGCGGAACGGCGGCGCAGACGCAACCCGCGCCGCGCGTCAAAGGCCCCCTGGTCTGGATGAATATGGACCAAAAAGAACTCGACGACGCCTACGATCAGGCGGTTTATGCGCCAAACCGCAACATCGTCATCGAGCGCTGCGTGCGCAACAGCGAACTGGCGCGCGAACGCCTCGGTGCGCCCAAGCGCTTCACTTATGGGCCAACCAAATTCGAGGGCCTCGACGTCTTCACCGCCAAGACGCCCAACGCGCCGATCATGATCTATATCCACGGCGGCTCTTGGCGGGTCGGTACGGCGTCGCAGTACCACTATCTCGCCGAGGCTTTTCTCAATGTTGGCGCCAATGTCGTCATCCCGGATTTTGCCAATGTCGGGGACGTCGGTGGAAGTCTCCTGCCGATGGCCGATCAGATTCGCCGCTCGGTTGCCTGGGTCTACAAGAACGCCAAGAGCTTTGGCGGCGATCCGGAGCGCATCTACGTCTCCGGCCAATCGTCCGGTGGCCACTGGATCGGTGTGCTGATGACGACCGACTGGCAAAAAGACTACGGCGTGCCGATGACAATCATCAAAGGCGGGGCGTCGGGTAGTGGCATGTACGATCTTAAGCCAGTGCGGTTGTCGGCGCGATCCACGTTCGTCAAATTTACCGACGAGATGGAGGAAAAGCTCAGCGCACAGCGGCATCTCGACAAGCTCGTGGCGCCGATTGCGCTGGTTTACGGTTCGCTGGAAACGCCGGAGTTCCAACGCCAGAGCCGTGATTTCCATGCGGCGGTAAAGAGCGCCGGCAAGCCGGTCACGATTGCTGTGATGGAAGGCTACAATCACTTCGAAGTCATGGAAGCGATCGGCAATCCATACACCCTCTTTGGTCGCGCGGCGGTTGAGATCATGAAACTTCGGCCGACCTAGCCGGAGCGGGGCTGTCGCTCGGGGCGAGAAACTCCGGGTCGTCGGCTGTTTTTGAAAGATATGGCGATATTAGTTATCTGTCCTCATCGGCGCGTACGGGAACTTCCGTTTTCCGGCGAATGGCTGACAAAAAGCGACGGCGGAAGACGGACTCGTTGGTTCCGGGCCTTGCATTGCTTTCCCGGTCGAGTCGCGCGAGGGCTACATCGTTGGCGGGCGGTGAAGCAAAGCGCGTTGCCAAGTTGCTCAAGGCTGTTGATGGTTGTGTTTTTTCATGAAGACCAGAAAGCCTTCGCGTGCGCTCAGCAACAGGACGGCAGCGCAGAATGGGAGCATGAAATAAAGCACCCGGAAAATGAGCAACGCCGCCAGCAACTCTTCCTTTTGAAACTGCGGGAGGGCCACGAGCATCGCTGCCTCGAATACGCCGAGGCTACCAGGGGCGTGACTCAGAAATCCGAGCAATGCCGCGGTTACGAAAATGACCAGCACGGTGACAAAATCGATCGACGGCTCCGCTGGGAGCAGTGCGTACATGGCGAGGCCGCCGGCGGCCAAATCCAGCACGCCGATGCCGATCTGCACCAGAGTGAGCCGCGCGCAGGGCAGGGTTATCTGCCATCCAGAGCGGCCGATGACGCGCGGGCGCGGCAAAAGCCAAATCACGTAGCCCGCGATGACGGCCAGCCCAGCGAGTGCGATGGCGCGGTTGAGCCATGACGGCAGCTGAGTGATGGCGCTGGCCGCTTCGGGGGTCCACAACAAACCCAGGCCCAGGACGAAGGCGTTGCCGAGCCAGAAGGTCAGGCCGGTGACGAACGCGATCTTCACCACGTCGGCTACCCTGAGGCCCCAGGCGGAATAGACACGGAATCGGATCGCACTTGCGGTGAAAACGGTGGCTCCAAGATTGTGCCCGATCGTGTAGCTGATGAAGCTTGCCATCGCGGCCACGCGATACGGCACGTCAGGGCGGCCGATCGTCCGGAGCGAGAAATAGTCGTAGAACGTCAGCGTGACGTAACTCGCGGCGACAAATCCGCCCGCTGTGAGGATCTGGCCGGGCGTTGTCAGCCGCAACGCGATGACAACTTTGTCGATTTCGATATCGCGCAACAGGTTGAACAGCGTCAGCAGCGCGAATCCGACGATCGTGAGGCAGATGATCGCGCCGAGCTTGTGCCAGCCATTCCGCCGCCGGAAAGCCAGCGCCAGGGCTTCGATGCGCTCCCGCATCGGCCTTCGCAAGAGTTGCGCGCTGTTCTGTGATTCCACAACGCACAGTCCCATTCAGCCACGACAGATTTGTTACATGCCGCGAAAGTCCTCGTGGAACCTGCAAATGTTGTAGCGCGACAATCTGGATGAGAACTCCGCGACAATCAGGATGGCCATTTTGGCGGTCGCGGCGAGGAGATGATTGTCGCGGCGCGACGATAACGCAAGCGATATTTTCGTGACGCGTGATTTGATTGTCGTGGAGC
>JAPLPD010000269.1 GCA_026400395.1 Alphaproteobacteria bacterium | reverse complement strand
GCTCCACGACAATCAAATCACGCGTCACGAAAATATCGCTTGCGTTATCGTCGCGCCGCGACAATCATCTCCTCGCCGCGACCGCCAAAATGGCCATCCTGATTGTCGCGGAGTTCTCATCCAGATTGTCGCGCTACAAGTCATCTGGAGAATCCCGGATTAAAGCCGCCACCGCGCTGTTGCGGCGTCATCGGCGCCACCGAACCCAACAATTCCCGGCTCTGTTGCGGAAATCCGAGATAAACCCCGGTCAACGACACCACCGCGAGCGGGATCGCGATCCAGAAGCCCGCCATGTGATGCAGGTTGAACGACGTCGCGGGTCCTCGCCGCCACTGCAGTCCACGCATGAACGCGCCGTTGCGCGGCCACCACAAATAGATCCCGCTGAGAGACAGCACGAGCATGCCGACGCCGACCCAGCCGACGATGGCGCGGCCACTGTATTCCGGAATCGTCAGGTTCTCGTGAAATCGATGCAGGAATCCGATGAGCGAGTTACGAAATTCGGCGGTGCCCAGCACGCGCGCGGTCGGCGGATCGAGATAAACCGTCACCAGCCGCGGCCGTCCGCCGCCCTCGCCGCGGCGCTGCTCGCGCGCCATCACGGTGGCCGGCCAGCCAGCGCCTTCGGGCAACCGCACCACAATGGGCTCGAAGCCATTCCCGAGTGACCGGCCCGCGCTCGCAAGCAGCGCCGACGGCGGCATCGATTGGCCGTGGGTCACCGCATAGCGGCTCGGATTGAGGATTGCATCGAGATGGTCGTGCCAGACCAGCAGTGCGCCGGAGATCGAGATCGGCACCAGCAGCAGGGCAAAGCCGAGACCGAGCCACAGGTGAATGTTCAGCCAAATTCGGCGCATTCGCCCAAGCGCTGAGGCGTGGTTGCGTTGTTTGGATGTATTCCAAAGAGATGAGAGTTCCATATCCATGTATAGCCCGGACCCCTCCGGACCAAAAGTGGACTTGGCTTAATATTCGTTGTTTTTAACTGTTTTAATTTTAGAGTATTGCAGTTTCGACCATTTGTAGTTGGAGTCGAATACTTCAGATGTTACGAAAATACCCTGAGGATCGCAGTTTTTTTTCATTCTAAACTGTATAGTGGGGGTATCGTGACGAAGTATATCCGAAGCAGAAAAAGGCATGTCCAAGCAACGCTGCAAGTAAATGTCGGGGCAAAACTTCAGCTTCCGGAACGCATGCCAGTTCAGCCTGCGGTCCGCAGTCCGCTATCGCCGGCCGCCGTCGGCCTGGTGTCAGTGATGTTCGTGACCGGCGCCGCGGCGCAGAACGCGACGCCGGCCCCCGCGCCTCAACCCGGCGCCGGCACCGTTCAGCTGCAGACGCTGCCGGAAATCCAGGTGCGCTCGCAACGGCGCGTGGCGCGGCCCGCCCGCGCTCCGGCCCCGCCGGCAGCGGCTCCGGTCGTTGCGGCCACCCCCGCCCCGAGCAATCAGGCCGGCGACGTCGGCTACAATCCGACCGCCCAGACCATCACCCGGCTGCCGGCGCCGCTGCTCAGCACGCCGCAGACCGTCAACGTGGTCACGCAACAATTGCTGCAGGATCAGAACGCGATCTCCATGGAGGAGTCGCTGCGCTACATTCCGGGCATCACGTTCAGTTCGGGAGAAGGCGGACAACAGGGAGACGGCCCCATCATCCGCGGCTTCGTCGCCCGCGGCGATATTTTCCGCGACGGCATCCGCGATCCCGGCTGGTACACCCGCGATATGTTCGCCGGCGAGCGCGTCGAGGTTTACAAAGGCCCGTCCGCATTTGCGTTCGGTCGCGGCTCGACCGGCGGCGCGATCAACACCGTGACGCGGCTTCCGACCGGCGCATCGTTCATCGATGGCGTCATCACCGGCACCACCGGCCCCGGGTATCGCATGGAGGTCGATGCCAGCGGCAAGCAGGACAGCATCTGGGGCCGCGTCTCCGCGCTGTACCAGGACATGGACACGCCGACGCGCGATAACGTCAACGTCAAGCGCTGGGGCGTAGCGCCCTCGGTCAGCGGCCAGTGGAACGAGTTCAAGGCCACCGCCAGCTACATCTATCAGGGCGAAGACAGCGTTCCCGATTACGGCTTCACCTATCTGCCTCAGCCGGCCTACAGCCGGACCACCGGCGCGCTGACCAACCCGGGCTACTTCGGCAACGGCGCGCCGACGCCTCCGACACCGGCGCCGCGGAGCAATTGGTACGGCACGCCGGGCTTCGACGTCACCACGACCGAGACGCACATCGGCACGCTCAAGCTCGAATACGACTTCAACAAGCAATGGAAGGCGGTCAACGCGACGCGTTACATGATCAACAACCGCTTCTCGTCGCCGACTGCGCCGCGCAGCCTCGGCAACCAGAACAACGTCACGTTCGCCACCGGCACCACCGCCGGCCTCCAGGCGCCGAACTTCCCAGCCGAACTCATGACGATCGGCCGCGAACGGCGTGAACGGCAGACCGACAACACGTTCTTCATCAACCAGACCGACGTGCTGGGCAAATTCAGCACGGCGATGTTCGATCACTCGCTGGTTAGCGGTGTCGAAATCTCGCGAGAAACCCGTGACCAGACCCGCCGCGACCTTTGCGACCCTGGCAACGTGGTCTGCCGCACCAGCCTGTTTTTCCCGGTGGCAGGAACTCCGGCCAACGCTATCGTGCAGCATCAGCCGAACAGCACACTATTTGAAACGGCGGCATGGTACGCTTCCGATCAGGCGAAGATTGGCGACGCCATCGAGTTGCTTGGCTCGGTGCGGTTCGATCACTTCGCAACGGACTACACCGACCTCGATCAGGCCGTGGCCGCCAATCGATCCCTGTCGCGCACCGACAACGTATGGAGCTACCGCCTCGGCTTCGTGCTGCACCCGACCAAGAATTCGAGCGTTTACATAACGTACGGTAACGCCTTCAACCCGTCGGGAGAACTGGGCACCTTGGCCAGCCCATCCGCGGCGGCGCTTGCGCCGGAGCACACCAACACGCTCGAAATCGGCGCCAAATACGACGTCAACCAGCGGCTGTCACTGACCGGCGCCGCATTCAAGATCGAGAAGACAAACCTGCGCATTACCGACCCGGCCGCCTCCACGATTTCGATCCTCGACGGCGTCGCGCGGGTGATGGGCGTCGAGGTGGGCGCCGCCGGCAAGGTCACCGACAAGTGGTCTGTGTTCACCGGTTACAGCTACCTCGACTCGCGCATCCTGAACACCCGGGATCTCAGCATCCTCAATCGGGAACTGCCGAACACGCCGCTTAACAACTTCACGTTCTGGAACACCTACGACGTCACCGAGAAGTGGACGGTCGGCGGCGGCGCGATCTATCAATCGATGGGTTGGGCCAACACCACCAACACCGCCTACGTGCCGGAGTACTGGAAGTTCGACGCGATGACCTCGTACAAATTCACGCCAAACAACATGCTGCAACTCAACGTCTACAACCTGACCAACAAGCTGTATTATGCGCAGTACTTCGGCAACAACGTCGTGCCGGCATCGGGCATCTCCGCGGCGCTGACCTGGCGCGTGCGGTTTATCCCCGATACCAGCGCGGACGCTCCGAAGAAGTCCTAAAGCCGCCGAATTCCCGGAGCGCGCGAGCGCTCCGGGCCGAATAGCGACACGGAAATCCTGCTGCATTTTTCTATAATCGCGGGCGCGCCGAACGCCGCGTCTCGTGGAGAGCCCGACGCCATGATGCTTCACATTCCAGGCGTGCTGACGCCCGATCAGGTTGCACGTTGCCGCGACGTGATGACGAAGGCCGACTGGGTCGACGGCAACGTCACCGCCGGGCACCAGTCGCGCAAGGTCGAGTACAACCTGCAACTGCCCGAGGAATCCCAGACCGCCCAGGAACTCGGCGACATGGTACTCAAGGCGCTTTACCGGAGCCCGCTGTTCATGTCGGCGGTGCTGCCACAACAGGTGTTCCCGCCGCTGTTCAACCGCTATGACGCCGGCATGGTGTTCGGTTCGCACGTTGACAATGCGATCCGCACACATCCGCAGCAGCCGATCCGAATTCGCACCGACATGTCCGCGACACTCTTCATCTCGGCGCCAGAGGACTACGACGGCGGCGAGCTTACGGTGGAGGACACCTACGGCAGCCATTCGGTCAAGCTGCCCGCGGGTGACCTGATCATTTACCCGGCCACCAGCCTGCATCACGTCACGCCAATAACGCGGGGTTCGCGCATCGGCTCATTCTTCTGGATTCAGAGCCTGATCCGCGACGTGTCGCAGCGCGCGCTGCTGTTCGATCTCGATATGTCGATCATCCAACTCACCCGCGACCATCCCGATCATCCCTCTCTCGTGAACCTGACGTCGTGCTACCACAACCTTCTGCGCCAGTGGGCGGAGGCGTAAGGCGCGCGGACCTGCCAAAAAGCAAAGCCCCCGGATCGCTCCGGGGGCTTTTTATTTCTTCGCGTGGCGCGGCTACTGATTAAGCAGCGGAATGGTCTTGTAGTCCTTCGCCTTGGGAATCGACGAAAGATACGCGTGGATATCGGCGAGATCGGCGGGAGGCAGCGCCAACTCGCTGTAGGGCGGCATGGCCCTGTCCGTCGAGCGCACAAAGGCCGCAAAGGTTTCAAGCGGCAGCGGATCGGGGGCCAGCACCTTGCCCGCGCTGGTAATGGCGGAGCCCTGGCCTTCAGTACCGTGGCACTGCCAACAGCCGTATTTCATGAACGCAGCCTTGCCTTTGGCGGCATCCGCCGCCAAGGCCGGAGCATGAGCGAGCACCACGCCGGCTGCAAAAGCGGCCAGCGCAAAGCGAAAAAATTGACGCGACATATCTGTGTGCTCCCCGATCAACGCGGCTGCGTCCAGACGTTCAGCAATGCCGGCTGACCGGATTTCACCACCGCCATCGCCTCCTTGATCGCCGGACCGAGCTTTTCCGGATCCGTGATCGGGCCCCGCGCCCACCAGCCCATCGACTCCGCAAGCTTATGATACTCGATGTCCGGGTTCATGATGCTGGTGCCGATCGGCCCCATGTCGCCGCCAAGGCTCGCAACGCGGTTGCGGAAGCTCGACAGCCGCTGCACGTGCATCAACTCTTGATGGTAGCCGCGGTTGTTGTGCATCACCGACAGCATAGGAATTTTATGCTTGGCGGCGGTCCACAACACGCCCGGCGCGTACATCAAATCGCCGTCGCCCTGGATCGAGACCGAGAAGCGGCCGAGATCACGGTTGGCGAGCGCCGCGCCGACTGCCGCCGGAGCGCCGTAGCCGACGCCGTAGCCGCCCGATTGGCCGAGCCAGTGGTGGTGCTTCTCCATCGGCCAGAGCCGGTGCGGCCAGTTGCTGACGTTGCCGGACTGCGCGACCAGCGACCAGTCCTCGTTCTTGATCTGGCCCCATATCTCCATCGAGAGCCGCGCGGTGCTGATCGGGCTGGAATCCCAGGCGATCGCCGCCGCCTGCTTGTTGCGCTCGCGCGCTTCGGCATGCGCCTTCTTCGCCGCTTCGCCGCGTTTCTCGATCGCCGCCTTGCGGTCGTTCGGGATCGCCGCCTTTACCGCCTCGATCAAGGACGGCAACGTGGTTTCCGCGTCCGCCGCCATCGCGATATCGACCGCCTGGAAGCGCTGGAAGTCTTGGTAGTTCGCCTTGGTGTTGAGATCGACAGAGTTGATGCTGATGAGCTTGGTCGTGGGCTTCAGCCGGGTCTGGTTGAAGCCGATGCCATGCTCACCGTTGTCGATGTAGGAATTCACCACCGCCCAGAAGTCGGACAGTTCCATGCCGATGATGACGTCGGCGCTGTTCACCGCCGGCGCGCCGGCGCTGAGATGATGGGTCTTGGGGAAATTCATCCGGCCGCCCATATCGACGACGCGCGCCTGCAAGGTCTCCGCGAGTTGCACCAGCAGGCGGACGCCGTTCTCGCTGCGCGCTGCGCGATCGACGACGATCACCGGCGCCTCGGCGTTAGCAAGCAGCTTGGCCGCCTCGCGCACCGCGTTGCTGTCGCCCTGCGGGGCCGAGGTCGGAGTGTACTTCGGAATGTAAAGCTTCTCGCCGCTGCCATGCGGTTTGACCGGCTCCTGCTGGAGGCCGGCGTCGAGCGAAATCATCACCGGACCGTACGGCGGCGTCATCGAAATCTTATAGGCACGCACCATCGACTGGGCGAAATGCTGCAGCGACACCGGCGTGTCGTCCCACTTGGTGAAGTCGCGGACCAGGGCGTTGATGTCCTGCGCTGAATGAAAGGTCGGTACGCCCGGCGGGCGATGGGCGGCATCGAGGTCGTTGCCGCCGACGACAATGACCGGCACACGGTCGCACCAGGCGTTGTAAATCGCCATCGAAGCGTGCTGCAGGCCAACCGTGCCGTGGCACAGCGTCAGCAGTGGCTTGCCGGTGATCTTGAAGTAGCCATGCGCCATGCCGACGGCGGATTCCTCGTGCGTGCAGGTAAGGAACTCCGGCATCTTGTTGTTGCCGTAGTTGATCAGCGACTCGTGGATGCCGCGGAAGCTCGATGCGCAGTTCGACGGCAGGTATTTGATATCGAGTGTCTTGATGACGTCGACCATGAAGTCGGAACCGGCGACCCCGCCGATGCGCGCCAGGTCCTTCGCCGGCGTGCCGGTTTCCGCCGCGATGGTGTAGGCGGTCGGCGGCAATGCCGAAGGCAACCGTGCGGCGGTCACGCCCACTGCGCCGTTCGCGTTGGCGGACTGCGGGGTCATGGTGCCCGCTGCGCCGGCAACCGCCACCCCTGTCAGGAATTTGCGGCGATCGACCTTCGGACCGGAATCCGTGGTGGCTGGAATCTTGCGTGCCATTGTGCGTCCCCTCGAAAATATTGTTGGGCGGCGACTCAAAACTCGCCGCATGGCCGAAGTGCCGACTTTATTGCACGCCACTATGCCGCACCAGTGGCTGTCGCGACAAAACGCCCCCCTTGCAGGACTAAGCTGCGGAGTCGAAGCCATCCGGAACATCCGGCAAACCGGAACGTTGTCATCCGGTGTTCTCCGCGACTGTGACGAGGGGGAATACATGCCGACAGCGCGCTATTTCATAGTCCACGATCCGGCGGAGGACGCTTGGCACATCAAATACGGCTACGATCAGTTCGGCCCGTACAAGTCAAAGGATGAAGCGATGGTGTTTGCCATCGACGCCGCGCAGAAACTGGGCAGCTACGGCGAAAGCGCCGAAGTGTGCCTGATGGGTGAAAACGGTAAGTTCCGGGTCGAATGGACCGCCGGACGCGACATCCCGGACGCGACGGCTTCCGAAAGTTGAATTTCGACAGGAACCAACCCACCACATTCGTATTGTTTAAGCAGACGTGACTTTGGAAACACGGTCACGCCGGCGCCGGGCGGTATTCCCCCTCCCCGCGACAGAAACCGCTCGGCGCACTAACTTTTCGGGGGCACCGATCAATCGAAGAAGCTTAGCGCGCGGTTTTCGCGCGCGTGCTCACCACCGCCGCAAGCCTTCGAGATAGAGGCCGGTGAAAAACGTTTCTCCCTCCCATCGCCATAAATTCGGTCATACGCATCGATCATCGAGCGCAGGTCGTCGGCGCACGACGGCACCG
>JAPLPD010000287.1 GCA_026400395.1 Alphaproteobacteria bacterium | reverse complement strand
CAATACTCAAAGCCGCGCTAATTGCACATCATGCCAAGCACACGACCGAACAGAAACTTGAGGACGATCTAAAAGCCGCATAGCATCATCAACAGGCAACGCTCGTCCAGCCAAGTTCAACAACGGACGGGACATCCCCCGACGGCAACGTCGTGATGCCTAATTCGACCTCACCCGTTGCAACCGCGGTCGCTGCCGGCGCCCCTCCGCGATACGGCACGTGGACGATCTTCACGCGGGCCGCAATACCGATCCACTCGCCCGACAGATGATTGATTGTACCGATGCCGGGAGACGAAAAATTGATCTTGCCGGGAGACGCCCGCGCGGCCGTCAGCACGTCGTTGAGCGAATTGAAGCCGCTGGGGATACTTGCCAGCAGCGCCAATGGTGCGTTGGCGAGGATGGTCACGGGCATCAGATCTTTGTAGGGATCGTAGTTCGTCTTCGGCATCAGCGAGGGCGTGGTGATGAAATCGCCGGTCGCGACCAGGATTGTGTAACCGTCCGGGTCGGACTTGGTCACATAGTCGACGCCCAGTGTTCCGCTTGCACCACTTCGATTTTCGATCACAACAGGTTGGCCGAGCAAGTCCTGCAATTTGAGCGCGACGAGGCGAGCGACCGGGTCCGCGACACCTCCGGGCGGAAAAGGCACAACAATGCGAACTGGTCGGTTCGGATACTCTTGACTGCTTGTGGCGCTCGAAAATCCCGCCGTTGCCAGGCAGACGAAAACAGCAATTATCAATCGACATTTCAGCATTCGATTTCACACCCTAGGAGGCGGAGCGGGGGGCGGGACACCCCACGCTCCCGCCAAAGTTTCCGGTATTTTCCCATTCAAAAGGCATGCCAATGGCGTTCGGCAACGCGGCATAACCGCCTGAATTGTCGTAGGAACCCGCCGCCCGCTTGACGGCGGGGCTAGACCGTTCTACCAACCCGCCATCGTGTGCGGCCCGGCAACGGACTTCCGCTGCGAACGTATCCCCAAAAAAGGATCGCCTGCCGATCCCAATCCTTAAAGGTTGGGCGGCTTGTCCCTATTGGAAGTCACCGGAACCGCATGGCCAAGTTCAGCCCGTTCAAGTTCTTTCAAGAGGTCCGCGTCGAGGCCGACAAGGTCACTTGGCCGACGCGGCGCGAAACGATGATCACCACCATCATGGTGTTTGTGATGGTGGCCGTGTCCTCGATATTCTTCACGGTGGCCGACCAGATTATCCGCGTCGCCATCACATTCATTCTTGGGGTCGCCGGCTAGGCGCATCGACATGGCAAAACGCTGGTACATCGTCCACGCCTACTCGAATTTCGAGAACAAGGTCGCGGAATCCATTCGCGAGCAGGCAAAGCAGCGCGGGCTTGAAGAATTGTTCGAGCAGATCATGGTGCCTAAGGAAAAGGTCACCGAGGTGCGCCGCGGCCGCAAGGTCGACACCGAGCGCAAGTTTTTCCCGGGCTATGTGCTGGTGAAGATGGAACTCACCGACGAAGCCTACCATTTGATCAAGAACACTCCGAAGGTCACCGGCTTCCTCGGCACCGACAAGAAGCCTATGGCGATCGCCGACGCCGAGGCCGAGCGCATCCTGCATCAGGTGCAGGAGGGCATCGACCGGCCGAAGCCGTCGGTGTCGTTCGAAGTGGGCGAGCAGGTCCGCGTCTCGGACGGCCCGTTCGCGTCGTTCAACGGCACCGTCGAGGAGGTCGACGAGGGCCGCTCGCGCGTCAAGGTCGCGGTTTCGATCTTCGGCCGCGCAACGCCGGTCGAACTGGAATTTGGGCAGGTCGAGAAGGTATAACGGCCCGCCGTATGAGGTGGCCGCGGCTTTGCGGTCATAACAAGCGTGAGACGTGGGAGGTGAGGGCGGTCGCCAGCCGTCTAAATCCGCACCACGGATCCTAACCCGGGCCGGCAAGGCCCATAGGAGAGTGAGCAATGGCAAAGAAAGTCACCGGATTCCTCAAATTGCAGGTCCCGGCCGGCGCCGCGAATCCCGCGCCGCCGATCGGTCCCGCGCTCGGTCAGCGCGGCCTGAACATCATGGAGTTCTGCAAGGCGTTCAACGCGCAGACCCAGAAAATGGAGAAGGGCGCGCCGATCCCGGTCGTCATCACCATCTACGGCGACCGTTCCTTCACCTTTGAGATGAAAACGCCGCCGATGTCGCACTTCCTCAAGAAGGCGGCCAAGCTCGAAAGCGGCTCCAAGACCCCGGGCCGCGACGTCGCCGGCTCCGTGACCAAGGCTCAGGTCAAGGAGATCGCCGAGGCTAAGATGAAGGACTTGAATTGCACCACCATCGAAGCGGCCATGAAGATGGTCGAGGGCTCCGCCCGTTCGATGGGTCTGGAAGTGAAGGGGTAACGGCAATGGCAATCGGAAAGCGCACAAAAGCCACTCGCGAAGGCGTCGATCCCGCCAAGGCTTATCCGCTCGCGGAAGCGGTGCAGATGGTCAAGGAGCGCGCCAAGGCGAAGTTCGACGAGACCATCGAGATCGCGATGAACCTCGGCGTCGATCCCAAGCATGCCGATCAAATGGTGCGCGGCGTGGTCACGCTGCCGAACGGCACCGGACGTACGGTGCGCGTCGGCGTGTTCGCCCGCGGTGCCAAGGCCGACGAGGCCAAGGCGGCAGGCGCCGACGTGGTCGGCGCGGAGGACTTGGTTGAGAAGGTCAACGGCGGCCAGATCGACTTCGACCGCTGCATCGCCACGCCGGACATGATGGGTCTGGTTGGCCGGCTCGGTAAGGTGCTGGGCCCCCGCGGCCTGATGCCGAACCCGCGCGTCGGCACCGTGACGATGGATGTCGCCGGCGCCGTGAAGGGCGCGAAGGGCGGCTCGGTTGAGTTCCGCGTCGAATCCGCCGGCATCCTGCAGGCTGGCGTCGGCAAGGCCTCGTTCTCCGCGGACAAGCTCGTTGAGAACATCAAGGCTTTCGCTGATGCGGTGAACAAGGCCAAGCCCGCGGGCGCCAAGGGCCACTACATCAACCGCGTCTCGATCTCGTCGACGATGGGACCGGGTGTGAAGGTGGACATGGCGACGCTCGGCGTGACCGCGGGTGGCGGCCAGCACTAAAAAACATCAGGCGAACGAAACATGACGTCCCGGGCGGCAGCGCCCGGGACTTTTTCGTTGGTGGCGCGACAGGTCGCTCACATCCGAACGCTTGTCTCGCGGTTCGCGTCATGCATCCGACTTTGCGGCCGCGCGGCTTAACATCGCGATGACGAACGCGACGACGATCAGAAACGCCGCGGTTGCGAACGTGATCCGCATGCCGGTTGCGATCGCCTCGGGGGGCGCCGCTGTGACGTCCGTCGTTGCTGACGCGAGCGCGAACACAGCGCCCATGGCCGATGCGCCGGTGATGAGCCCGAGATTGCGCGACAGATTGAGGAGGCCGGAAACAACGCCCCGCTGGTCTGCGCCGGTATCGGTCATGACGGTGGTGTTGTTGGCCGTCTGGAACAACGCATAACCGGCGGTGATCACAACGATAGGCGCGACGTAGCCAGGAATCCCAAGCGTCACCGGCATCGTGGAGAGGGCAAGGGAGCCGGCCGCCATTGCGACGAGTCCCGCTCCGGTCATCCGTTGGGCGCCGAACCGGTCGGCAATGCGGCCGGCTGGCACGCCAGTCAGCGCGACGACGAGCGGGCCCACTGACAACACAAGGCCTACAACAACCGCATCGAGACCGAGCGCCACGGAGAGATAGAACGGGCCGACCACCAGCGTCACCATCATCACCGTCGAAACGAGCGCGCTCATGGCGAAGCCCGCAGTCAAGATCGGATCGCGGAACATCGTCAATCGGATCAAAGGCGAGATGGCTTGCGCTTCGACCCGCACGAACAGGCCGACCCCAAACACGGCGGTCAGAAGCAGCACCCCGTTGAGCGGGCCGAAACGGCCACGCCCCATTGTCATAGCGAGCGTGTAGGCCGCAAGCGTCAGAGTCAGCAGCAACGTGCCCATTGCATCGAAGCCGCTCTTGTCGGTCTTGAGCCGGCGATCGACAGGCAGTGTTCGATACGCGATTAGAAAAGTGAGGATGCCCAGCGGCACATTGACGAGAAAGATGGCCCGCCAACCAGGCCCCGCGATCGTAACACCGCCGAGGGAAGGACCGAGCGCGGTGCCAATCGCCGACATCGTTCCGAGCACGCCCATGGCGCGGCCGGTCTTTGCCTTGGGGACTGCGTCGGCGATTAATGCCATCGTGAGGGCCATCATAATGGCCGCGCCGAGGCCTTGCGCCGCCCGAGCGGCAATAAGCAGCCACAGCGTGGGCGCAACGCCGCACAGGACCGAAGCCATCGTGAACAGCGCGATCCCGGTCAGCAGCAATCGGCGGCGTCCGATGATGTCACCGAGCCGTCCGGCGCTGACGATGAGAGTGGTGATGGCGAGGAGATACGCCAGCACGATCCACTGGACCTCCTGAAAGGAGGCGGTGAACGCCTGAGCCAGATTGGGCAAAGCAACATTGGCGATGCTGGTGCCGAGCGAGGACAGCAACATGGATAGCGCCAGACCGGCGAGCGCCCACTGCACCGGGGGAGCCCGCTCCGCCCTGACACCGGCTGCGTCAGATTGTTCTGCGATAAATGGCCTCACGATCACCTCCCGCTTTCCGGCGACTTGCCGAATGGAGCTGATTTATGCGCAGACATGACATGGCGGAATGCGCATCATTTGCACTTTATCAGTGCGTTTAACGCCACATCCCTATTGATCTACGCTATGATCGACGCATGCCCGCGCCCGATTTCAACCTGCTCGTCACCCTCGATGTGCTGCTCGCCGAAGGCAGCGTTGCACGGGCCGCGCGACGTTTGCGTCTCAGTCCCTCGGCGATGAGCCGTGCGCTGGCGCGATTGCGCGAGGCGAAGGGCGATCCGCTGCTGGTGAGGGCCGGTCGCGGTCTCGTTCCAACGCCCCGGGCGATCGAGCTTCGCGAGCGTGTCGGTCGGCTGGTGCGGGACGGCGAAGCGGTACTGCGCCCGGCCGAGATGCTCGACCTCAGCAAGCTCGATCGAACGTTTACGTTGCGGGTGAGCGAAGGCTTCGTCGAAAACTTCGGGCCGGACCTCATTGCCCGCGCGGGCACGGAAGCCCCCGGCGTGCGCTTGCGGTTCATGCAGAAGATAAACAAGGACAGCGCGCCGCTTCGCGACGGCACCATCGATCTGGAAACCGGCGTCGTCGGCGATGGCAGCGGTCCCGAGGTGCGGGCGCAAGCCTTGTTCCGCGACCGCTTCATCGGCGTCGTACGAAACGGCCATCCGCTGAGCAGGGGGAAGATCACGCCCGCCCGTTATGCGGCCGGCCGGCACATCAGCGTGTCGAGGCGGGGCCACGACAAGGGACCGATTGACGGAGCCTTGGAACTGGTGGGGCTCGAACGCGAGGTCGTTACCATCGTCGGCGGGTTTTCAGCCGCGCTTGCTCTTGCTCGATCGTCCGATTTGATTGTCAGCGTTCCTGAACGGCACACCGGAAAGCTGCGCGATCGTATGTTCAGTTTCTCCCTTCCGATCTCGTTGCCGGAGATCACGGTTTCGATGCTGTGGCACCCGCGGCTGGACGCAGACCCGGCAAATCGTTGGCTGCGCGGGTGCGTTCGGGACGCTTGCGCGAAGCAACGGGCCGATTCCTAATGGGCGTGTGTCAGGCCGCCGAGCGCTTGCCCCACAATTCCACAGTCGCAAGCCGTGCGCCCTCCGACAGCGAGCGCAGCTTCGCCCACATGATCGACGGGTGAACGCGCTGGGCGAACGGGCTCTGCGCGAAGCCGCAATCGGTGCCGCCCAGGACATTCTCGCGCCCCACGATTTTCGCCAGCCGCACCAGCCGTTGCGCCACCAGTTCCGGATGCTCGACGATGTTGGTGGCATGGCTGATGACACCGGGGATCAGTTTCCTGCCAGCCGGTAATTTGACGCTCTGCCACACCGTCCACTCGTGCTCGTGGCGCGGATTGGCCTGCTCGACGCTGTAAGCGCCGACGTTCACCTGGAGAAGCAGGTCGGCGATGTCTTTCAGCGGCACGTCGAAGGCGTGCGGGCCGTTCCAGCTTCCCCAGCAGATGTGATAGCGCGAGCGCTCCTGCGGGATGCCACGCAGCGCGTGGTTGAGCGCATCGACCCGAAGCTGCGCCCAATCGCGGTACTGCGCCTCGCTCATAGGCGGCACCATCCGCTCGTGCATGTAGGGCAGGAAGGCGTCGTCGACCTGCACAAAGAGGCCGGCATCGACGATCGCCTTGTATTCCTGATGCAGACAATCGGCGAGCGCGAACAACAGGCTCTTCTCGTCGGCATAGTGATCGTTCTGGGCGCCGGGCAGGGCGCTGGCTGGAGCGACGACCGGCAGAAAGGCGCCGGTGGCGTTGGCTTTGGCGGCGGCCGCTTTCAGCGTGGCGATGTCGCGCTTCACAGTAGCGTCGTCGTAAGTGAGCGGGCCGTTGACGACGAAGCGCTTACCCAGCCGGGTGCCGAGACCGGAGGCGCGGTTGTATTTCGCATAGAACTCCGGAAATGACCGCATGTCCTGGCCGCCGCCCGCGGACGACAGCGGGTCCTTCATTTCCTCCGCGCTCGCGTCGCGCGTGGTGATGCCGCTGATGCGGTCATGCACATAGAACGCCCAGTTGCGGCCTTTGCTGAACTCGCCGTCGCTGACGATATCGATGCCGGCCTCGACCTGCTGCCGCGCGACCTCATTGATGGAGGATTTCAGGCAGGCTTCGTAGGCGGCCTTGTCATAGGGCTGGCCGGCCTCGATGAGTCTCAGGAACTGTTAGCGCACAATGAGAATGTCCCCTTTGTGCAAAGTGAGAATGTCCCCTTTTCGAGTTTGATTCGACGGGGCATTGATGGACAGGGGATTACTGACGATGAGCGCGTCGGAGCGCGAACGGGCGGGCGTCGTGCGTT
>JAPLPD010000244.1 GCA_026400395.1 Alphaproteobacteria bacterium | reverse complement strand
TCTCAGTGCCGCGTTCAATATGGCCGCCAGCCTTACGCCCGCCTTTTGAAGCTGCCGATTGGCCAGCGGCAGGGCTTCAGCGGCATAGCCCGGCGGCAGGATTCCTCTTGCATGCGGCAAAGCCCCATAAACCGTGCGCACCGCGAATGCGTGGGTGTCGTTGGCCCAATCGACGGTCGAGCCGGATTTCCACGCCTCTGCGTCGGCGGCGGTTATCGAACGCGCCAGGCTGAGCGCGTAGGCACGCTCATCGCCCCGAATGGCGGGGGCGAGCAGCGCGGTGTCCCAGACGGCGTGCAGGTTCGTCTTGCGTCCTGCGAACGTCACGGCGATCTCGTTTCCTCCCCGGTCGTGGTTGTCGGCGACATGGAAGGGTTGGTGCAGATCACCGACGAAATGAACAACGAATTTCAGCGCTTCGAGTCGTTGGGTGGCGGGCGAACTGCGATCTCCGAGCACCTTGGTGAACCGGTCGATGCTGGCAACGATGCAGTTGGCCTCCGCACAATCGCGTCCGCGTCGTAAGCCGGGTCGGTGATCTCGATATTGACGTAGTGCCACGGTGCCGTCGCGCGACGTTGCGGCCGGATTTGATCCGCCCATGTCGATACCGTCGCCAACGATGTCGCGTTCTCGATGGCAAGCAGTTCGCGCACCTGGTCGACAGAGCCCGGTTCGAGATACTGCCCGGCGATTTCCGCGACGACACGATGGCCTTCGTTGCCCGATGCCCATGCCGGAGCGTTCGCTGCTCCGAGAAGGAGCAGCGCGGGGAGAACGGCAAGGAGTCGTTTCATGCCCATGCTCGGGTCAGATACCCGGCGCGCGCGGAATGCGGGCCGGCCTCAGCAACGCCGCCATGAAGTCGTGGCCGTTCGGACGTAGCCGCGGGGAGATCACTTGCGGGCTCCTTCGATTCGACTGAGCAGGATTGCCACTGACGCTGGATGCCACGTCTTGCCGCGCGGCGTCGGTATCTCCCGGCGGTTCAGTTCGGCGGCGATGGCGCGCACCGTCACGATGCCGTCGGCCTTCAGGACAGCGATGACGGGTGCCATCCGGCGCGCCGTCTCGCGGGCCTTGGTCTTGTTCGCCTTCGCCAGCACCTTGCTGTAGCTGCCGAGCATGACGCCGCGCGCCTTGGCCGCTGCCAGTGCCGCCGTGGTCCGCTCCGAGATCATGCGGCGCTCCTGAGCCGCCATCTGGGCGTAGATGCCGAGCATGAAGGGATCGACGTTGGGGCCGAGCGCGGCGACGATGATCGGTACGCGCCACTGCATGATGGTCTGGATGAACGCCGCGTCGCGGCTCAGCCGGTCCAGCTTGGCCACGATCAGGTGACAGCCCCGCCGCTGGGCCTCGGCCAGCGCCTGCTTGAGCGTCGGGCGGGCGGCCAGCGTCACGCCGACGCTGCCGCTATTCATGTCGCGTCGGCCATTCTTGTCGCCGCCCGAGGTTGTGTCGACGAACTCGACGGCGGCGTCGAAGGCGTGCTGCGTCATGAAAGCCGCGATGCTCGCGCGCTGGGCCTCGATGCCAAGGCCCGACTGGCCCTGTCGGGCGGTAGAAACGCGAAGATAGATTACCGCTGGCTTGGTCATTGTTCCGGTCGCTCTGTATATGTATCTATGACCGTACATATATAGACAAAGAGTGGCGCAATTGCGACGGTCTCGCCGGAAATCGACAGGATTTCGGCTGCGTCCTATTCCGGGGCGAGCCCAGTGCAGTCGAGCTTGTAAGCGGCGACGATGCTGGCGATGGTGGCCTCGCGACCGGAGTCGTTGTGACCGGAGTTGCCTACAGAACGCTGCGAGCCAGGCGGCCGGCGGATAGGGCCGTCGATCCGATTGGCGATCATCTTGCAGGCCCGGATGTCGCCGTGGATGGCCTTCAGCACGATGGTGATCGCCATGGCGTCGAGTTGACGGCCGGCACGTTGTGCGGCGATGGCGCCAACGGCAAGCGCCCCGCAGTCGAGCATCAACGCACGCCAAAGGGCCGTGCTGACGGGCTTCAGGCGCAGCCGCGGCGGCACGTCGGAC
>JAPLPD010000041.1 GCA_026400395.1 Alphaproteobacteria bacterium | reverse complement strand
TCCGTGGTGGGCGGCCGCGGCAGCCCGATGGGAATCGCGGCCGGTGTACTCACGTTGTGCATCCTGCGCTCCGGGCTGAGCGCCATCGGCGTGGCGCCACATGTGCACGATCTGGTCACCGGCGGCATACTCATCTTTATCGCCATTCTCGACGCGCCAGACCTCGCCCGTCGCGTCACGACCTGGCGTCTCGACCGCGCCGAGCGGCAGGCCACTGCAAGGAAATCGTGATGTCCGACAAACCGCCCTCCTCCTACGATTTTGTGCCGCTTCCGGAACGCGCGCCGCTGAAATTTCCGAACGGCGCGAATATCGCGCTAATCTTTACCATCAACATTGAATACTGGGAGCCATCCCGCCCCGGCCAAAAGGAGTCGATGTTCCCAGGTGGACCGGCGACGATCCCGCATGCGTTGCCCGGCGACGTGCTCGACACCGCCAACTGGACATGGCGCGAGTACGGCCAACGGATCGGCATTTGGCGCGTCATGGATGTGTTCGACAAACTGGGGATCGCGCCGTCTTGCACCTGCAACGGCCTGATCATGTTGGAGCGCCGCAGCATCATCGACGCGGTCAAGGAGCGCGGCTGGGAGCTAGTGCCGCACAATTGGGCGCAGAACGACCTGCTGACTTATTATGCCCACAACCCGGAGCAGGAGCGCGCGGTGATCCGCAAAACGCTCGACAAATATCAGGAGGTGGTCGGCCGCCCCGCGAAGGCGTGGCTGTCGTCGGCGATCCGCGGCACCCTGCACACGCCGGCATTCCTCAAGGAGTTCGGCCTGGTCGCCTACTGCGACTATCTCAACGACGATCAGCCCTATCTGATCGACACCATCCACGGACCGATCGTCTGCGTGCCGTACTCAAACGATGTCAACGACTTCAACATGTTCGCGCGTGGCGGCCTGTCCACCCGTGATGGAGTCGATATGCTCAGGCTTTGCTTCGATCAGCTCCACGCCGAAGGCGCGGTAACCGGCCGCATTATGAACGTCGGCCTGCACCCGCACGTCATCGGCCAGGCGCATCGGGTCGCAGCGCTGCGCGAATTTATCGAATACGTCAAAGGTAAATCGAATGTCTGGTTGCCGACGCGCGAGCAGATCGCCACCTGGTATCTTGCCGAAGCGCCGCGGCACATCCGGCGGGGCACCTGAACGGCACTGGACCGAAGTTTCATCGTTTTGGGCCCGCATCGTTTTCTACTTCAAGGACGAGATCGACTCGTGGGCAGTTGAGTGTGACGTCGGGTCCAAGCTTGCCCCGACTGAGCCGCGGTAGGTCACGCCGTGGCCATCGAATTGCGTGGCACCCAACGTCGGGGCGCTGACCCGCGTACTCCCATCAATCCGACTCTGGCGGCCCTGCTAAGCCCATCGGAACGCCTCTCCGATATCGCCGAAATCCTCGCGGCCGGCCTCATGCGCACCACACGCGCAAGGGCAACGACCTTAGCTCCGCTGACGCCATCGGCGGAGCGTCCGCTATCGTCAACCTTTCGCGGCGCGCTCTCATGGCGGCGCCAATGACGGCGGACGAAGCCAACAAGCTTGGAGTTCTGCCTTCGGAGCGATCGTCCTACTTCAAGACCGGCGCTTCAAAGTCTAACTTGTCGCCACGCTCAGATGATGCACCGTGGTACCAGCTCCACAGCGTCACCCTGCCGAACCCGGAACCGCCGAGCTACATGACTGGGGATCGCGTACAGGCTGTGACGCGCGTCCAACTGTCCCCCACCAGCATGCCACCATCCGGCGACTACCCGAAAATTCGTCGCGCTATCCTCGATGTGGTTGCAGCGGGGAAAATGATCGATGGGCAATGTGTCCCGTACAGCCCGAACACGAGCGGCGTCAACAATCAATTAGGCTTTGTTAACCATGCTTCGTTAACGTTCCGAATCGTATTGTCCCACGGCGTTTTAACGGGCCGCCATTGCGGCGCACCAAGTTTAGCCCGCAGCGGCGAAGAAGGGGTCTGGCATGCGCGTCTTGCTGATTGAGGACGATAG
>JAPLPD010000359.1 GCA_026400395.1 Alphaproteobacteria bacterium | reverse complement strand
TGCGAGCCTCGCCCATCTCGCCGCGGCGCTGTTCGCCAACGACAGCGGCATCGACCTGACCCACATCCCCTACAAGAGCTCGGCGCAATCCGTGATCGACATCATCACCGGCCGCCTCGACATGCAGTTCGCGACCGTCGTGCCGACCCTGGAGAACATCCGTGACGGCAAGCTGCGGGCGCTCGCCACCACGGGGGCCCGCCGCGTCTCCTCGCTGCCGGATGTGCCGACCATGATGGAGGCCGGCGTCAAGGATTACGACGTGGCGCTTTGGATCGCCTATGTCACGCCGGCCGGGACGCCCGATGCGATCGTGGCCAAGCTCAACCGCGCCATGAACGAAATCCTCAAAGAGGCCGACACAGTCGAAAGCCTGGAAAAGCAGGGCTTCGAGCCCGATCCGGGCACGCCCGCCGCCCTCACCGAGCGCATCCGCACCGAAACCGCGAAATGGCGGGCGCTGGTGGCGAAGACCGGCATCAAGCCGGAGTAGTCACGTCACTTTCCCCACGCGCCGTCCGCTTGCTATGAAGCGTGACCCAATTTCCTGAAAGGCCCACCTATGCCCACCGGCACCATCGATTCCGCCATCTTCAAGGACATTTTCGGCACCGAAGCCATGCGGCAGGTGTGGTCGGACGGCAACCGCATCCAGAAGTATCTCGATTTCGAGGCCGGTCTAGCCCGCGCCCAGGCAAAGCTGAAGATCATCCCGCAGGATGCCTGTGACGAGATCGTCAAGCATGTGAAGGTCGAGCACTTCGACATCGCAAAGCTGAAGACGGAAACCGAGCGCATTGGCTATCCGGTGCTGCCGGTGGTTGCACAGCTCGTGAAGCTCTGCAAGGACGGCCTCGGCGAATGGTGCCACTGGGGCGCTACCACCCAGGACATCACCGACACCGCCTCGATCATGCAGATCCGCGAGAGTCTCGCGATCGTCGAGAAGGACATCAACGACATCTCCGACGCGCTCGCGGCGCTGGCGAAGAAATACCGCGACACGCCGATGGCCGGCCGCAGCAATCTGCAGCAGGCCGTGCCGATCACCTTCGGCTACAAGTGCGCGACCTATCTCGCCGCCTTCGAGCGCCACAAACAGCGGCTCAAGGAGCTGAAAGCGCGCGTGTTCGTGTTCGAGTTCGGCGGCGCCGCGGGCACGCTGTCCTCGCTTGGCAAGGACGGGCTCGCCACCCAGGTCGAGCTCGCCAAGGAGCTGGACTTGGCGCAACCCGAGATCGCCTGGCACACGGTGCACGACCGCATCGCCGAGGTCGGCTGTTTCCTCGGCCTCGTCACCGGCATCTGCAACAAGATCGCCTATGACGTGAAGCTGATGATGCAGACCGAAGTGGAGGAGGTTTTCGAGCCGTTCCACGCCGGCCGCGGCTCGTCCTCGACCATGCCGCAGAAGCGCAACCCGATCTCCTGCGTCTACATCACCGCGCAGACCGGCGTGGTACGCAGTCTGGTGGGGTCGCTACTCAACGCCATGGAGCAGGACCACGAACGCGCCACCGGCCAGTGGGAAATCGAGTGGATCGTGCTGCCGGAGATTTTCGTGCTTTCCGCCGGGTGCCTCGCCCAGACCAAGTTCCTGGTCAGCGGCCTCCAGGTGGACGAAAAGCGGATGCGGGCGAACCTCGACATCACCAAGGGGCTGATCGTCTCCGAGGCGGTGATGATGGGCCTCGGGCCGCATCTCGGCCGCCAGTACGCGCATGACCTCGTCTACGACATCTGCCGGGAGGTGGTGAAAACCGGCCGGCCTCTGGAAGAGCTTCTGGCCGAGAACGAGGAGATCGCCAAGCACATGAGCAACGCCGAACTGGCCAAGCTCTGCGACCCGGCGAACTATCTTGGCCAGGCCGGCGAGATGGTCGATCGCGTCCTGGCGCTGCGGCAGCGCGGCTAGGCGCCGCGGCGGCCCCGAGCTATGCCCCGCGGCAGGGTGCTATGCGCCGGGCGCCTGCCCCGGCGTTTGACCTCCAGCGCGGTATGCGCTTTTCTCTCGATCCGATCCAAGGTGCCGCGTATCTCATGAATGTAACAGGCGAATTCACCGTCAATGCGCCACGGGACGTGGTGTTCAAGACGCTGCGCGATCCGAGTTCCTTCGTCCGTTTCGTCGATGGCGTCAGCGACCTGAAGGAACTCGACCCCACCCATTACGAGGCGGTGTTCGAAACCCGGGTCGCCTATCTGAAATTCAAGTTCAACGTGACCGTCGAGGTCACCAATATCCAAGAGCCCTCGGTCATCGAAGCCAAAATCGAGGGCACGCCGCTTGGCGTGGTGGGCCGGCTGACCGCAAAGTCGATCACCACCCTCGAAGCGGCCGGCAACGAGACCAAAGTTACCTATTCGGTCGAATCCACGCTCGCCGGCAAGCTCGGCAGCATCGGCCAGCCGGTCTTGCGCTCCAAGGCCAAAGACATGGAAAAGATTTTCGCGAGTCGGCTGCGCGCCGTGTTCGCGGCCACCCCGCCGGAGGCTCAATGATCCCCTTCGACCTCGCCGAACCCACATCGCTTGCCGCGGCAATCAAGCTGCTCAATCCGGACGATCCGACGATCCGTCCGATCGCCGGCGGCACCGCGCTGATGCTGATGATGAAATCGGGCGTATTCAACCCGGAAAAGCTGATCAGCCTGCGCAAGATCGAGGGCAAGTTCTCGACCATCGCCGCCGACACCGATGGCCTGCGGATCGGCGCGATGACCACCCTCGGCGCCCTGGAGCGCTCGAAGGATGTTCCGAAATACGCGCCGCTGATCACGCGAACCCTGCGCACCTTGTCGAACGTGCGCGTGCGCAATGTCGCCACCATCGGCGGCGCCCTCGCCCACGGCGATCCGCACATGGATCTGCCGCCGGTGCTGATGGCGCTCGGCGCGACGCTGACGATCATCGGCCCGGGCGGCGAGCGCAAGCTTCCGGTCGAAGAGTTGTTCGCCGGCTATTACGAGACCGTGCTTGAGAAAAACGAACTGATCTCCGAGGTCCACGTCCCGGCGCAGGGCTCCAAGAAGGGCGCCTATTTCAAGGTCACCACCGGCTCGGCCGACGACTGGCCGGCGCTCGGCGTCGCCGCCGTGATCGAAGGCGATGCCAAGCTCATCAAATCGCTGCGCCTAGTGGCCAGCGCCGCGACGGACAAAGCGACGCGGCTGAAATCCGCCGAAGCGCTGTTGAGCGGCAAGACCGTGACCGACGACCTGCTCCGGCAGGCCGGCGACGCCGCCATCGCCGATTGCGAGTTCATCGCCGACGTGCGCGGCTCGGTGCCGTACAAGCGAGAATTGATGAAGGTCTATGTCCGGCGCGCAGTCCGCGGCGCGATGGACGGAATGGACGGAGCGCACTGATGGCCGCAACCCTCAATCCCTCCGACGCCAAGGTCGGCTCCCAGGTCGGCCGCTCGGTTCCGCGCCTGGAAGGCCGCGACAAGGTCACCGGCCGCGCCGAATACACTCACGTCATGCGGCTGCCGGGCATGGTCTATGCCAAGCTGTTCCGCAGCACGGTCGCGCACGGCAAGATCAAGTCGATCGACACCAGCGCCGCGAAGAAGGTCCCCGGTGTCCTGCACGTCGTCACGGTCGATGACGTGATGAAGGTGCTGAAGAGCCCCTACTACGGCCCGGCCTTTCACGACCAGCCGATCCTCGCCCACGAGAAGGTTCGCTTCGTCGGCGAGCCGGTCGCGGCGGTGATCGCCACCGACCCGCACATCGCCGAACAGGCGGTGCAGCTCATCACCGCCGAATACGAAGAAATGCCAGCGGTCTTTGACGAGGTCGAGGCGCTCACGTCCGATGTTTTCGTGCATGAGCAACTCAAGCCGGCGCACACCTTCGCCGACCTGAAGCACCTCAAGGACGCCAAGAACACCAACGTCGCGCTGAGCTACAACCTGCGCCGCGGCGACTTCGACAAGGCGTTCGCGGCGGCCGAGCACCAGTTCGAGCATGAATTCAAGACGCAAAAGGTGCTGCATCTGTCGTTCGAGCCGTTCGCCTGCATCTGCGACTTCAAGGACACCCACGTCACATTCTACGACTCGTCGCAGGGTCCATCGTTCGTTCGCACCGAGATCGCCCGGCTGCTCGGCTGGCCGGAAAATAAGGTGCGGATCAAGGTGCCGTATCTCGGCTCGGGCTACGGCTCCAAGCTCTACATCAAGCTTGAGGCACTGGCGTTGGCGCTGGCGATGATCGCACGCAAGCCGGTCAAGGTCGCCCACACCTTCGAGGAGATGTTCTACCAGATCACCCGGCATCCTTCGACGTTCCGCATCAAGAGCGGCGTCGATAAGAACGGCAAGATCGTCGCTCGCAAATGCGAGGTGTACTGGAACGGCGGCGCCTATGCCGACATCGGCCCGCGCGTCACGCAGAAGTCGGGCCTGACCGCCGCCGGTCCCTATGACATCGACAACGTCTGGATCGACTCGCACGCGCTCTACACCAACGTCACACCCTCCGGCGCGCTTCGCGGCTTCGGCGTGCCGCAACTGGTGTGGGCCTACGAGGGCCACACCGACATGATGGCGCGGGCGCTGAAGATGGATCCGGTCGAGTTCCGCCGGAAAAATCTCGCCATCGAAGGGCGCGCGCACGCAACCGGCCAGATTCTCCAGGACCACCCGATCGAAAAGGTCATGGACAAGGTACTTGAGCGGATGGAGTGGTCCAAGCCGTTCGACCGGGGTGGCAACAGTCACATCAAGCGCGGCCGCGGCTTCGCCATCGCCAACAAGGCGGTGATCTCGCCGACCACCTCGGTCGCCATCGTCAACGTGTCGGCCGACGGCTCGGCGACGCTTTACTGCGGCACCGTGGACATGGGCCAGGGCTCCGACACCGCGATGGCCCAGATGGTCGCGGAAGTCCTCAACATCCCGACCGAGGATGTCCGCGTGACGCCGCGCGACACCGACGTCACGCCCTACGACATGGGAACGCTCGGCTCGCGCTCACTGTTCCACATGGGCCACGCGGTGCGCCGCGCCGCCGAGGACGCCCGCGACAAGCTGAAAGCGCTGGCGAAGGAGGTCGGCGAGCCGGAGGGCTCCAACATCCCGATCGCCGAGCTGTTCCAGAAGCGCTACGGCATGCAGGCCGGCAACGTGATCGGCTCGGGCATCTACAAGCCGGATTATACGTCGCCCGCGCCCGGCACCGGGCAGAGCCCGAACGTCACGCCGTTCTGGATGCTTGCCGGCTCCGGCGCCGAGGTCGAGGTCGACACCGAGACCGGCCACGTCAAGATCACCAAGCTGATCACCGTGGTCGATTGCGGCAAGGCGATCAACCCGAAGAGCGTCGAGACGCAGATCTCGGGCGCGGCGCTGATGCATCTGGGCTTCACGATGTTCGAAAAAATGCACATCGATGGCGGCCAGGTGACGAACGCCTCGCTCGCCGACTACAAAATTCCCGGCTTCCATGATCTGCCGACGAAGCTGGAAAGCTTGTACGTCGAACACGACCAGTCGAACGGCCCGTTCGGCGCCAAGGGCGTCGGCGAGGTCGCGACCTTCTGCGTCGGCCCGGCGCTCGCCAATGCCATCGACGATGCCTGCGGCGTACGCATCATGGAGATGCCGCTGAATGCGGAGACCGTCTATCGCGCGCTGCGCGCGAAGATGGGCAAGCCGCTGGAGGACGCGTGATATGACCGCCGCCCGCACGATCACCTTCACTCTGAACGGCGCGCCGGTGACCGCCGACGTCAAGCCGCACCACAACCTGATCGAGATGCTGCAAGGCGAGTTCGGCCTCACGGGAGCGCGCGAGAGCTGCGGCCAGGGCCTATGCGGCTGTTGCTCAGTCGTGGTCAACGGCCGCGCCGTATCCGGCTGCCTCTATCTCGCGCAGTTCGTGGACGGCGCCGACGTGGTCACGGTGGAGAGCCTAGACACCCGCGAAAAGCTCAGCCCGGTGCAACAGGCGTTCATCGAGGCCAGCGCGTTCCAGTGCGGGTATTGCACGCCCGGCTTCATCATGATGGTGACGCAACTTCTCGACGAGAACCCCGATCCGTCGGACGAGGAGATCAAGCACTACCTCACCGGCAATCTCTGCCGTTGCGCCACCTACCCCGAGGTCATCGACGCGGTGAAACTCGCGGCCAACAAGCGGAAGGCCGTCGCGACCGCTTGAACCGGCCACGCTGACGGCGTTAGTTGCGGCATGAGCATCGAGCCTATTCAAGTCGAAACCGACGTGCTGGTGATCGGATCCGGTGCGGCCGGCATGTACGCCGCGATCGAGGCGGCGCGGGCCGGCTGCCGGGTGCTGCTGATCGATCGCAGCCTGATCGGGCGCGGCGGCGCCACGGTGATGGCGCAGATGACCGTCGCGGTGGCGCTCGGCGCGGAGGGGCCGGACCATTGGAGCCACCACCTGCATGACACGCTGACCGCCGGCCGCGGGCTGTGCAACGAGCCGCTGTCGCGGCTGCTCTGCGAGCAAGGCCCCGCCTGCATCCAGGAAATGGACGCCTGGGGCGTCGGCTGGGCCCGCAAGGACGGCAAGATCACCTCGGCCTTCGCGCCCGGCCATGACCGGCCGCGCTGCGTGTACGTGGACTTCCTCAACACCGGCCCCGCGGTATCGAAGACGCTGCGCACCGTCGTGCACAAGACCCCTGGCATCACCCGCAAGGGCGATCTCTGCGTGGTCGATCTGCTGAAGGTCGATGGCGAAGTGGCGGGCGCGACCTGCTGGCACGCCGAGAGCGGCGCGCCGGTGGTGATCTCGGCCAAGGCCACCATCGTCGCCACCGGCGGGCTGACGCGGCTCTACCGCAGGAACAGCGCCTCCACCAACATGGGCGGCGACGGCTACGCGCTCGCTTTGCGCGCGGGCGCGCCGCTGATCGACATGGAGTTCGTGCAGTTCTTCCCGATCGGCCATCTGGCGCCGCGGCTGATCGGCATGGACCCGATCATGTGGGATCCATTCCGCTACAAGCTCGGCGGGCGGCTGCTCAACAAGGACATGGAACCGTTCACCGACCGCTACGGCGTGCCGGAGTCCGGCAAATACGTCATCACCCGCGATGTCGGCACCTACGCCATCATCAAGGAGGTCGAGGCCGACCGCGGCTCGCCGCATGGCGGGGCGTATCTCAGCTTCCAGCATGTTCCGGCGGAAAAGCTGCGTGAGGCGTTCGGCCCGGTGATCGACCGGCTCGCGGAGAACGGCATCGATCTCACGCAGACGGCGGTCGAGGTCGCGCCGATCGCGCACTATCATATGGGCGGGGTCGCCGCCGACGTGGCGATGCGGACGGAGGTGCCGGGCCTTCTCGTCGCCGGCGAAGCGGTCGGCGGCGCCAACGGCGCGAACCGGCTGTCCGGCAACGCCATCACCGAGGCGTTCGTGTTCGGCTGCGAGGCCGGCCGCACCGCCGCCGCGCGGGCCAAAGCGATGACGGCAGCGCCCGCAGCGGGCCATGCGGCCCGCGCCGCGATCGATCTGATCCGCAGCGCTCCGCCAAAGGACATGCCCAACTCCGCCGAAATGCTGGCGAGCCTGCAGGCCACCATGTCCGACGACGTCGGCCCGCTGCGCACCGGCGAAAAACTCAAGCGCGCACTCGGCGCCATCGGCGAGCTCACCACGGCGCTCGGCGACCGTCCGTTCGGCGACGCCGGCGCGTTCGACATGCAGCGGCTGGACTGGTTCGATCTACGCAACATGCTCACGGTCGCCCGCGGGGTGGTTGAGGCCGCGACGCTGCGCACCGAGAGCCGCGGCGCGCATCAGCGCGAGGACTTTCCCGAGATGCGCCCGGAGTGGCGGGTCAATCAGGTGATCCGGCTCGGCGACAAGGGGCTCGACATCACCCAGGCCGCCGCCTCGCCGCTGGAGGTTGCCGCCCAATGACCGAAACCGCCACCCTGAAAATCTGGCGCGGACAGAGCAAGGCCGACGGCCGCTGGGAAACCCATGCCGTGCCGTTCGAGCGTGGCCAGTCGGTGCTCGATGGACTGCGCTGGATTCGCGTCAACACCGACCCATCGCTGGCGATCCGCTTCTCATGCATCAATGCCAACGCCTGCAAGGAATGCATGATGGAACTCGACGGCGAGACGGTCTATGCCTGCACCGCGAGGCTCGAGCCGCGCGAGATGGCCGTCGCGCCGCTGCAGAACAAGATTCTGGTGCGCGACCTCGTCACCGAGATCGCGCCGCCCGCCGAGCGCTTTGCTGCCCCTTCTTCACCTCCCCCGCAAGCGGGGGCGGGAGAAAGAAAACAGGAGAAGTGATGACCACCGAACGCAAGCCCGTAGCCTTCGGCGACATGCGCAACTGGATGAAGGCGCTGAAGTCGGCCGGCGAGCTGCGCGAGATCGACGCCGAGGTCGATTGGAACGTTGAACTGGGGACCATCACCCGCATCGCGCAGGGGCCGGGCACCGGACCGGCCGTGCAGTTCAACAACATCAAGGATTACAACAAGAACACCACCCGCTGCGGCTCGGTGTTCGTCGGCGGCCTCGGCAGCTATAGCCGTGTCGCCATGATGATGGGTCTGGCCCCCGACACCCATCCCCGCGAGTTGGTCAAAATCGGCCGCACCATCACCGAAGGCCGCGTGCCGCCGCGCATCGTCAAGGACGGCCCGTGCAAGGAGAACATCCTCACCGGCAAGGACGTCGACCTCTACGAACTGCCGGTGCCGCAGTGGAATCGCGTCGACGGCGGCCGCTACCTGCTGACCTACGGCGGCGTCGTGACCAAGGACCCGACCACCGGCGTGATGAACGTCGGCATCTACCGCGGCATGGTATCGGCGAAGGACCGCATCCCGATCCTGATGTGGCGCGCACAGCATATCGGCCACCACGTCACCGCCTGGCAGAACGGCGGATCGTCGGAGATGCCGATTGCCGTCGCCATCGGCTGGGAGCCGTCGCTGGGCTTCACCGGCGGCTCGCCGATCCCCAAGGGCGTCTGCGAATACGACGTGATGGGCGCGATTCGCGGCGAGGCGGTCGATCTGGTCAAGTGCGAGACCGTCGATCTCTACGTTCCCGCGACCTCCGAGATCGTCATCGAGGGTTTCCTCCAACTCGATCCCGCCAAGTGGGACATGGAAGGCCCGTTCGCCGAGTTCACCGGCTATGTGGCCGGCGACAAGAGCCCGAAGCCGACCATCCGCGTGACCGCGATCACCCACCGCAACAATCCGATCATGCGCGGCGCCATCGAAGGCTCCCTGCCCGGCTCGTTCTCGGAGAACGGCATCTGCTCGTCGATCATGCGCGCGTCCACCGCGTGGAACGTGCTCGACCGCGCCGGCGTGCCCGGCATCACCGACGTCTGGTGCCCGCCGGTTCAAACCGGCATCAACCTGCTGATCCGGATGAAGTCGTCGTACCGCGGCCAGGCCAAGCAGGCCGCCAACGCGATCTGGGGCTCGTCCGCGGCCCACGTTCGCTACAAGCACATCACAGTGGTCGATGACGATATCGACATCCACGACTACGCAGCGGTCGATTGGGCCATCGCGCACCGCGTCAATGCCGGCGAGGACGACATCATCATCATGCCGTCGACCTTCGGCGCGGGCCTCGATCCCTCGACCCGCAAGCGCGACCGCAATCCGGCGCTGTTTGGCACTGGCAAGTGGAACCGTGTGCTGATCGACGCCACCATGAACCTCGACTACGACCCCGACCCGGATTTGGGCGGCGCGCGCTTCCCGCCGAAGGTCTGGCCGGAGCAGAAGGATCTCGACGACACGATGGCGCGCTGGAGCGAGTTCGGCCTGGACAAGCCGAAGAGCATCTAGGAGGCGATCCCACACCTGCTCGTCCCGCATCTGCGGGAACGAGCGGAGCACGCGTCCGTGCCGCCAATGCGCTCTAGGCCGGGCGCGGCTCGGCCTTTGCTTCGCCGGCGGCTGTGCCTTCGACCTTGGGCATCATCAGCCGCGCCACGGTCGGGATCACCAGCAGACTGCAGATCGGCGACAGCAGCATGCCGCCGACGATAACGCAGGCGAGCGGCTGCTGGACCTGGGAGCCGATGCCAGTCGAGAGCGCCGCCGGTACGAGGCCGATACAGGCCGACAGACCGGTCATGAACACCTGGCGCATCCGCGCCTCGCCAGCCTGGATGATGGCAAGCTCGGTGCCCATGCCCTCCTCGATATCGCGGCGGATGTAGGACACCAGCAGGATGCCATCCATCGCGGCGACGCCGAACAGCGAGATGAAGCCGACCGCCGCCGAGACGCTGAGATTGAGCCCGGCCACATAGAGGCCAAGGATGCCGCCGGCCACCGCGAACGGAATTCCCGACAGCGCGATAAAGCTGTCACGCACCGAATTGAACAGGCTGTACAGCAGCGCCAGGATCAGCAGCAGACTGAGCGGCACGATCACCGCGAGCCGCTTCTTGGCGTCCTGCAACGCGCCGAACTCGCCCGACCATTCCATCCGGTAGCCCTGGGGCAACGGTACGTTCTGGGCCACGCGCTCCTGCGCCTCGGCCACGGTCGAGCCGAGATCGCGCTCGCGCACGCTGTATTTCAGCGGAATGAAACGCTGGCTGTTCTCGCGGTAGATATAGGCCGCACCGGTCTCCAGCCGCACGTCTGCGACATCGCTCAACGCGATATAAGCGGGCGCCGTCCCTTTGTTATCCCCGGGCGGCAGCGCGATCGGTATCGAGCGGATGGCATCGACGTTGTCGCGGTATCGCGCCGCGAGCCGCACCGTGAGCGCGGAGTTGATCTCGCCCTCATAGACGCGCGTGACCTCCTGGCCGCCGACCGCCGCCTGCACGATCGTGTTGATGTCGCCGACGGTGAAGCCGTAGCGAGCCGCCTTGGCGCGGTCGATCCGCACATTAAGGTTGGGCTGCCCCAGTAGGTTGAACGCCGCCGGATTCACCACGCCCGGCACCTTGGCCAGTTCGGACTTCAGCGATTTCGACAGCCGTTCGAGCTCGTAGAGATCGGGGCCGAACAGCTTGACCGAATTCTCGCCTTTGACCCCCGACACCGCCTCTTCGATGTTGTCCTGGATGTACTGCGAGAAGTTGAAGTCGATGCCGATGAATTGCGCATTAAGCTTCGCGTTCATCTGATCGACCAGTTGAATCTTGGTCATGCCCTTCGGCCATTCGCTCTGCGGCTTCAGCGGCACGAAGAACTCAGCCAGGAATGAACCGTCCGGATCGGTGGCGTCGTCGCCGCGGCCCTGCTCCGAAGCGACGGTCTGCACCGGGGCGAACTCCAGGATCACCTTGCGGATTTGGGTGACGGCCTCTTGTCCGGCGTCGAGGGTGATGGTCGGCGGCATCACCGCCCGAATCCACAGATTGCCCTCTTCCAGCTTGGGCAGGAACTCGGTGCCGAGCCGGCCGCCGAGCATGAACACGACGATCAGGAACGCCCCGGCGATGGCCGCCGCGATCCGGGCGTTGCGCACGGCGAGCGGCAGCAGCACCAGATAGGCCCGCCGGATGCCGCGCACCAGAAACGTCTCGACCTCCTGCATCTTGTCGGGCAGCAGCACCGACGCGAGCACCGGCGTCACCGTGAAGGTCGCGATGATGGCGCCGATCAGGGCGTAGGCGTAGGTGCGCGCCATCGGGCCGAAGATCTGCCCCTCGACGCCCTGCATGGTGAACAGCGGCAGGAACGCCGCGATGGTGATGATGACCGAGAAGAAGATCGCCTTGTCGACCTCGACCGCGGCCGCCAGCACGCGGCGAAGCTTCTCGGAGAGGCTCGCTTCCTTATCGGCGATCGCGTGGCGCGTGTGATGCGCCAGATGGCGGAAGATGTTTTCCACCATGATCACCGTCGCATCGACGATGATTCCGAGATCGATGGCGCCGATCGAGAGCAGGTTGGCGGATTCGCCGCGCAGCACGGTGATGATGACCGCGAGGAACAGCGCCACGGGAATGGTCGCCGCCACAATGATCGCCGTGCGCAGATTTCCAAGGAACAACCACTGGATCAGGAAGATCAGCGCGACGCCGAACATCATGTTGTGCAGCACGGTCTCGACCGTGATGCCGACCAGATCGCCACGGTCGTACCACGGCACGATCTGCACGCCCTTCGGCAAGGTGCCGTCTGTGTTCATCTTGGCGACCGCCTCGCGCACCCGCGTCACCACCTCCATGGTGCGCTCGAATTTCTGCATCAGCACGATGCCGTTGACGACATCGGTCTTATCATCGCGCCCGGCCATGCCGAGCCGCGGCCGGAACCCGACCTGGTTCTTGGCCACATCGGACAACAGCACCGGCAGCCCGCCCTGCTGCTTCAGCACGATGTTGTCCATGTCGCGCACTGAGGTCACCACGCCCAGCCCGCGCACGTTCACCGACTGTTCGCCGAACGAAATGGTGCGGCCGCCCACGTTGGAATTGCTGGCGGTGATCGATGCGATGATCTGCGGCAGCGTCAGGTTGAACGCCCGCATGCGGTCGAGATCGATCTCGGTCTGGAACTCCTTGGTCTTGCCGCCGAGCACCAGCACGTCGGCGACGCCGGGCACCAGGCGCAGCCTGCGCTCCACCACCCAATCCTGCAGCGTGCGCAGCTCGATCAGGTCCATGTTGGGCGGACCGACGAGCTGATAGCGGAATATTTCGCTGATGGTGCCGGCCGGCGAAATGACCGGCTGGACGCCGGCCGGAAGCTCGACGTCCTTGAGCCGGTTGAGCGCCTGCTGGCGCACGAAATAATAATCGCGGCCGTAATCGAACTGCAGACGGATGAAGCCCAGCGCGAACACCGAGTTGGAGCGGATGAACTTCAGGCCGGGCGTGCTGGCGACGGCGATCTCGATCGGGATGGTGACGTAGCGCTCCACCTCTTCCGGCGACTGGCCGGGATACTGGGCGATGATCTCGATGATCGGCGGCGCCGGGTCGGGATAGGCCTCGATGTTCATGGCGCGGAACGCGCCGAATCCGATGGCTAGAAAAGCCGCGAATGCAATCAGCACCAGCGGACGCCGCGACAGACACGTCGATATCAAACTACGAATCATGTCGCCCCCGCCTGACTATCGGGGGAGCGTACCGGGCCACCATTCGAAAAGCGAGCGCGCGAACCGTCTTCGCCTGATCCGACACCCCGGTTAGTCCGGGGCGCGCGTATTCCTGCGGCGCGAAAACATTAGAATCAGAACCGGCAGAATCACCAGGATCAGGATGGGTGCCAGCATCATTCCGCCGACGACGACCACCGCCAGCGGCTTTTGGACCTGCGACCCAATTCCCGAGGACATGGCCGCAGGGAACAATCCGACGCCGGCGATGATACAGGTCATCATAACCGGGCGCATCTGCAGCGCGCCGGTGCGGAGGGCGGCCGCGGTTCTTTCCAGGCCGGAGTCGATCAGATTGTTGTACTGCGACAGGACGATGATGCCGTCCATCACGGCGATCCCGAACAGCGCGATGAAGCCGATGGCCGCGGAAACGCTGAATGGAATTCCAGTCACGAACAAGGCAAGCACGCCGCCGACGATCGCCATCGGGATCACGCTCATGGCGAGCAACGTGTCGGTAAATGAACCGAAATTGATCCACAGCAGCATCGCTATCATCACCAAGCTCAGCGGAACCACCAGCTTAAGGCGCGCGATGGCGTCCTGCAGGTTGCCGAACTCTCCGACCCATTCCATCCGCAGTCCCGGTGGCAACGGCACCTGTTCCTCGATCTTCGCCTGAGCCTCCTGGATCGCGCCGCCGAGGTCGCGGTCGCGCACGCTGAACTTGATCGGCAGATAGCGCTGCTGCTGCTCGCGGTAGATGTAGGACGCGCCGGTCAGCAGATTAACCGAGGCGACGTCGGTCAGCGGAATCTGCACCAAGCCACCCGCCGGCTGCGGCGCGCCGCCGGCCGTCTGTGCCGGAGGAGTGGGATTCTGCACCGCTATCTTGAGGTTGCGGATGTCGTCCAGGCTTTTCCTGAATTCGGGCGCCAGCCGGACGACAATCGGAAAATGCCGGTCGCTATTCGGCTCGTACAATTCGCCGGCCGAATCGCCGCCGATCGCCACCTTGATCGTTGCGTTGATGTCGCCTGGGCTCAGGCCGTAACGGGACGCGCGCTTGCGGTCGATATCGATCTGCACCGTCGGCTGTCCGAGCGAGGTGAACACCGCGAGGTCGGTGACGCCCTGGACCGAGGACAGCACCGATTTGATCTTGTTGGCTGTATCCGAAATGACCTGCAGGTCGTTGCCGAACAGCTTGATCGAATTCTCGCCCTTCACGCCGGACACGGCTTCGGCCACGTTATCCTGCAGATATTGCGAAAAATTGAACTCCACACCTGGGAATTCGGCCTGCAACTTGCCCAGCACTTCGTTGGTCAGCACATCCTTGTCGACCTTGGGGCGCCATTCGCTGGTCGGCTTGAGCGGCACGAACAATTCGGCGTTGAAAAAGCCCGCGGCGTCGGTGCCATCGTCGGGGCGTCCCTGCTGCGACACAACGGACTCCACCTCCGGGAATGTCGATACCAGCCGGCGCATCCGGTTGACGTAGGTGTTGCCCTCCTCCAGCGAGATCGTGGACGGCAGCGTCGCGCAAATCCAGAGATTGCCCTCCTCGAGTTTGGGCAGAAACTCCAGCCCCAGAGAGCGCACCGCAAGGCCCGCCACCGCGAGCAGAGCGACCGCGCAACAAATGGTGATCGCCTTGTGCCGGATCGAGAAGCCGAGCATCGGCGTGTAAACACGATGCAGCGCCCGCACGACGATTGTCTCGGTTTCCTTGACGTGGTCGGGCAGGATCAGCGCGCTTAGCGCCGGCGTGACAGTAAAGGTCGCGATCAGCCCACCGGCCAGCGCATAGGCATAAGTCTGCGCCATCGGGCCGAAGATGTGCCCTTCGACGCCGCTCAGCGTGAACAGCGGAATGAACCCCGCGATAATGATGCCCGCTGCGAAAAAGATCGAACGATTCACATCCGACGCCGCGTGAAAAATCGCCAGCCGTTTGCCGTGCAACCCGGCCGGGGGAAGCGTCCGGATCGCCTCTTCGGTCGCCTCCTCATTCCCGTGGCCGCTCAACCACCGGAATATGCTTTCCACCATGATGACGGTGGCATCGACGATGAGCCCGAAGTCGATCGCCCCCACCGACAGCAGATTCGCGGATTCCCCGCGCATGACCAGTATCCCGACCGCGAAAAACAACGCGAACGGGATGGTCATGCCGACGATGACGGCGCTGCGCAGATTGCCAAGGAACGTCCATTGCAGGAAGAAGATCAGCGCGATGCCGATGACCATGTTGTGCAGCACGGTCGAAGTGGTGATGTCGATCAGATCCTTGCGGTCGTAGATCCGCTCGATACGAACCCCGGATGGCAGGATGTTGCTTCTGTTGATCCGCTCGACCTCGCGCTGAACGCGCTGGATCGTCGGCATGCTTTTTTCGCCGCGCCGCATCAGCACGATGCCCTGCACCACGTCGTCGTCGTTGTCCTTGCCGGCAATGCCAAGCCGCGGCTGATTGGACAGCACCACCGTCGCCACATCGTTGACGATCACCGGCACGCCAGCGGCCTGAGTGATCATCGTGTTGCGAATCTCGTCCAGCGAGCGGATCAGACCCACGCCGCGGACCACGGCCACCTGCGGGCCGATGTTGATCGTGCTGCCGCCGACGTTGATGTTGCTGTTGTTCAGCGTCTGCAACATCTGCGGCAGCGTGATGCCATAGGCGATGAGCTTGTTGACGTCGATCTGCAGTTCGTAGGTCTTGGTCTTGCCGCCCCAGCCGGTGACGTCGATGACGCCCGGCACGGCGCGAAACCGGCGCTGCAGAACCCAGTCCTGCAAGGTCTTGAGATCGAGCACCGTGGTGCCGGGAGGCCCGACCAGCTTGTAACGGTAGATTTCGCCGATCGGGCTGACCGGGGAAATCTGCGGCTGCGCGTTGTTCAGCAACGGCGGCAACTGCGAGAGGCGGTTGAGGACCTGCTGCAGCGCCTCCTCATAAGTGTAATCAAAGGTGAACTGCAGCTTCACATCCGACAGCCCGTACAGCGAAATGGTGCGGACTGTAGCGCGACAATCTGGATGAGAACTCCGCGACAATCAGGATGGCCATTTTGGCGGTCGCGGCGAGGAGATGATTGTCGCGGCGCGACGATAACGCAAGCGATATTTTCGTGACGCGTGATTTGATTGTCGTGGAGC
>JAPLPD010000210.1 GCA_026400395.1 Alphaproteobacteria bacterium | reverse complement strand
TTGCCGAGGCGTCCACCACACGAAGCCCGTCAATGCCACGAACACGCAATTGCGGATCGAGAACGCTGCGTTCGTCCTTTCCCATCGCACAGGTCCCACAGGGATGGTGTGCGGTGATCGCCGTCCGACGGATCCAAGCCTCGATGTCGGCGTCGGTTCTACCCGCATCCGCCGGCGTCAGTTCCTTGCCGATGAAAGGTTTGAGTGGCGCTTGCGCGGCGACTTCGCGTGCGCGTTTTACGCCTTCTCGAAGGGTCGGCAAGTCGTTAGGAGCTGAGAAGAAGTTGAAGACCAGACGCGGCGCCGCCATGGGATCGGTGGACCGGAGCAGCACCTCGCCGCGGCTTTCCGGGTGAAGCAGTGTCGGCCGAATGCCGGTGCCATCCGCAAAGCGGGGCTTGATACCAGGAAACCAGAGATGTGGGCTCATCGAGGTGGACCGGAACATAAACTCAATGTCCGGAACCGGGAGTTCTGGCTGGGTCTTGACGAAAGCATGCAAGGCTCCGGGTAACCGCGTCGCCGGGCCGACTCCCCAAACATACGCGGCGAGCATCGCCACCGTCATGCGATCGAACCGCATGTCCTCTCTAAAGTCGCCTCCGGCGGGGCGTTCGTAAAGGCACCACAGCGCAAGGTGGTCCTGCAGATTGCGGCCGACCGGAAGATCAACGACCGGCGCTATGCCATGCTCGCGTAGATGGGCTGCAGGTCCGATGCCGGAAAGCATAAGAAGTTGCGGGGTATTAAAGGTACCGGCGGAGAGGATCACCTCGCCCGCATGCGCGCGAGTCAGCTTCCCATTCTTTAGGTAGTCAACGCCGACTGCACGTTTCCCATCCAGCAACACGCGATGGACATGGACGCCCGTCTCTATCTTGAAATTCGTCCGCCGCCGCGCCGGCCGCAGATAAGCCGTCGAGGCCGACACCCGACGCCCATTGCTGATGGTGTGTTGGCCACGACCAAAGCCCTCCTGCTGCGGGGTGTTATAGTCTTCAGTGATCGGGTAGCCGGCGGCACGCCCCGCTTCTGCCCAGGCGGCGAAAATCGGGTCGGGCTTCTTGGAATATTCGACGCCGAGCGGCCCGTTGCCGCCCCGATAAGCATTGCTGCCGCCCTCCCAGGTCTCAGACCGGCGGAAATATGGAAGCACGTCTACATAGGACCAGCCGGTTGCGCCCTTCTGCGCCCAGCGGTCGTAGTCGCCGGGGTGGCCGCGCGTGTACGTCATCACGTTCACCGTTGACGATCCGCCAAGCACCTTGCCTCGGAAGGCCTCAATTGAGCGTCCCGCAAGCTCCGGCTCGGGGTCAGTTTCATACCCCCAGTCGAACATGTGCTTCTCGTACATCTTGCCCCATCCCAGCGGGACGCCAATGTAAGGATGTATGTCGCGGCCGCCGGCTTCCAACAGTAGTACGCGAGTGGCAGAGTCCTCAGTTAGCCGGTTGGCAAGAACGCACCCCGCTGATCCCGCACCGACGATGATATAATCGTAGTCTCCTGCCATCGTTTGGCCCTCCCAAGGTAACCCAAGCCTTATTGCATTTATGAGAACTCAGGACGGGCGTGCAACCGGTGCGAGGCAGTCCAATCTCCTCGCCTAAGTACCGCCGACCTTCCGGCGCTGGCCTTGCCTGAAATACGGGACCAGGGTGATAGCGGCTTTCTACTCGAGAGCGCATACTGGAACGAGGAACTCAGAACAGCTACGGTCGCGGCGAGACGGCGATTGATCACCGTCAGGAGGCGACGATGGAACAATACCAAATACTGGCTTCGCCTTCGCGCGCTGTTGCGCAGGCTGCAGCGCCCCGGTTCACGACGTCATCCATCATTGCGGCGATCATGTTCTGCGCTGTGCTGCCCAGCGCCGCCATTGCTCAAGCGCAATATCCGGAACGGCCGATCCGCCTTGTAATGCCATACGGGGCAGGCGGTGTAGCCGATGTCGGAATGCGCCTTCTTGGCGAGAAGATGCGCGTACAGCTTAAACAGCAGATCGTCGTCGAGAATAGGCCGGGCGCTGGGGCAATCTTGGCGGCACAGAGCGTGATGTCTGCCCCGGCGGACGGATATACGATCATGCTGGTCGGCAACCACAATCCGATCAGTCCGTCGCTGTTTACGAATCTTCCATATGACATCCTTGCCGACTTCAAGCCGATTTCCATAACATCGTATTTTGATCTATTGATCGCCACTCGCCCCGACCCACAGGTCAACACTCTCGCCGCTTTCATCGATAAGGCTCGGCGTTCTGAGCAGCCGCTCAATGTCGGAACCACCACCCCCGGCAGCACGCAGCACCTCGGTGCGATCTTGTTGGCGGAGATGGCGAGCATCAAGCTCAGCGTCATTCCCTACAAGACTTCTCCGGAAATCGCGACCGCACTGCTGCGCGGCGATATCGACGCGGCATTCGACTTCTATTCCGGCCTCTCAGGGGTAATCAGCGACGGCAAAGCATTCGTGCTCGCCTCAGCCGGACTTGAACGCGCGTCATACCTCAAGGACCGACCCACGGCCATCGAGAGCGGATTGCCGGGCTATATCGTGCAAAGCTGGAACGGCCTTGCAGTCCTCAAGGGAACATCGCCCGACGTCATCAACACGCTCAATCGTGCGATCAATGACGTTATCGGCGCCGATGAAATCCAGCAGAAGTCGAGACTTATGGGCATGCAGATGAAAGCCAGCACGCCCGATGCGGTGACCGCGCGGTTGGTCGAGGACATGGCGAAGTGGGGCAAGGTCATCAAAAGCAACGGTATGCCCAAAAGCAATTAGCGCCACGCCGGTCCGAATAGGTCGCGGACCAGCAGCCAAGGTTTTTTTCAATCGAAATCAGACTGCGGAAGCGTGGGTGCCTAACATGCAGAGTTCCGAGAAGCGCGAAGCGATCAAGGAAATACCGGTCATCGACATTTCGCCTTTCCTGTGCGGCGACGACACCAGCAAGGCTGACACGGCGGAAGCCTTGAGGAAGGCGTGTATCGATGTCGGCTTCTTCTACCTGACGGGGCACGGATTCCCGGCTGGCGAACTTGACCGTGCAGTCGAACATGCGCATCGCTTCTTCGAACTGCCGCTCGACGTGAAGATGCGCTATCGCTCAGAGAAATCTGGCGGCACCGGCTTTGTACGAATCGGGGGATTAAATCCGGACGCCACAGCCGAGGAATCAGCCGACATCAAAGAACGGTTCATCATGGTCCGCAAGACAAGCAATGCGGCCGATGCCGACTCTTGCTGGCCGGAAGAGACTGTCGTTCCTGGTTTTTCTTCTTTTATGCAGAACCATAACTTGCTCAGGGTCGACCTTGCCCGCGCTCTGTCTCGCGCATTTGCGATGAGTCTACGCAAGCCAGAGGCCCACTTCGAGCCGTTTTATGCGCAGATGGCCTATAATACGATGCTCAACTATTATCCGCCGCTGAGTGATGCTGCGGTTTCGCGTAGCCAATGGAGCTTCTCGCCGCACACCGACTACGGCGGCTTCACCCTCCTGTCCCAGGACTCTCTCGGCGGCCTGCAGGTGCGAAATTCGGCTGGGACTTGGATCGACGTTCCGCCGCGGCAGAATACGTTCGTCGTGAACATCGGGGACCTCACCGCGATGTGGACCAACGATCTCTACACATCGACGCTGCATCGCGCCGCAAATGTCAGCGGTGTTGCCCGAATCTCTATCCCGTTCTTCGCATCTCCCCATCATGCGTCGGTGATCGAGACTCTGGATACATGCGTCACCGCCGAGCGGCCGTTGCGCTATCCCGCCACTACCGCTGGAGACTACCTCCGCAGACTGATCGACCAAGCCGATACCACCGGCAGACCTGGGATATCCGATAAGACCGCCGAGCGGCTTGAGACCAGGTAGATGGACTGAATGGAGGCATTTTAGGGGTCCAGCAATTCGTCGCAATCGGAGCGAACCGCGCCGAGATGGCGACCTGATCGCGTGCTCGCAGGAATGACAACCGGCCTCAGGGCCTGCTTGATTCCTCCATGCCGTAACGGCGCCCGCCCCATCGACAACACCGTGGTCAAGGCGGCCGCTCAGGGAAACCGCTCGCGCCAGATACTGGAGAACGGCACCCGCGTTGCTATCAGCGAGATCGCTGACGCCGAGAAGATCAACGAGACCTACGTCGGCCGCGTCCTGCGGCTGACCCTGCTGGCGCCGGACATCGTTGAGGCGATCTTGGGTGGACGGCAGCCGGCGGGATTGCAGCTTGATCACCTGCTGCGACGGTTTCCGGTGGAGTGGGCAACGCAAGGATCGTTTCTTTCGCCGCGCGCCTAATTAAGGTTCACGAAGAATTAACGCGTCATGGCCGATGCTCTATTTGGAGGAGCATCGATGCCGCCAGCACGACCTTCTATCCCGAAGGAAGAACATTGCCCCGTACCCGAGGACGTTCTCGGCCAACTCTATAGAGCCAATTCGCACGGACTACATGAATTGGTTGCGACCGTCCCCGTTGAAACTCGAGCAATGCTCGCACTGTATTGTTATCAGCGTGCGCACCTACGTTCCATTGGACTGGCGATAGCAACGAGCTGCGAGCAACACGAATTGGAAACATTCGGCGGAAAAGCAGGTCAGGCGCTTTTCGAAAAGGCTCGCGAGGCCCCGATCGAATCCCCAACCTCCCATTACCTTGAGCGCCGCAAGGTCACGCTCTCTACTGGGCTACTGAGAGACGTTGTTCAAGACGAAGACGACCTGACGGTATAAGCCGCGTCCGTTTTCGTCACCCGCCAGACCAACATCCCATACCGGCCATTACGGCGTTCACCGCCGGGTGCCAATCATGAGGGCGAGGAGAGCCTTCGTCACGCAGCTACGTTGGCTCGCAGCTCCGCCAATCCCGCTTTCCCCGCACGGGTCGCTTCCGACATGGTCGCGAAACATTCAGATTGACGCAGCGGCTTGCTTTTGCCCGCCAAATAAATTTCCCAACGCCAGGGTTTGGTCGGCTCTCCCTTGTTCTTGATGGCAAGGGTGTAATCAAGAGGATCGATATCAGACGGCATTTCCATACAGCTACAATCTACGGGTTGACTGGTTAGCGGTAGATTCCAAACGGGCTCACAAGATCAATCGCATTTCGACGACTTCACCAATATGACTATAATAACTCGGCTTCAGTGCTTCCGCGCTCACTCGTCGCCCCAAGATTCGTTCGGCCGGCAGAATGGCAATGAGCAGTTAACAAGCGGTGATGCTTGCCTATCGACAACACCATGGTCAAGGCGATCGCCCGGGCGTTCGGCTGACGCGAAATGCTGGAGAGTGGCGAGTACGCGACAATCAGGGAGATCGCCAACGCCGAGAAGATCAACGAGACCTACGTTGGGCGGGTGCTGCGGCTGACGTTGCTGGCGCCGGACATAGTCGAGGCGATTCTGAATGGGCGGCAGCCGTCGGAACTGCAGCTTGAGGACCTGCTGCGGCGGTTTTGCGGTGGGGTGGCAGGAGCAGCGGTAAATCTTAGGTGAGTAAACAGTTGTTCAGTCCAGGAGTTCGATCGATCGAGCCTCCGGCCCTTTCTGGCCTTGACCGACTTGCATCCGTACACGCTGCCCCTCCGCCAACCCGCTCAGCCCGCCACGCTCGAGCGTTTTCGCGTGGACGAAAACATCCTTGCCACCGCTATCCTGCCCTATGAATCCAAACCCTTTAGTGGCGTTGTACCATTTGACGGAACCGACGCTTTCCTCGGTCGATCCAACGTCGGGCTGACGTTGCGAAGATGAGCTAGGGACAGAGCGCCGCCCCGTCGTGCTCGTCACCTGAGCTGTG
>JAPLPD010000035.1 GCA_026400395.1 Alphaproteobacteria bacterium | reverse complement strand
CTACCGCCAAGCGCGCCGGCCTTGACGACAAGCAGTCATCGTGACCCCATGAAGCCGTCGATGGGAGCCGCTGTCCGAGATCACAGGAATCGTGTCCGGGATCGATCGGAATCACTGTCCGCAATCACGGGAATCCGCAGTCCCAAGCCCCAGCACGATCTTGGACGTCAATCTCACTCCATCACGGGTACCCGATCAGGCAGCCAGACGACCGAAACGTTCTATGATCTGGATCAATTCACCGCGGCTCCTCCACCGACGCCGATGCCGCGATGCCACATGTGGAGAGCCCGCGGCGGCAACCACGCGCGGCGCGCGGCGCGCGGTTCAGGCACATCCTCACCGCATTCAAATGCGCCGAATGAGCCGAGCGCGGTCATGCGGCCGCGAGTGATCGACCGTGGGACCTATGGGGACGATCCCGTTCGAACCTACAGGTCCGGCCGCGTTGAACACTCCCTGCTTCATACCGTCGATGTCGCAGACTTCGGCTATGCCCGGGGTCTGGTAAAGCTCGCGAAGATAATCTGAAAGACTGGGATATTCATCAAGACGGCGCAGGTTGCATTTGTAGCCCACATAATAACAGGGGTCGAAACGCACCAGGCTTGGAAAGAGCCGCCAATCGGCTTCGGTTTCGGTATCGCCGCACAAGTAGCGCTGTTTCGAGAGCCTCACTTCCAGACTATCCAGCGTCTCGTACAACAACTTGATGGAGTTGTTGTAGGCTTGCTGCGAGATCGAATAGCCGCAGCCGTTGACGGCATTGTTGACGCCTTTAAGGACAAGCGCATTTGTGGCGTCAATGTCAGCGCGCAAATGTTCGGAGTAATAGTCCGGCGACGCCTGCGCGATACCGGAAAATGCCGTGTTGAACATCCGGATGATTTCGGAAGATTCGTTATTGACGATCCGGCGCGCCTTCGCATCCCAGAGTGTCGGAACGGTAACGCGCGTCGTGCAAGCCGGATCGGCAATCGTATAGAGCTCGTGAAGCCATCGCACCCGCCGATCGGTCCCGGGCACCACGTAGCCCTCTTCTCCGAACGACCATCCCTGCCCGCCCGGCTCTTGGAAGGTGTTGGTCAGCGTTACGAAGGGCTCAAGGTTTTTGAGCGTGCGCATCAGCGTGGCGCGGTGCGCCCAAGGACAAGCTACCGCGCAATACAAATGGTATCTGCCGCGCTCGGCCGGAAACTCGGAATTGGCGTCGTTGCTTATTCGCCCGCGGAAGACAGAATCGCGTTTGAAATAAAGCCCCTTGGCATCGTGTTGAACGAGGAGATTTTCATCATTCCATTCGCCATCGACAAGCTGCCCCATTCATTGCCTCCCACACAATTCCACGCGGTGCATATTACATGACCGCGCGTTGTCGCCTAACATAACGCGGTAAAGGGAGTAGCCATGTCCTTCTATGAAAAAGGCACCGTTCGGATCCACTATGAAGAGGCCGGTTCAGGCACGCCATTGCTGATCATCTCCGGCGGCGGATTGAACTCGACGATTGCCGGCCTCGGCGGCAGCAGTTCGCCTTTTAATCCGATCGATGAGTTCAAGGCGGAGTACCGCTGTATCGCTGCGGATCTACGCAACGCCAACGGCGGTCAATCGTCCGGTCCGCTCGACGTCGACCATCCGTGGGACGCCTACACCGACGACCATATCGGACTGATGGATCATCTGGGCATCGATAAATTCATGGTGTTGGGCTTTTGCATCGGCGGCCCCTTCATCTGGAATCTCCTGAAAAGGGCGCCCAATCGCGTTGTCGCAGCCGTACTGGCGCAGCCCAGTGGTTCGCGTCCGGAAAATCGCGACCACTTCTACGAGAACAACATGAAGGGGTGGGGTTCGGAACTCACCAAAACACACCCGGAGTTCACGGCGGAAATGGTCGACAGGTTCCTAATTAAAATGTACCGCACCAACCCTGACTTCGTATTCACCGTGACGCGCGATTTCGTACGCAACTGCCAGACTCCCGTGCTTATCCTGCCGGACGACGTCCCATCGCATCCGTACGCCGTCGCAATGGAGGCCGCGATGCTGGCGCCGAACGCTGAAGTCAGCATCTTTCCATGGAAGGAGCCGAAGGAGCGGATACCGCTTGCCGTTCGCCAAGTACGCTCGTTCCTGCGGGCGCATTGGGCTGCCTCATGTGCGCGCCCCTCCATCGCGGCGGAATAACGTTGAATCATCGCTTCGACGCCGGCAGATTGATCGAGGTTGTCAATCGGCGTTGGATCGGGACCCCTTATCGGCATCCAAAAGGGACCCCTTTGAGCGGCGGGTTCGGCCGGTAGCGCTCGCGCCGTCGGAGCTGGCCGGGGTTGCGGAGACGGCGCG
>JAPLPD010000254.1 GCA_026400395.1 Alphaproteobacteria bacterium | reverse complement strand
TTCACGGCGGTTTTCGCCCTGGGCAACCCGCGAATAGAGCTCGCCGGTCTGGTCGTCGTTGAGGAACAGAGTGGCGCGCTCGCAATTGGTCTCGCGCGACGTGAACTCGACAAGCTTTTCGAGAATGTCATCGAGGTTTTCAATCCCGGCGACCTCGCGCGAAACGCTGAGCAGCATCTCCGCACGAACGAGCTTCTTGTCCATGGCGGCGAGGCCAAGAATTGCCGTGGCGCCGGCGGATATGTTCTTCGACCGGGTCCTTGCCTTGGCCGAAGGGAGCTTTCGGCTCCTGGGCTGGGCTGTGGCTGTGCTACCGGCCGAACCGCCGTTTTCTTCCCGCTGAGCCGGTTTTGGCTGAGAGTTACCGTCCATGGCTCTTCTCCATCTCGGCGCGCAGGGCGGAAACGGTGTTCTGAAGCTGCTTTTGCTCGTCGCGGGCGTGGCGTTCCATTTCCTGGATCTTTTCTTCGTAGTTGCCTTTGAGCGTTTCCATGCTTTCCCTGAGGGCGGTTGCCGTGCTCTTGAGGACGACGATCTCGCCTGCGGACTCGGCAATGGCCTTTTGCACCGACTCCTGCTTGCTGTTCTGAAGAGCCTCTAGTTCATCGCGAAGCGCGCCGGCGGTGCTGCGAAGCTGCCTGATCTCACCCTGTGATTCGGCGAGGGCGCGCTGGACCGCCTCGTCCTTTTCGACCTGTTTTGCTTCCAGGGCGTCTCTGAGCGCGGCTGCCGTCTTCTTGAGCTGGATGATTTCGCCCTGGGACGCGGCAATGGCCCGCTGGACGTTTTCAGCCCCGTCGGACTGCCGCTGCTCCAACTCCTGGCGCAGGGCATGGATCGTCTGGCGCAGGTGCCGAAGCTCGGTTTCGGCCTCGTACCTCAACATGGCCGATGGATCGTCCGTATCGATTTGCAAGCGTAACCTTCCTATCCGAGCGCGCTGGAAGGCTTAGCGGGCGATGAATAGAGAAGGGCCACCGGCCGCGGATCGGCCATTCCCGCAGGCGCGCTGCTGCGCGGTACGGCAAACGGCTCCAGTGTCGGCGTGGCGAGAATGCTGGCGAATTCCAGCCGCCCCATATAACCCCCCTCGGCCCCCCACAGGCTCCGGACGGTTCATAATACTTTGCAACACCCCCGTTCGGGAAGGGGGGTAGCCCTCTAAACCAGTGGAATCGCGTTTGCCCGCAGCTCGAACAGCAAGCTGAATATCTTTGCCTTGTCTCAATAGCGTCGTTCGTCAGGGGAAGCATCAGGTCCGGATTCAACCCTGGATACGCCCGCTCCGCCGGAATTTTCAGGGCGCATCGTTAGACTAAAGAAAAGTCAAAGCGGCTTCGGGACACGACGGATCGGATGGTATAACAGCAAAGTGGGCTGCTCCTTAGGGCCTCCACTTTCGCGTTTTTCCAGGAGGATGGCCCGCCGTGATCACGGTTCCGGAACTCGCAGCCGAAGCGCTTGGCTCGTTTCTCGCCAATTACATGGAGCGACGATTCGGGGTCTCGGAGGCGCGTCTGACAGAGCTGGTCCCATCGATTGCGAGGATCGCGATCGAGTGCATCGGCACCAGCGATGCGCTCTACCACAACGCCGAACACACAATGCTGGTCACGCTCGCCGGCCATGACATTCTCCGGGGCCGGGCGCTGCAGACTCACATGACGGCGGCCGACTATTCGCATTTGATCATCGCCTGTCTTACTCATGACATTGGTTACGTCCGCGGAATTCTCCCCAACGACGATGCCGACGGTTATGTGATCAATGCTGCCGGCGACAAGGTCAAACCGCCCCGCGGCTCATCCGACGCCGTGCTGCTTCCCCATCATGTCGATCGCTCCAAGCTGTTCGTCATGGATCGCATCCAGGGCATCGACCAGCTCGACGCTGCCCGCATTGCACGGGCGGTCGAGGGCTCGCGTTTCCCGAGCAGCATGCCGGCGAAGGTGGAGCAGATCGACGAGGAAGCGGCGCTGCTGCGCGCTGCCGATCTGATCGGACAGCTCGGCGATCCGCTCTACATCCGCAAGGCGAATGCCCTGTACTATGAATTCGAGGAGGCGGGCCTCAACCGTCAGCTCGGCTATGGAACGCCGGCGGACCTGGTGGATAAATACCCGCAATTCTACTGGAAGAGTATCGCGCCTTATGTGCAGACCGCGATCCGCTACCTCAACGTCACGTCGAGCGGCCGCGAGTGGGTTGCCAGTCTCTACTCGAACGTATTCCGCGCGGAACGCGAGATAGCGTTGTTCGGGCCCCAGCAATGATAGGAATTGCGTTTCGGACCTCGTTTCACCATCAGCCCGAAGTGCAGCACCCAAAATCTTCAGCTATCCACAAGCTGCCGGCCGATTACCCCATCTACCTCATCGCGACCGAACAGCGGAATCGCTGGACGTCCGAAACGTGCTATGAGCCGACATTGCTGTGATTGCCCAAATATTCGGCTCAAATGCTGACTTCGCATTGGCCGGATCGTCACTGTTTCTGCGGTTCGGGATTGCGATACTACTTCAACACACCGCTCGCTTGTGAGGCGGCAATCAGCGTATCTGCATCCTTCGGCAATAAGAATTTCTGAGCGACTGCAGCGGCTGCGGCCTTGCGCACTGCAGTCACGTAACCTTCGTGATCGGTGTAACGCTCTTCGAGCGAGAGCCGCTGGTCGTTGTTCGCCACGCGCTCTGCCTTCGTTCTTGCGAAAGGAATGACGCTGCCCGCGTTGCCGCACAGCTTACCCTTGTTATAGGGGCGCGCGCCGTCGGCGAATAGCTGAAGCCGAAGGGAAACTGGGAAAAGAGCTTCCCGCTGTTTCGGGAAACCGGCAAGCACTGCTCAACCTTCCTTTGGAAGCCAACAAGAAATATGAGACCCAAGTAGAACGTGGCTTCGTGCAGGCCGCAAAATTCCTACACATGCTCCATATTCATCGGATTTTCGATCTCCCATATCAGTCTCAGATCGTCCCGCTTGCTGCGATTTTGGCGGACATCGGAAACGATTGGGAGCATGACGCCAATCGCTCGAAACTCGTTCAATGGTATTGGAACGGCCGTTTCGCGACTTCGGCAACGGTTGCCAGTTGGTCTTCGGGCGTCTTCTTATTTGCGATCTCAAGCAAATACTTCTGAGTGCCTCAGAGTTTCGCCTCCTTGATGGCGTCTTTCGCAGATTGTGAAATCCCGGCGATCAGTTGCGAACGTCGGACCTTCTCTCGTGTGATGTGCAGTTTTTTTGCAGCCTGACTAATGCCTTTGTCGTGAGGCTGCTGACCGCCAGGGTGTGCATCGTGCACAGCCTTTCGGGTTACGATTTCAACGTACTCGGTGGTCAACTCGGCGAACTCAAGTGCAATCGGGTCGTTGCGAAAGATGTTCTCGGCGATTTCATAAAGTCGGAGTTCGTCCTTATCGCCTTTGAGGACAATAGCGTTGATCTTCTTCCAGCCCAGTTTCAGGGCGGCCTTTCAGCGGTTGGTTCCGCCGTAAACCGAGTAGATAATCTTACCGGTTTCGTTCTAGCCTGAGACGCCGACGTTGATCGGATAGATCAAGCCGATGTCGCGCATCGACACCGCAAGATCATTGATCGCGTCCTCATTAGATTCTCGCCGGTCGCGTATCTGAATCCGGTTGAGAAGCAGGCTAACGATACGCGGGCCGTGGACTTCGACCTAATCACTGTCATTCTTGCCCGGGCGCTTCTGGTTGTTGGGGCGCATCATGACCGCACCGCCTTTCCGGCGATGTCGGAGGTCGATTGCACACGTGTGGCTGTAGCGCGACAATCTGGATGAGAACTCCGCGACAATCAGGATGGCCATTTTGGCGGT
>JAPLPD010000087.1 GCA_026400395.1 Alphaproteobacteria bacterium | reverse complement strand
CGTCGTGCTCGTCACCTGAGCTGTGCTTGTGTCCACCTCAATCACTTCGGTGACCTCGGGGCCTTTCTGCCCTTGGCCAATTCGGACCTTGACGCGAGCCCCCTCCGGCACGCTGCTATGTCCTGCTGTCTCCAACTGACGAATGTGCATAAATGCCTCAGATCCGCCGACCAAGGCGACAAATCCAAAGCCCTTCTCGGCATTGAACCTTTTAACGACAGCATCGACCGGTGCCGATGCCTGTGCCGCGCTCGGGCTCGGGCCCGGGCTCGGATAATTAGGCCGCCCCCCGGCCGCTCGATCGTTGGAAATAAAGTCGTCGTCATAACCGCGGCGCTTGGGCTCACGGTAGTCTTTGTAGCGGCCCATTCGAAGTCCATTAAGATTCGCAACAAGAGCCAAATGTCTCGTTTCCTCCGTGGACTAAGTCAAGAGGGGCCATGCGCTGCAGCTTAGGCGCTGACGCCGAATATGGTCGAAGCAATTCTGGCTGGACGGGAGCCGGCGGACCTGCAACTTGAGAACCTCCTGCGGCGGTTTCCGGTGCTGTGGGCAGACCAGAGATCGGCACTTTTGCGATCCCCTTAGGGCGGTGTAAAAAGCTTACGATTCGATTTTCTTCAGTTGAACTCCAAAATCCCCGCGTAATCATTTCATCCTCGGCTCAACGTTCAACTTGAGGCGGAATATAGCCCCCACCGCTCTTTCCGTCCTGAACACCGTCTTCGGCCTGCCTGCCTTCCGAGGCGCCCAGGAGGAGATCGTCACGCATGTCGCGGGCGGCGGAGATTGTCTAGTGCTGATGCCCACCGGAGGGGGCAAGTCGCTCTGCTACCAATTGCCAGCGTTGTTACGCGAGGGCTGCGGCATCGTAGTCTCGCCGCTGATTGCGCTGATGCGCGACCAGGTCGCAGGACTCCTCGATGCCGGGGTCAAGGCCGCGGTGCTGAACTCCACGCTCTCCTGGGACGAATCTTCCGCGGTTGAACAAAGCCTGCTCTCCGGCGATCTAGACCTTCTCTACATCGCACCAGAGCGGTTGCTGACGCCGCGCTGTCTAGACCTGCTCTCGCGTGCGCGGCTCGCGCTGTTCGCGATCGACGAGGCGCATTGCGTGTCGCAGTGGGGACACGATTTTCGCCCGGAGTACATGGGGCTGTCGGTACTCGCAGAGCGCTTTCCGAATGTACCGCGGATCGCGCTCACTGCCACGGCAGACGAACTCACCCGCAGCGAGATCGTTACCCGCCTGAATCTTGACGGCGCGCCCCGCTTCATCGCGAGTTTTGATCGGCCCAATATTCGCTATGAGATCATTGAGAAACAGAATGCCCGATCACAACTCCAAGCCTTCATTACCGAGCGCCACGCTGGCGATGCCGGCATCGTATACTGCCTATCGCGAGCCAAGGTGGACGACACGGCTGCTTCGCTTGCAAAAGCTGGCATCGACGCGCTTGCCTATCATGCCGGCATGGACGCATCCGTACGCGCCTTAAACCAAGATCGGTTTATCAATGAAGATGGCGTGGTTATCGTTGCGACCGTTGCCTTCGGCATGGGAATAGACAAACCAGATGTGCGCTTTGTTGCGCATCTCGATTTGCCCAAAAGCATTGAGGCCTATTATCAGGAGACCGGTCGTGCTGGCCGCGACGGCAAGCCTGCCGATGCCTGGATGACCTACGGTCTAGCGGACATCGTACAGCAGCGGCGCATGATCGACCAATCTACTGGGGCGGATGAATTCAAGCGCGTCTCGGTAAGAAAGCTCGATGCGCTAGTAGGTTTGTGCGAGACCGCTGGTTGCCGACGGGGGCGTCTTCTTGATTATTTCGGAGAAGCTTTAGGGTCACCAAAATGTGGCAACTGCGACAACTGCCTATCTCCACCCCGCGTTTGGGACGGCACCATCGTCGCGCAAAAGGCATTGTCCTGCGTGTACCGCACTGGGCAGCGCTTCGGCGCACTGCACCTGATTGATGTGCTCATGGGCCGTTCTACCGAGCGCGTCGCGAAGTTTGGGCACGACCAGCTTTCGGTTTTCGGCGTCGGAACTGAATTGGACGACAAGCGCTGGCGCGCTGTGGTGCGCCAGTTGGTATCGCTAGGGCACCTCCAGCCAGACACCGAGGCCTTTGGCGCATTGAAACTTAGCCTCTCGGCGCGCAGCGTGCTCAAAGGCGATAGCAAAGTGATGCTACGGGAAGAGACAGCTACGGATTCGCCTCGCAAGCGCGGCATCAAGGCCAAAACAGTAAAATCGGGTGCCGCACGCACGCCCGGTTCCCCTGTGGTATTCAATACCTACGACAAGAACGGGGAAGAAACCCTCGTCAGCGTCCTTCGTAATTGGCGCTCAGGTATGGCTCGTAAGCAGGGTGTGCCAGCTTACGTTGTCTTGCATGACGCTACCTTGGAAGGCATCGCATCGTCACGCCCCCAAAACCATGATCAATTGCGTTCTGTGTCCGGCATCGGCGACAAGAAGCTGGAGCGCTATGGTGATGCGCTTCTATCGCTCGTGCGCTCAGAGGCCAGCTGAACACAGCTGCAACGCAAGCAATTACGCGGCGGATGATCAAGGCGATCGCGCGGGCCATCCGTTGGCGCGACATGCTGGAGAGCGGCAGCTGCGCTGCCATTCGCTAGATTGCCCTACCGGGAAGATCAACGAGAAATACGTCCGAGCCTCGCTTCCGTCTTGCCGGAAGGCCGGAAACCGCAATACTCACTCCAGTTCGGGAGTCATCTTGAGAATCCCGACTTTATGTACCCGGGGAGGGCCGATGATCCGCCATAGCATCTTTACCGCATTCGTGCTGGTTCTGGCTTCGCCGTTAGCGCTGGCCGAGAGTGGGCCGAAAGACATGGCAGCGCGGACCGAGCTGCATGCCATCCAGACCCTGACCCTCACCGACAAGCAGTTTCTCACCGGCGACGCCAACGGCCGGCCCACCGTGATCGCGGGTCAACTGCGAGTGGCGCAAGGCAACGGCCGACTACCCGTGGTGGTGCTGATGCACGGCTCGGGTGGCATGGGCGCCAACACCGAGCTGTGGGCGCGCACGTTCAACGCCATGGGTATCTCAACCTTCACGCTCGATGGCTTCACCGCGCGCGGACTCGTCCAGGTCAGCACTGATCAGGCCAAGCTAGGCCGGATGAACTTCATCCTCGATATCTATCGCGCGCTCGACGTGGTGGCGAAGCATCCTCGCGTCGATCCACAGCGCATCGTGCTGATGGGCTTCTCACGCGGTGGGCAGGCGGCACTTTATGCGAGCCTCAAGCGCTTCCATCAGATGTGGAATAAGTCGGGCGTCGAGTTCGCCGCCTACATCCCATTCTATCCGGACTGCGCAACAACATTTATCGGCGACACCGACACGGCTGACAAACCGATCCGTATCTTCGCAGGCACACCGGATGACTACAATCCGGTTGCCCTTTGCAAGGCTTACGCGGGGCGGCTCAACGCGGCCGGCCACGACGTGCAGGTGACGGAATATCCGAACGCACCGCACAGCTTCGACAACCCGCTCGGGCCGTTGACCGCAACTGCCTCGCCACAGTCGCAGAGTGTGCGAAATTGCAAAATCAAGGAGGAGCAGGGTGTACTGATCAACGCCTCCACTGGAGCACCGTTCGTCTACACCGATGCCTGCGTTGCTCTCGGTCCGCACATGGGTCACGATCCGGATGCGACGCAGCAGGTGCAGCAGGCGGTGACCGGTTTCGTGCGCGGGGTTTTCAAGCTGCCGTAACGCCGGACAGCTGTCCGCCACACAGACGGATTGTCACGTCTGTGCTTCAGCGTCGGGCCCCGAGGAGATTGAATGGGCGATTGAGGAACACGGAATGTGCGACAATGAACATTATGTGGTGGTAGGAACCCGCGATCCATTCCCTGGATAATCACACTCGCGCCACCATTCGCGAGAGCGCCGCCGCCGAGAAGATCAACGAGCCCTACGTCGGCCGCGTGCTACGACTGACGCCGTTGGCGGCGGACATTGTCGAGGCGATCCTCGGTGGACGACAGCCGGCGGGATTGCAGTTGGACGGCCTGTTGAGGCGGTTTCCGATGCTGTGGGCAGAACAGAGATCGGCACTTTTGCCATCCCCTCACCTAGATCATGCTGTCATCGACTGAGGCGCAGACCCGTTATGATCGAACATAAATGGCAGACTCGAACGTGGGAGGAACTCAAAGCCGAAACGCAGACCCGCGCCAATCGCGGTGCATATCCGGTATTCGACATTTCCGCCGAGGATGCCCGGGACGCGCTCGATCAAATCGACAGCCTCGACCCGGATCAGTGGGCCGCAGCATGGATGTCGATAGGCGACCGTCATGTTGAACACGCCAAAGCAGGAGGCCGCGAGGCCCCGCAGCATTATCTCGCAGCTTGGCGACTCTATACGCTTGGTCGCTGGCCGGTCATGTCATCCGAAAAGAAGCGTGAGTCCTATTCCAAGGCTCAAGCTGCATTCTCTACTTATGGGCAACTTGTTACACCCAAGATCGAATTATTACGGATTCCATTTGAAGGCCGTCATATCGAAGCTCTTCTACAAAAGCCGGAGGATGCATCACGGGCTCCTGTCGTTGTTAATATAGGTGGTAGCGATCTCTGGAAGGATTCCGTTGCCATACAGGCTCGCCGATTTCTTGCTCATGGTATCGCTGCGGTGGCGATCGATATGCCTGGCGCGGCTGACGCACCCGTTGGTGTTGAACCTGGCGCCGAACGAATGGTGTCAGCCGTCATCGACCACCTGCTAGCGCGGCGTGATGTGGATGGAACGCGTATCGTAGTTCGCGGTCAAAGCTGGGGAAGCTATTGGTCGGCTCGCACCGCGTATACCGAAGCAGCGCGGCTCTCGGGCGCAGTGTTTCAAAGCGGCCCGGTTCATCTTTATTTTCAACGCGAGTGGCAAGAAAAGGCCTTTCGAACGAAAGAATTCCTCTTCGACTACGTACCATCACGGCTGCACATGCTCGGCGTGAAGAACGTGGAAGATGCATTCGCGATGATGCCTTCGCTATCGCTGCTCGATGCTGGCCTATTGTCCAGGCCTACTCCGCCGATGCTGATCATCGGCGGCGCAAAAGACTCACAAGTTCCGTTCTCGGACCTGCTGCTTCTACTCCAACACGGCAGTCCCAAATATGCCTGGATCAATCCTGAAGGTCAGACCATGGGAAGATCAATCACGGTCAAGGACGACCAAATCTTTGCCAACGTGGTTGTTCCTTGGGTGCGCCAGGTATTCGGGCTTTGAAGCAAAGCCAGCCTTAACGGTTACCCTGACGCTGCCTATTCGATCTTGATCTTCGCTTCGCGGATGACCTCCCCCCATCGCTGAGAGTCGTTACGGATCAGGTCCGCATAGGTGTCCGGAGAGCCAGTGATAGGCTCCATGAACTGGCGCGCCAGGAACGTCTCGCGCACTGTCCTATCTGCAAAGATTCGGGCGACATCGCTGTTGATCTTGACCACAACATCCCGCGGCGTGCCGCCTGGGGCGAACAGGCCAAACCACGACTTCGCCTCGAAGCCGGGCAAACCGCCTTCAGCGATCGTCGGCAGATCAGGGTATTCCGATAAGCGCCGTTCCCTACCGATGCCTACGATCTTGATCTTTCCCGCCTGCCAAGATTCGAGCGCTGACCCGAAGCTTACAAACATCAGCTGGATGTGCCCCGCAAGGACGTCAGTGAACGCCGGCGCCGCTCCTCGATAATGCACCGGCATCATCTTCACGCCAGCCTGTACTTGAAGGGCTTCCATGTTGAGATGGCCCGCAGAGCCAAGTCCGAAGGTACCGTAGTTAAGCTCTCCCGGCTTCGACTTGGCGAGAGCGATAAGCTCCTGCACATTCCTCGCCGGCACTGACGGGTGTAATACGAGCGCCTGGTGCAATACGGTGAGCCCGCTGATCGGCTCGAAGCTCTTCACCGGGTCGTAGGATAGTTTCTGATACAAATGGGGATTGACCGTGAAGGTGACGTCGGGGCCAATCAGAAGCACGTGCCCATCTGGGGCGGATTTTGCGACGTAATCCGCTGCGATTTGAGTGTTACCTCCTGGCTTATTTTCAATGATCACTTGCTGCCCCCACAACTGAGAGAGTTGCGTGGCAAGCATACGGGCGACGGCATCTGCCGCGCCCCCTGGAGCCGAGGTGACTATGAGACTGACGGACCGACTCGGATAATTTTGTGCCTCAGCGTGAGACCAAGTCACCATAAGCCCGGCCAGCAGAACTACGGCCTTCATCACCCTCATACATCCCTCCGCGTATTCAGTTTATTTGGGAAGCGCGCAGCATTTCATAACGGCTGGTGAGCCATGACTTCTTTGTGGCCGAATCTCGATACATCGAAGCATTGCACGATGGATAACGCTCATAAAAAGTATGCCTCTCATAACGGAGATGGGCAATGAAGGCCGCAGTCGTCATGAAAGCCGGAAGTGCGCCAGTTTATGACGACTTCAAAGAACCCATTCCCGCAAGCGGCGAAAGCCGCATTGCTGTCGCGGCTGCCGCCCTCAGTCCTGTGGTGAAGGCACGCGCTGTAGGAGCCCATTATAGCTCGCCAAACGACTTCCCATTTGTCGTTGGCATCGACGGCGTCGGACGGCTTGATGATGATGGTCGTCGTGTATATTTCATCTTGCCGAGAGCTCCCTTCGGCAGCATGGCACAAACGGCCGTTGTGCCTTCTTCGCAATGCGTCGCCTTGCCTGAAGGGTTGGACGACATAACCGCCGCGGCCATCGCCAATCCCGGCTTGTCTTCATGGGCGGCCCTTAAAGAGCGTGCCAAATTTGCGCGCGGCGAAGCGGTCCTGATCAATGGCGCGACTGGAACGTCCGGCCGCTTGGCCGTTCAAATCGCAAAATACTTGGGCGCTAAGAAGGTCATTGCAACAGGCCGAAATCCTTCAGCCCTGCAATCGTTGAAGGCTCTCGGTGCCGACGAAACAATCGTTCTTGTCGAAGATACGGACGTGCTTGATCGTGTTTTCAAGGGGCACTTCGAGAGCGGCATCAACGTCGTTCTTGATTATCTCTGGGGGAAAAGCGCCGAGCGCCTTCTGATTTCCGGATCCCAAGCCGTAAAGGAAGGTGTTCCAATTCGCTTTGTCCAGGTCGGTAACGCCAGCGGCGCAAATATAACGTTACCTGCCGCGGCGCTGCGTTCAGCTGCGATAGAACTCATGGGAAGCGGTCTCGGCAGCGTTCCGCTCACTCGAATTGTCGGCGTTGTCGAAGAATTGTTTCAAGCGACTGTCAAAGCCGATTTCAAGATCCAAACGACGACCGCTCCACTTTCGGAAGTCCAACAGGCATGGCGAGGCGAAGCCCTTATTCCGCGTATCGTATTTACGGTTTCCTAGAAGCTGCATGACACCAGAAGCTTGTGCGCGACCCCACCGTTTGAATCTCCCAAGGAGATCAACGAGACCTACGTCGGCCGCGTGCTGCGGCTGACGTTGCTGGCGCCGGACATTGTCGAGGCGATCTTGGGTGGACGGCAGCCCGTGCTTTCCTTCACCAAAGACCCCTCAACACTGGCGCTTGTAGTCTACACTTCAAGGGTTCCGGCCGGATTTCCAAGCCCAGCCGACGATCACATCGAGGGCAAGCTCGATCTGAACGAACACATCATCCGACACCCGGCCGCCACCTTTTTCGCCAGGGCTGCAGGCGAGTCCATGAAAGATGCCGGCATCTTCGACGGCGACTTGCTGGTTGTGGATCGCAGCATCACAGCCCAAAGCGACGATATCGTTATTGCGGTCCTGCATGGGGAGATGACGGTCAAGCGCTTGAAGAAGCCGGATGGCGCATGGGTCCTCACGGCAGAAAATCCGCAACAACAAGATCCGCGTCATCCAGCGGCGCGCCTACGGTCTACGCGACCAGGAATATCTGCGGCTCAAGGTGCTCACATGCATGCTCCCAGCGCTCTGAAGTTGCTGAAAACACCCACTCGTTTTCCTGAAGACCCATAATTTCTATGCATCCTGTGAGCGGGTCTTCCAACCTAGCCTCAACGGCAAGCCCATCGTTGTGCTGTCAAATAACGACGGCTGCGTCGTCGCAAGGTCACAGGAAGCGAAGACGCTCGGTATCGCCATGGGCGTGCCGCTTTTCAAGATCCGCGACATTATAAAGCGTCACGACGTCGCCGTTCGTTCATCTAACTACGCGCTCTATGGTGATCTGTCGGAGCGAGTCATGAGCATTCTTGCGGCGTCCGCGCCGCAGCATGAGATCTACAGCATCGACGAGTGTTTTCTCGATCTTGATCGCATGCCTGTAAACGACCTGACGGCGTGGTGTCGTAATCTTCGAGTTCGCGCCAAACGGTGGACCGGCATACCCGTCTCAGTTGGCATCGGAACCACCAAGACGCTTTCGAAGATTGCCAACAAGCTCGCAAAATCCTCCGCGAAGGCCGATGGCGTGATCGATTTGGCGGGTCATCCCGAGTGGATTGAATCCGCGCTGAGCAAAACGCCGGTGGGCGACGTCTGGGGCATAGGGTTGCGCTGGTCTAAGATGCTCATTGAAAGCGGCATAACAACCGCTCGCGAATTGCGAGACACCCAAGATGGCTGGATTCGTCAGCGCATGGGCGTGGTCGGGCTCCGAACCGTGCACGAATTGCGGGGCATCGCTTGCCACCAACTCGACACGCAGCCTTCCCCGAAGAAGACGACATGCTGCTCACGCACGTTCGGCAATGCCGTCAAGGACAAGGATCAGGTACGAAATGCTATCATGTCGTTTGCTGAGCGCGCCTCGGAAAAGATTCGACATTCAGATCAAGCCTGCGGTTCCATGCAGGT
>JAPLPD010000138.1 GCA_026400395.1 Alphaproteobacteria bacterium | reverse complement strand
GGCGATGGCCGGCGAATGGTTGCGACGCAAGGTCATGTAAAGCCTCATCTGGTGGTCGGTGACATGTCGGCCGGGCAAGGAATCGGTCCTCTCGAAAGAGCAAACCGACCCTTTATCCAACCGCCGTTACCGCCAGACGCAGCCCTACGGGCGCACGCCGCCGCTGCTGGGGCGCCTCCGGTCGGGCTCCGCCCTCCCTTCGTCACCCCAGCAGCGGCGCATTCTCATCCTGATTGTCGCGGGATTCTCACCTTGATTGTCGCGCCGCATCTGGGCTTCTTGCGAGCGATATGTTGCGCGTCAAAGATTGCGTAGGCGGTTTCAAACGTGTGTTTTTGAACTGGAGGCGCCTGTTCCAGTGACTTGAGCTCCTGCGCCTTGCGGCGCGCATCGATCAAACTCACGTCGGGGAACTGGCCGAGTTTGAAACGGCGATTGCCGCGCTTTGCAAAGAACGTCTTTGTGTTCTTGCCAACGCGTATTCCAAACGATGGCGTCTTCGCGTCCCAGAAGTCGGTTCGCGTCTCTGCATGGAGCGCGCGCAATGTTGCATCAGTGAAATACAGTTTCGGCATTTGCTGGGTACTTTTTGGGTACGCATTCGGGCTGGATAGGCCCGATTCTCGGTGATGAACCGCACCTGCCAAAAACCCCAGATTTAAAATTGGAACAAGGGGTTAGCGGCTAGAACGAGGAACAGCGGGACACCGTGCAAATGAAAAAATAAATCTTACAAAACCGCTGCTCTACCGCTGAGCTAGCCCGGCTCGACTGGGGTTTTTGGCATTGGCAGCCGACGTTTGCCAGCGCATTTTGCTGGCCAATCCACCGGGCAGGCCGCCATTCGGTTGTTTGCCCATGGCCGGTGGCGGCGTACCCACAAAAAACGCCCCGCACGAGGTGCGGGGCGTTCCGAAGGGAACCGGCAGCGGGCCACGGACCCGCCGCCGAGCCGTTATCAATGGATGTCGCGATCCTTGGTCTCGGGCAGGAAGAATACCCCGATGACGACCGTGACCGCGGCGAAGATGACCGGGTACCAGAGGCCGGCGTAGATATCACCGGTCGAGGCCACGATCGCAAAGGCGGTCGCGGGCAACAGGCCACCGAACCAGCCGTTGCCGATGTGATACGGCAGCGACATCGAGGTGTAGCGGATCTTGGTCGGGAACAGCTCAACCAGCATCGCGGCGATCGGGCCGTAGACCATGGTGACGAAGATCACCAAGACCAGCAGCAGTCCGATAATCGCAGCCGGCTGCGCCCGGAAGATGTCAAACGGATGCGCCATCTTCACGATCTGCGCATCGCCCGCCTTCGGGTAGCCCGCCGCCTGCACCGCCGCCAGAACCTGCGGGTTGGAAGCGGCCGCCGTGTAGGGCACGTCCTTGCCGTTGACGACGACCTTCACGCCGGAGCCGGCCGGGCCTGAGACGGTCGAGTACTTGACCGACTGCTGGGCCAGATAGGCGCGGGCGGTGTCGCACGTTGCTGTAAAGCGCCGTGTGCCGACCGGGTTGAACAGATCGCCGCAGACCGCGGGATCCGCCACCACTTCGACCTTCACCGTCTCGATCGCCTTTTCCAAAGCCGGATTGGCGTTGCTGGTGATCATCTTGAAGATCGGGAAGAACGTGAGCGCGGCGATCAGGCAGCCGCCGAGGATGATCGGCTTGCGGCCGATCTTGTCGGACAACGCGCCGAACAGGATGAAGCCGCCGGTGCCCAGCAGCAGGGACCAGGCGATCAGCAGGTTGGCGGTATAGCCGTCGATCTTGAGGATCGATTGCATGAAGAACAGCGCGTAGAACTGGCCGGTGTACCAGACCACGCCCTGACCCATCACGCCGCCGAGCAGGGCGATCAGAACGATCTTGGCGTTGCTCCAGTTGCCGAAGGCTTCGGTCAGCGGCGCCTTCGACCCCTTGCCCTCGTCCTTCATCTTTTTGAACACGGGGGATTCATTCAGCTTCAAGCGGATCACGACGGATACGCCAAGCAAAATGACCGAGAGCAGGAACGGAATACGCCAGCCCCATGCGGCGAACTCCGGTTCGCCCAAGATCGTGCGGGTGAAAAGGATGACGAGCAGGGACAGGAACAGGCCGAGCGTTGCGGTCGTTTGAATGAACGAGGTGTAGTAGCCGCGCTTGCCCATCGGCGAATGCTCGGCGACGTAAGTCGCGGCACCGCCGTATTCGCCACCGAGAGCAAGACCTTGCAACAGGCGCAGGCCGATCAGAATGATCGGCGCCGCGATGCCGATGGTGGCCGCACTCGGGAGCAGGCCGACCACAAATGTCGACAGGCCCATGATCAAGATGGTGACGAGGAAGGTGTATTTGCGGCCGACGATATCGCCGACGCGGCCGAACACGATGGCGCCGAACGGGCGGACGATAAAGCCCGCGGCAAAGGCCAGCAGCGCGAAGATATCGCGAGTGGCTTGGTTGAACATCGGCTGATTGGTCGCCGGATCGATAACTCCAAAGAACTGGGAGCCGATGATCGCGGCAAGCGAACCGAAAAGATAAAAATCGTACCACTCGAAAACTGTTCCGAGCGACGATGCGAAGATGACGAAGCGTTCGTCTTTCGTCATCGATCTGCCACTGGCGGAAGTGGTTGCTGTTGTTGTCGACATAGGCGTTCCGTCCCTCGAAATCGCGCTCTGATGCGCGTCTGTTGCAGGGCGGTCCGCGCCGTTGAATTGGCCGGATTTCACCCCGTTTAAGGTTTAGGCTCATCAGGAAAACGAGTGGGTGAATCTGATGGGGAATGCGGCCTGAAGGCCTATGGATACTGGGTTTTCGGGGTTTCGTAAGGCGGTTGAATTGGGCATCATTTCCCGATGGCCAACTCATCGAAGCGACAGCG
>JAPLPD010000289.1 GCA_026400395.1 Alphaproteobacteria bacterium | reverse complement strand
CGCCAGACGCGGCCCTACGGGCGCACGCCGCCGCTGCTGGGGCGCCTCCGGTCGGGCTCCGCCCTCCCTTCGTCACCCCAGCAGCGGCGCATTCTCATCCTGATTGTCGCGGGATTCTCACCTTGATTGTCGCGCCGCACTCCCTGCCGGGGTGATACCGGGTGTGCATTTGCCGACAACGGCGGCCCGGCGCCACCGGCCTGCGCGTGTCCGGCGTCCGGCTCAGTTGGATTCCGAGCCGCGGCGCAGGTCCGCCTCGATCATCAGCCGCGAGGTGCCGCCGAAACGGACACGATAGACCTGGGTGTTCTCCATGAGACGCTGGACATAGTTGCGCGTCTCCGAGAACGGAATGCGCTCAACCCAATCGATCGGATCGACCTTGGGATCGCGTGGATCGCCGTATTTGGCGATCCAGTCGCGCACCCGCCCGCGGCCGGCGTTGTAGGCCGCGAACGCCATGATGTAGGAGCCGCGATAGTCCTTGATGACGTCGCCGAGTTCGGCCGAGCCCATCTGGACGTTGTAGACCATGTCGCTCAGCAGGCGCTTCTGGTCGAACGTGGCCTTGAACTTTCCGGCGAGGTATTTGCCGGCGGCCGGGGTGACCTGCATCAGGCCGAGTGCGTTGGCGGTGGAAACTGTTTTGGGGTTGAACCAGCTCTCCTGGCGGACGATCGAATAGACCAGGAAAGGCTCCACCGGTGGCCCGATCGGTGTGTATTCGGGCACGCCAAGGGTCGGGAAGGCTGCGTGTTCGAGAGCGTAGCCGCGCGCCAGCGCGAGCTTGCCGATCAGCAGCATGCCGCGGGCGTCGCGATATTTCGCGGTCAGCTCGGACATGAGCACAAGGGTTGCGATGTCGGTCGACTTGTCGCCGAGGTCGGCCATCATCGTCCAGGCGAGATCGCGCGCTTCGACCGCGTAGAGCAGTTCGGCCGCCCGCACCAGATCGGACGTCATCGCCCGGTTGCGGTCGGCGCTGGACAGCGCCGGGAAAGGGCGCAGGTGCAGTTCGCCGAGCCCCGCGCGGGCGCGGGCGAGCTGGCCGTAATACGCCGTCGGATAGCGCGAGGCTTCCTGGTAGCGCTGCTTCGCCTCTTGGGTCTTGTTCAACGCTTCCGCCGCCCGTCCGGTCCAGTATGCGCCGCGGGCCAGCGCAATCGGATTCTCCGCATTGTCGGCGATCTTGCTGAAATGGGCGTAGGCGGCGTTCGGATCGTTCAGATAGCGCAGCGCGATCCAGCCGGTCATGAACAGATGTTCGGACCGGTAGCTGCTGCTGTCCGGCGGGGTCGCATCGCGGACGACGGCGTAGGCGTCCTTGGCGTTGCCGTCGTCGAGCAATTTGCGCGCGAGCGTGCGCCGCTCCATCCACCATTCGTCGAGGTCGTGGCTGCGATCGAGCTGCGGAATCGTCTTAATGAGCGCCACCGCTTCGTCGGTTTCGTCGGCGCGGCGCAGCATCTGGATGCGCGCGAATTTGTAGCCGATGTCGTTGCGAGCCGCGGCCGGAACGGCATCGACGGCGGCCTTGTTGCCGCCTTTGACCAGCATCGCAATGCGCGCCTTGGCGATCAGAATTTCATTGCCGCCGAGCAGCGCCGCGGCGCGAAGGCCCGCCTCGGTGTCGTCCTTTTCATAGAGCCGCCGGTCCATCCGCGCCTTGTGGTCCTCGCGGGACAGGACATTGGGGAACATATCGGTGACGCGGCTTTCGACGTCCTGCGAAAAACCGTCGTAGCGCCAAGCCTCGCGGACCATCGTCTCGGCATCCTTGCGGTTGCCGGTTGCGAGCATGGCGCGGGCGAGAGCAAAGCGGCCCTTGGCCGACAGCGGCGGGTACTGGGCAAAATAGCTCTGCACCTGCGCATGGCTCGGCGGGTCCTGGAACGCGACGGCCTCGGCCTTCCTGCGCAACGTGACGATGCTCGGCCATTGCGGGTTGGCGGTGACGAACGCGATGTAGCGCGCGAAATCGGCCCCGGAATCGTCGCTGCGCAGGATCACCCATTCGACCAGCTTCTTGGCGGCCGGATCGGAAATGTTCTTGCGGACCTCTCCCGCGTCGGTCTGCTTGCGGTTTCGCACCATTTCGAGGGCACGTTTGACGGCGCTCACATCGATCGCGGCGGCGGTGATGATGGTGCTCGCGGGGGCCGGCAGGGCTTGAGTGTCTGGCCCGGAGGCCGGCACCGGATCGGCCACGGGTCCATCGCCTTTCGCGGGCGGCGGAGCCGAAGTGCTCTTGGCGGCCGCCTTGCCCTTCTCGGGCTTCTGCGCGGCTTGCTTGCCCTTTTCTGCTTTTGGGCTGGGCTTCACCTCGGCTCGGGCCTTGTCGAGCTTGGACTTGTCCGAGGCGGTCTTCTTGTCCGGCTTGGCCTTCTCCGCTTTGGCCGCGGGCTTTGCTGCCGGCTTCGCCGCCGGTTTGGCCGCCTCCTTCGAAGCAGGATTGGACTTGTCCTTGGCGGTGTCGGCCTGGGCGATAACGAACGGGGGCGAGCCGCCTTCCGGTGCGGCGGCGGCCGGGGTCAGCAGCAGCATTCCGGTCGCGGCAATGGGCCAAAGCGCGGAAGTCCGGATCAGCAAGGTCAAAATCCCTGGGGTCATCTTCGTGGTCAACGGCGGTTCCCTTCGGGCGGATCGACTCATGTCTTGCCTACCGCTAGCTATCCCGTTGATAAGATTGATGAAAGCTAAATCACCCGAAAACGCGGCCACAGTTGGGCGTGAATCATGATTCGGATGAATTGGCTTAGGGTATCAGGGCGTGGCTCTTACATCGACCGAGCCGAGCCGATATTTTGTTGGTATCTTTGCCGTGCGGGATCCGCCGGGACCGCCGCTCAAGCGAATCGAGGAATGCCATGACCGCCAAGACGACGTTTCGGGGCTCTTTCACCGCGCTCGTGACGCCGTTCAAGAACGGATCGTTGGATGAGAAGGCGTTCCGCGACCTGGTGGATTGGCAGATCGCCGAGGGCACCAACGGCCTGGTTCCGGTGGGCACCACGGGCGAAAGCCCGACACTGAATCACAAGGAGCACGAGCAGGTCGTCGAGTGGTGCGTGGAGCAGGCCAAGGGCCGGGTTCCGGTCATCGCGGGGGCGGGGTCCAACTCGACCGCCGAGGCGGTCAGCCTCTCGAAGCACGCCGAGAAGGCCGGCGCCGACGCCGTCCTGGTGGTGACGCCCTACTACAACAAGCCGACCCAGGAGGGGCTCTACCAGCACTTCAAGGCGATCAACGACGCCATCGGCATCCCGATCATCATGTACAACATTCCGGCCCGGTCGATTGTCGACATCAACGTTGACACCATGAAGCGGCTCTACGAGCTTCCGAACATCACCGGGGTGAAGGACGCGACCGCCAACATGGCTCGGGTCTCGCAGCAGCGCATGGCGATCGGCGACGACTTCAACCAGCTTTCCGGCGAGGACATCACGGCGCTGGGCTTCAACGCGCACGGCGGTCACGGCTGCATTTCGGTGACCTCGAACGTGGCGCCGCGGCTCTGCTCGGAGTTCCAGGCCGCGTGCCTCAAGGGTGACTACGCCACCGCGCGAAAGCTCCAGGACAAGCTGGCGCCGCTGCACATCAATCTGTTCGTCGAGACGAGCCCCGCGCCGATCAAGTATGCAATGTCGCTGATCGGCAAATGCTCGAATGAACTGCGGCTTCCGATGGTTCCTGCGACCGAGAAGGCCCAGGCGGCCGTGCGCGAGGCTATGATTCACGCCGGCCTGATCAACTGACGCCCAGCGTCACTCCGGACACGCCGAAGGCGCGATCCCAATCGGATTTCCATGGCCGCCAAGCCCGATCCCAGATTCAAGCTGGTCGCCGACAATCGCAAGGCGCGGTTCAATTTCGCCATCGGCGAAGTGTTCGAGGCCGGTATCATGCTGACCGGCAGCGAGGTGAAGTCGATGCGCGCCGGCAAGACCAGCATCAGCGAAGCGTATGCCACCGCGCGCGACGGCGAGCTTTGGCTTCTGAACTCCAACATTTCGGAATACAAACAGGCGGGGCGCTTCAACCACGAGCCCAAGCGGCCGCGTAAGCTGCTGCTGCACAAGCGCCAAGTGAATAAACTGATCGGCGCGGTCGAGCGCGAGGGCATGACGGTGGTGCCGCTGAAGGTTTATTTCAACGACAAGGGCCGGGCCAAGGTCGAGATTGCGCTCGCCAAGGGCAAGAAGCTGCACGACAAGCGCGAGACCGAGAAGGATCGCGATTGGTCGCGCGAGCGCGGCCGGCTGATGCGTCAGAAGGACTAGAGCCATGGTCGAGCGTCTGATCGGCATGCTGATCTTTCCGCGGCTGACGCAGCTCGACATGACCGGCCATTACGAGGTGCTGGCGCGGCTGCCGAACACCAAGGTGCATCTGGTCGCCCATACGATGGCACCGGTGAAGACCGATCGCGGCATGGAGATCGTGCCGACGATCACGTTCGCCGATTGCCCGCAACTCGACCTGTTCATGGTGCCGGGCGGTCCCGGCCAGCAGGATCTGATGGAAGACGCCGTGGTGCTGGATTTCCTGCGTCGGCAGGCGGGCGGAGCCAAATACGTCACGTCGGTGTGTACCGGTTCGCTGGTGCTGGGCGCGGCGGGATTGCTCAAGGGCAAGCGCGCGACGTGCCACTGGGCGGCGATCGAGCATCTTAAGCCGCTCGGCGCGATCCCGGTCCATCAGCGCGTCGTCATGGATGGCAACGTCATCACCGGCGCCGGCGTGGCGTCGGGTATCGATTTCGCGCTGGCGGTGGCTGCGATCCTCGAAGGCGAGGAGGTGGCCCGCCAGATCCAGTTGCAGATCGAATACGATCCGTCGCCGCCGTTCGACTCCGGCTCGACCGAGACGGCGTTGCCGGAGACGGTCGCGCTGCTGCGAAGTCGCGGCGCCGCGCTGAACGAGCAGCGGCGCGTGGTCGCCGAGCGGGTTGGCAAAACACTGGGTCTCTAGAGCGAGGCATTCGATGGCCGTTCCGACCAGGCTCGACCACTGCGTTATCCACGTCTCCGACTGGGAGCGGTCCAACGCCTTCTACCGCGATGTAATGGGGGCGGAACTGGTGCCGCGGCCGGCGGGCTGGGCTTATCGCTTTGGCGACAAGCAGCTCAACGTGCATGGCAAGGGGGTGCGGCCGGCAGAGGTTGCGCGTCTGCCGGTGCAGCCCGGCAACAGCGATCTTTGCTTTGAATGGAGCGGCCCGATCGAGGATGCCATAGCGCATCTGAAGCAGCACAATGTCGCGGTCGAAGCGGGCCCAATGGAGCGCTTCGGCGCCAAGGGGGCGGGCACCAGCGTCTATTTCCGCGATCCGGATGGTTCGCTGATGGAATTCATGTCGTATCGCGGGCACTGAGCATGGCAGACGTCCTGCACGATCCGACGCAATTGCCGCAGGATTTGCCGGTGCCGCAGGACGACGGCGCCGCGCGTCATCTGACTGGCTTCCGGCTGCCTGACATCGCGCTGCCGGCGACCGAAGGCACAGACGTGAACCTTGCCAAGCTCCACGGGCGCACCGTCGTCTATGCCTATCCGCGCACCGGCCAGCCGGGGCAGGCGCTGCCGAGCGGCTGGGATGCGATCCCCGGCGCGCGCGGCTGCACGCCGCAATCCTGCGGCTTCCGCGATCATTTCGCCGAGTTGAAGGCGCTTGGAGTTGCCGCGATCTATGGGCTATCGACCCAAGACGGTGCTTACCAGCGCGAAGTCGCGCGGCGGCTGCACCTGCCGTTAGCGATCCTGTCCGATGCCGGACTGACGCTCACCCGCGCGATGCGGCTGCCGACGTTCTCGGTCGATGGCATGACGCTGATCAAGCGCATGGCTTGGGTGATCGACGACGGTATCGTCTCACACGTCTTCTATCCGGTGTTTCCGCCGGATCGCAGCGCCGCGGACGTGATGGACTGGCTCAGCCGCAACGCGCGCTGATTGATGGGATCATGCGCTCATCAGCGGGGTGCTCGCGCACCTCGCCGATGAGGTTTGAGCGGCCGCCAGCGCGCGGGAGCTAAGCCGGAATCTGGGTGACGACGTTTGATTGAAGGCGGCGTATCGAGGCGGGTGTCGAAGCCTGCCAGAACCTCCCCGAAAGGAGCGATACGCCATGTCGAGAGATACCACTGTCATCGCCTTCCGTCAGCCT
>JAPLPD010000047.1:2802-5105 GCA_026400395.1 Alphaproteobacteria bacterium | reverse complement strand
AACATGCCGTCGTCGATCGAGCATATCCGCGCCGGCAAGCTGCGGCCGCTCGGTGTCACGACCGAGGTTCGCTCCAAGGCGCTGCCGGATGTTCCGACGGTCGGTGAGACGGTGAAGGGCTATGAAGGCAGCGCCTGGTTTGGCGTTGGCGTACCCAAGGGCACACCCAAGGAAGTGATCGAGAAGCTGAACAAGGAAATCAACGCCGCGCTCAAGGACGAGAAGATGCTGGCGAAGCTCACGGAGCTTGGCGGCATTCCGATGCCCGGTACGGCGGAAGAATTCGGCAAGATCAACGAGGCCGAAACCGAGAAATGGGCGAAGGTCGTGAAGGCGTCTGGCGCGAAGGTGGATTGAAGCGCCGGTTTACTGCATCAGCCCAAGCTTGGCGCCCGCGCGCAGAAATCTGGTCGGATCGACCGCATCGCCTTCGACCCGTGTCTCGTAGTGGAGATGCGGGCCGGTGGAACGTCCGGTCGAGCCGATGCGTCCGATGATCTGGCCAGGCCTGATGGTCTGGCCTTCGCGCACTTCAATCGAGGACAAGTGGCCGTAGCGTGTCGCGAGCCCATTGGCGTGCTCGATCTCGACCATCTTGCCGTAGCCGCCATTCCAGCCAGCGGTTGCGACGGTGCCCGAGGCCGTCGCGCGCACCGGGTCACCAACATCGCCGCGGAAATCGAGGCCGGTATGCATGGCCGGACGGCGCAGGAACGGGTCGGCACGCACGCCGAAGCCGGAGCTTTGATCGAGTTCGCCCGGCAGCGGCTGGCGCAGCGGAACGGCGGTCACGGTCTTGTTGAGTTGCTCGACATAAGACTTCGCGGTGCTGATGCGGCGCAACTGCTTCTCGAAAGCATTGTTGTCGATGGGCATCTTGACCGGAACATAAGGTCCGCCGACCGCGTCGGCCGGCGCCTTGCCGGGACCGACGCCGACTTCGGCGAGAACGCTGCGAATGCGCCGCGCCTTGGAGCTGTAGCTTTCCTCGATGTTCGCCAGCGAGTTCGATTGCTTGGTCTCAACGCGTTCGATCGAGTCCTGAAGTCTGGCGAGCGAGCCATTCATGCCGCCGGCGGGTGCGCGTCCGGTGAAGCGGGCAACGATAGCCGAGAAGCCGCGCGGCTCAAGGCTTGCGCCGTCGCCGATGGGAGACGGTTTGCGCTGATCGCGTCCGTTCGGCTTGACCGAGCCGGTAACGCCGGGATCGCCGGCGAGGTTGCCGAGTGCGTTGGCGCGGGATTCCAGCATCGCCTGGCGTTTTGAAATCTGATCGAGTTTCTGCTCGACCTGTTCCTGGTCGAGCATTTGACGGCTGGTGACGCGATCGACTTGCGTACGCATGTCCGCGATGCGGTCTTCGTAGGCGTATTGCATCTCGGCCTGACGCGCGATCAGCCGTGTCAACACGTCGTCCTGAAACGCGAAGTACGTCACCGTCACCATCGTCCAGCCGGCCATGATGACCAGCGTGCCGACGAGGGTCCAGAACGCAACTGGCCCCGCGCGGACGAGCTTGCCGCGGTGAACCAGTGTGTAGTCGCCTGCGGCAATACGCTGTTGCGGCGCAGCCGTGCGCGGCTGCACACGCGCCGCTTCGCGATGGGCGTAGCGGTCGCCGGGATGATGGTGGGCAGCAGCAGGATACGACATCGACGCTCCCGCGCCGCCGATGTGCCAATGCAAATGCATCGGCCGCCGGTCTGGCGCGCCAACTTTCAGGCCCTCGATTAGAGCCAGATGTAGTTAATATTTCTTGAAATGGAATCGGTGTCGGCCGGGTCGGGACTCACGGCGTCCGGTTAGAGTGCCTTGGCCGCTGCCAGCACTTCCTCGGCATGGCCTTCGACCTTCACCTTTGGCCAGACCTGTGCGATTCGACCGTCTTCTCCGATCAGGACGGTGGAACGGATCACCCCCATGAACTTCCGCCCATACAGTGACTTCTCGCCCCAGGCCCCATAGGCCGCCAGCATTTCAGTGGTTTCGTCGGAGCCGGGCGGGATATTGAGGTCGTGTTTCTGCTTGAATTTACTCTGGGCTTTGACCGGGTCCGCCGACACCCCGAGGATGGCCGTATTAGCGCGGGAGAAGGCCGATTTATGCTTTGAGAAATCAATGGATTCTTTGGTACATCCGGGGGTGTCGGCCCGAGGATAAAAGTAGATAGCCAGCTTCTTTCCTTTGAAATCAGCCAGTGAAACCATACCGCCATCGTCGGCCGGGAGTTTGAAGCCGGGAGCCTTGGCTCCCACTGTCAGGGTGTCAGGGGCCGGTTTTGCAGGCATATGCCTTCCTTTCGT
>JAPLPD010000047.1:0-2783 GCA_026400395.1 Alphaproteobacteria bacterium | reverse complement strand
GGGGCGACATGCTCAAGCCGGGAAGGCATGTGCGAGGCCGAAGATTTGTGTTTGCGGTTACGTAGGGCTTTTGCGCGTAGAATCCGGCCGGTGCACCAGTCTCAACAAGTCTTTGCTTTCGGGACATCGCAAGTGGCGCACATGTCGTTACGCGCCAGCGGATTGGCGTAAAGGGGACGTCCGGCCGTAATGGCAGCCAACGACGCCAATCCGATGCTGGCCGCGCTGCGCGGGCTCGAACAGAGCCTCGATGAGCACAAGCGCGCGCATAACGGGCAGGCAGAGAAGCCGGCGCCAGCCGAGGAGCCTGTGACGCCGCCCAAGCGATCCCGGCGGATTTACGACTTCGGCTTTTTCTCGCGCGCCTTGCTTGCCCTCAACAGCATTCCCTATCTGCACGCGCTGCGTCACCTGCGGCATCTGCGCCGCCTGGGCGTGCTGGGGCCACACCTGCGAAGAGCGGCTATCGCGCTGGCCGGTCTGGCCGTTGTCGGCGCCGTCGGCTTTGGCGTCCTATGGTGGCGGTTGTCGTCCGGTCCGATTTCGCTCGACATTGCGACACCATGGATCACCTCGGCCATCGAGCAGAACTTCGGAACGCGCCACAAGGTCGAGATCGGCGGCACCATTCTCGAACGCGACGAGAAAGGCCGCACGGCAGTCCGTATCCGCGACATTGTGGTGCGTGAGCCCGACGGCAAGATCGTCGCCAGTGCACCGCGCGCCGAAGTGGGGCTTTCCCACGCAAGTCTTTTCTCGGGTTCGCCGCGCGCCGAAAGCCTGAGTCTTGTCGGTGCGGAAGTGTCGGTACGCATCGGCACCGATGGCCAGCTCACGCTACTCGCCAATGAAGCCGCCGCCGCTGCGGCGAAGGATACGCCGTCAACCCCCGCGACTTCCTCGGCCGTGTTGTCGCATCCGGTATCCAAGACATTCCTTCGCGAAGCGCCGAAGAATTTTGCTGCGCTGCTGGCATGGATCGACAGCCTGAGCGCGCTTGGCCTCGACGGTTACGATCTCAATGAAATCGGCTTGAAGAACGGCCGCATCGTCATCGACGACCAGCGCAACGGCCAGCGCTCGGTGTTCGAGAACATCAGCGGGGGTCGGACGCGGCCGCAGGCCAGCGAAGTTGTCTTCACGGTTGGTTCGGAACAGATTGAACGGCCGTGGCTGTTGCTTGCAGGCGTCAAGTCGCTGGGCGAGGGGAGGCGTGGCATCAGCATCGAGGCGCGCAAGATCGCGCTGCGCGATGTGCTGCTGGCCCTGCGCGTCGGTGACGGGCAGTTCGACGCAGATATTCCGTTTTCAGCCGCGGTGCGTGCCGAGATCCAGCAGGATGGCACGCCAGTCTCAGCGGGTGGCCGGATCATCATTGGACCCGGCGTAATCGGTGAAAACGGCGATGAAAAGAGCCGCATCACCATCGACCGTGCCGAGGCCACGCTTGAGTGGGACCCCACGCGGCGCACCCTGACGCTGCCGTTCCAGATTGTGTCGGGTTCGACCCGCATCACGCTCGCCGCCTATGCGCAGGCGCCACGCGAGCAGGGCGGTATATGGCCGCTCGCGCTTTCGGGCGGGTCCATCGTGATCGCGCCGCCGGATGTGGCGGTCGACGACCACATCACGCTCAACCGCATCGCTATTCGCGGCAAGTGGGATCCGGCGCGCCAACGCATCGACTTCGAGCATGGCGACATCGCCGGCAAGAACATTGGCCTTGCGCTGTCCGGCAACCTCGACTTCTCCGGCGACGACCCGCGGCTCGCCATCGGGCTTGCAGCGCAGAACATGTCGGTTACGGCGTTCAAGCTGTTGTGGCCCGCGCTCGTCAATCCGCCCGTGCGCGAATGGGTCCAGCAGCATTTCGTGGCGGGCAACATCGACCGCGTCGAGCTTGCCGTGAATGCGCCGCTGCCGACGCTTCAGATGGGCGGACCGCCGACGCCGGAAGATGGCCTTTCGATTGAAGTTGTCACCAGCGGCGGCACGGTTACGGCGCTCGATGGCTTGCCCGCTATTCGCGACGCCGATTTCGTCACGCGCATCACCGGCCGCACGGCGACCGTGGCGCTGGGCCGCGGCACGGTCGAAATGCCCTCGGGCCGCAAGCTGACCATTACCGACGGGCTGTTTGAAGTACCGGATACCTGGATCAAGAAGCCGCCGGCCCGTGTGCGCCTGCGTGTCGATGGACCTGTGCCTGCGGCTGCCGAATTACTGGCGAGTGAGCGCCTGCGTGAATTCTCCGGCACGCCGCTCGATCCCGCGACCAGCCGCGGCACTGTCACCGCACAGGCGCAACTGGCGTTCACGCTCGATCCCGACGCACCGCGCGGTGTCACCACCTACAACATCACAACGGACGTGACGAACTTCGCCGTCGACAAGTTCGTGATGTCGCAAAAGGTCGAAGCGCAGACGTTGCGCATCACGGCCAACAACCAGGGCTATCAGGTCAGGGGCGACGTCCGCATCGGCGGCACGCCCGCGACCGTCGATTATCGCAAGCAGCGTGACGACGCCGACGCGCAGTTCCGGCTGCAGGCGACGCTCGATGACGCCGCGCGCACGAGGCTCGGCTACGATCTCAATGGCGTGACTGGCCCCATTACGGTGCGCCTCGTGGGTACGGTCGCCAGCGGCGCGGATCAGGACAGCCGCTTCTCGGTCGATGCCGATCTCACGCAGGCGAAGATCGAAGACCTGATGCCGGGCTGGGTAAAGCCCGCGGGCAAGGCGACACGCGCGGTCTTCACCTATGTCGGCCGCCCCAAATC
>JAPLPD010000121.1 GCA_026400395.1 Alphaproteobacteria bacterium | reverse complement strand
TGGAAACCACAAGGAAATTGCCGCCTAGGGCGGAGGTAGTCCCACCGGGAACCGTTCCGACCACATAACCGACAACCCATGCCACGGCCTTGAACCGTGAGCGGAGGAGTGAATGCCGGCCGTACAAGAAACGATCGAGCGGGTTCGCCGCATCGACGTGGATCAATACAAATACGGGTTCGTTACCGATATCGAATCCGACAAGGCCCCGAAGGGGCTCTCCGAGGACATCGTCCGATTCATCTCGGCCAAGAAGACCGAGCCGGAATGGATGCTGGCCTGGCGGCTGGAGGCGTATCGCCGCTGGCTGACCATGAGCGAGCCGAGCTGGGCGCGCGTCGATTATCCGAAGATCAACTACCAGGACTATTATTATTACTCGGCGCCGAAGCGTAAGGCGCTGGCCTCGCTCGACGAGGTCGATCCGGAAATTCTCAAGACCTACGAGAAGCTCGGCATTCCGCTGCGCGAGCAGGAACTGCTCGCGGGAGTCGTGCGTCCGGAAGGCGAGCGGCGCGTCGCGGTCGATGCGGTGTTCGATTCCGTTTCGGTGGCGACCACGTTCCAGGCCGAGTTGAAGAAGGCCGGCGTGATCTTCATGCCGATCTCGGAGGCGCTCCGCGAGCACCCCGATCTGGTGAAGAAGTATCTCGGCACGGTGGTGCCGACGACGGACAATTACTTCGCCACGCTGAATTCCGCAGTGTTCTCCGACGGCTCGTTCGTCTATGTGCCGCCGGGCGTGCGCTGCCCGATGGAGTTGTCGACCTATTTCCGCATCAACGAGAAAGACACCGGCCAGTTTGAGCGGACGCTGATCATCGCCGACAAGGGCTCCTACGTCAGCTATCTCGAAGGCTGCACGGCGCCGATGCGTGACGAGAACCAGCTTCACGCCGCGGTTGTTGAGCTGGTCGCGCTGGACGACGCCGAGATCAAATATTCGACGGTGCAGAATTGGTATCCCGGCGACGCCAACGGCAAGGGCGGCATCTACAACTTCGTCACCAAGCGCGGCGATTGCCGCGGTGACCGCTCGAAGATTTCCTGGACCCAGGTCGAGACCGGTTCGGCGATAACCTGGAAGTATCCGAGCTGCATCCTGCGCGGTGACCATTCGCAGGGCGAGTTCTACTCGATCGCGATTTCGAACGGCCGCCAGCAGGTCGACAGCGGCACCAAAATGCTCCACCTCGGCAAGAATACGTCGAGCCGGATCATTTCCAAGGGCATCGCCGCCGGCAAATCCAACAACACCTACCGCGGTCAGGTGATGGCGCATCGCAAGGCGACCGGCGCGCGCAACTTCACCAACTGCGACTCGCTGCTGATCGGCGGTGACTGCGGCGCCCACACGGTTCCCTACATCGAGGCCAAGAATTCATCGGCCGTGTTCGAGCACGAGGCGACAACGTCAAAGATATCTGAGGAAATGCTGTTCTATTGCCGCCAGCGCGGACTCTCCGCCGAGGAGGCGGTGGCGCTCGTGGTCAACGGCTTCGTCAAGGACGTGCTCCAGCAGCTTCCGATGGAATTCGCGGTCGAGGCGCAGAAGCTGATCTCTATCAGCCTTGAAGGTTCGGTCGGCTGAGCTCGGCGTCGAGCAGGGAGAATTTCATGTCTGCGCTCGACAAGACCGTCGCGGAGCTCGAGGCCAAGCGTGCCCGGGACGATGCGGAACGGCGCGCGCGCCAGGAGGCGGCCGGTGTGTTTCTGAAGGATTTCTTCGATACCGATTTGTCGCCGTCGACCAGCCTGAAGGACCACGGCGTGCAGGCCGCTTTCGACGGCAAGCGCATCCTGCTGACCAAGCCAGAAGAGGGCGTGTACGCCGAAGGAATGATGATCGTGATCGGCGAGCAGGGCGAGATCGACGTCAGCGGGCGCTCGCTTGGTCCGGTCTATGTCAAAGACAAAGACATCCGAAAAAAAGAGCTGATTGCCGAGATCATCTCGCACTTCAGCCTGTAAGCGAAGGAAGACACGAAGTGCCGATGCTGGAAGTCAAGAATTTGCACGTTACCGTCGATGGTAGGGAAATCCTCAAGGGCGTCGATCTCACCGTGGGAAAGGGTGAGGTGCACGCAATCATGGGCCCGAACGGTTCCGGCAAGTCCACGCTGTCTTACGTGTTGGCCGGCAAGCCTGGCTATGAGGCGACGGAAGGGCAGGTCCTGCTCGACGGCGAAGATATCCTCGGCATGCAATCGGACGAGCGCGCCGCCAAGGGCATTTTCCTTGCGTTTCAGTATCCGCTGGAGATTCCGGGCGTTGCCACCATGACGTTCCTGCGCACCGCGCTGAACGCGCAACGCAAAAAGCGCGGCGAGGTGGAACTGTCCACGCCGGAATTCCTCAAGATCGTGCGCGAAGCCGCGCGCAGGCTCGAAATCGATACCGATATGCTTCGCCGCGGCGTCAACGTGGGGTTTTCCGGCGGCGAGAAGAAGCGCAATGAAATTCTGCAGATGGCGCTGCTTCAGCCCCGCCTCTGCGTGCTGGACGAGACGGATTCCGGACTCGACATCGACGCGCTGAAGATCGTGTCCGACGGCGTCAATCGTCTGCGCTCGCCCGACCGCTCCATGGTCGTGATCACCCACTACCAGCGGCTGCTCGATCACATTGTGCCGGACGTGGTGCACGTGCTTTCGGCCGGCCGTATCGTCAAGACCGGCGGCAAGGAACTGGCGCTTGAGCTTGAGGCGACCGGCTACGCGCAGTTCCAAGGCGAGGCCGCGGCCGCCCCATGAACGCCGAAGTTCGCACCATCAAGACCAATGCGGAGCAGGCGCTGGCGGCCGCATTCGCCGTTGCCAAAGCGAAGCTGCCGGGCGACCGCAAGGTTGCGGCGCTGCGCGAGGCCGCGTTCGGCCGGTTCGACGCGCTGGGCTTGCCGCACCGGCGGGTCGAGGAATGGAAATACACAGATCTCCGCGCGATCATCCGTGAGGCCCGGCCGATCGCGGGCCCGCCAGACGCCGCGAGCATGGCGCGCGCCAAGACGGCCGGCTCGCTGATCGGCGATATGGATGCGCGGCGCATCGTCTTCGTTAATGGCACGTTCGTGCCGGAGCTTTCCGATCTCGTCGGCCTCTCGCCCGGCCTCTCTGTTCGTTCGATGGCGCAGGCGCTGGCGGCGGGCGATCCGCTGGTCGAAGCGAATCTCGGCAAGGTGGTGCCCGCCGAACGCGAGGGCGTGGTGGCGCTCAACACTGCGCTGATGTGCGATGGCGCCATCATCCATGTCGCCAAAGGCGCGACGGTGGAGCGGCCGATCCATCTGGTTTTCGCCGCGACCGGTCAGACTCCGGCGTCGGTGTTCACACGCTCGCTGGTGGTCATCGAGCAGGGCGCGCGCGTAATGCTGGTCGAGAGCCACGACGCTGCAGCCGGGCATCACGTCAACACCGCCCTTGAGATGGTGGTGGGCGACAACGCTCATGTGGACCACATCAAGATCACCGCGGGGTTGAGCGATCTCATTCACGTCTCGTCGCTGATGGCGTCGATCGGCGCCAATGCGCGGCTGAACGACTTTGCCTTCAATCTTGGCGGCGGGGTGGTGCGCAACCAGACCTTCATTCGCCTTGACGGTGAGGGCACCCATGCGGGGCTTCGCGGTGCGAGCCTGCTGAAGGACAAGCAGCACGTCGATTCGACCCTGGTGATCGATCACAAGGCCGGGCTCTGCCAGAGCCGTGAGGTGTTCGCAGCCGTGCTCGATGGCGAGAGTCGTGGCGTGTTTCAGGGCAAGATTGTCGTGCACCAGCACGCGCAAAAGACCGATGCACGAATGATGACGCGGGCTCTTCTGTTGTCCGATGAGGCCGAGGCCGACCACAAGCCGGAGTTGGAGATATTCGCCGACGACGTGCAGTGCGGCCACGGCGCCACCTCAGGAGCGCTGAACAAGGATCTGAAGTTCTATCTGATGGCGCGCGGCATACCGGAAAAGGAAGCCGAAGCGCTGCTGGTGCAGGCTTTCGTCGGCGAGGCGATCGAGGGCATCGAACACGCGGGGCTGCGCGATGCGTTGATGGGGCAGGTCGTTGTCTGGCTCCAAGGGCGCGAGGACTGACGCCATGCATCCGGCGGTGAGCAATGGTGCCTACGACGTCAACCGGATCCGCGAGGATTTTCCGATCCTCGGCATGCAGGTCTACGGCAAGCCACTGGTCTATCTCGACAACGCGGCGTCTGCGCAGAAGCCCAAGGCGGTGCTCGACCGCATCCAGCAGGCCTACACGTCGGAATACGCCAACGTGCATCGCGGCCTGCACTATCTCGCCAACGCGGCCACCGAAGGCTACGAGGGCGCGCGCGAGAAGGTGAAAGGGTTCTTGAACGCTCCTCGGTCCGAGGAGATTATCTTCACCCGTAACGCCACGGAGGCGCTGAATCTCGTGGCGTATACGTTCGCGCGCGAACGGATCAAGCCGGGCGACGAGATCGTGCTCTCTATCATGGAGCACCATTCCAACATCGTGCCGTGGCATTTTCTACGCGAACGCCAGGGCGCTCTGATCAAATGGGCTCCGGTGGATGACGAGGGTAACTTCCTTCTCGACGAATTCGAAAAGCTGCTGACGCCGCGCACCAAGCTCGTGGCGATCACGCACATGTCCAATATGCTCGGCACCGAGGTGCCGGTAAAGGATGTGGTGCGGCTTGCCAAGGCGCGCGGCATTCCCGTGCTGGTCGACGGTAGCCAGGGCGCGGTACATCTCGATGTCGACGTGCAGGACATCGGCTGCGATTTCTATGTGTTTACCGGCCACAAGATCTATGGGCCGACAGGTATCGGTGTGCTTTGGGGACGATACGACCTGCTGGCCGCCATGCCGCCGTTCAACGGTGGCGGCGAGATGATCCGCGACGTGTTCGAGGATCGCGTCACCTATGGCGACCCGCCACACCGCTTCGAAGCCGGCACGCCGCCGATCGTCCAGGCGATCGGCCTCGGCGCCGCAATCGACTACATCAACTCGATCGGCAAGGCGCGCATCCGCGCCCACGAGAACAGCGTTTCGGGCTACGCCCATGCGCAGTTGCGCGAGATCAACTCGATCAAGATTTTTGGCGCAGCGAAGAATAAAGGGCCGATCATTTCGTTCGAGATGAAAGGCGCCCATCCGCATGACGTGGCCACCATCATCGACCGCTCCGGCGTCGCCGTCCGCGCCGGCACCCATTGCGCGATGCCGTTGCTGCAACGATATGGCCTGACGGCGACCTGCCGGGCGTCGTTCGGGCTCTATAATACGAAGGACGAGGTCGACAGCCTCGCGCGCGCTCTCGTCAAAGCGCAGGAGATCTTCGCATGAGCGATGAACCGATCCGCAAGCGCGAGGATGTCGAAGTCGAAAACAAGGCGTCGTCATTGCCCGAGGCGGAAATTACCCGCATGACCGACGACATCGTGGCCGCGCTCAAGACGGTCTACGACCCGGAAATCCCGGCGGACATTTACGAGCTTGGCCTGATCTACAAGGTCGATATCGAGGACGATCGCTCGGTCAAAGTTGAAATGACTCTGACCACGCCGAACTGCCCGTCGGCCGCGGAGTTACCAATCATGGTCGAGACCGCGGTGGCGAGCGTTCAGGGCGTCAGCGCGGCGAAGGTCGATATTGTATGGGATCCGCCGTGGGATCCGAGCCGCATGTCCGACGAAGCGCGCCTTGTTCTCAACATGTGGTGAGTTGCGCGACTCTTGCTGAAGACCTACATATGGACTGACGATGTGATTGGTCCATTGAAGTTATTGCAAGTCTAAACAAGGACTTGCCCGACCGATCGAAGGAGACGACGCCATGGCTACGGCCCGGCCGAGACCCCAGGTGATGCGGCTTTCCGAGGCGGCTGCCGCGCGCATCAAGGAATTGATGGTGAAGGCTGATCGCCCGATCGCCGGCCTGAAGGTTGGCGTGAAGAATGGCGGCTGCGCCGGCATGGAATACACCATGGAATACGTCGAGAGCATCGGCCCGACCGACGAGGTGGTCGATGAGAAGGGCGTCAAGCTTCTGATCGATCCCAAGGCCGTGCTGTTCCTGCTCGGCACCGAGATGGACTGGAAGGTGGGCAAACTGTCCTCCCAGTTCGTGTTCAACAATCCCAACCAGACGTCGGCCTGCGGCTGCGGCGAATCCGTGCTGTTGACACCGGCCAAAGGCGAGGGCGCTGAGGCGCACTGATCCGGTTGGCCGATGGCGTCACGCAGCGCCGGGGATTTCGACAACCTTGCGGATCTGTTTGCCGGGTTTGGCCCGGTGACGATACGCCGCATGTTCGGCGGGGCGGGCGTGTTCGCCGATGGCCCGATGATCGCTCTGGTGGTCGATGGCGTGATCTTTCTCAAGGCCGATGCCGCAACCATCCCGCCGTTCGAACGCGAGGGCATGGCGCCATTCAACTACGGCACCACGCGCGGCACGCGCACGTTGACGTCGTACTGGCGGATGCCGGAGCGGCTCTACGACGATGCGGATGAACTGGCCGGCTGGGCCCGCCATGCCATGGACGCGGCGCGCCGCTCGGGCGGCAAGTCATCGAAGCGGAAGAAATCCTGAAGCGCTAGGTCAGGCAACCTTGGCTTCAGTCCCAGCCGCGAACTCCGGATCGGTTTCGCAGATCACCCGGTTGCGGCCATTGCGCTTGGCCGCGTAGAGGCACGCGTCCGCCCGCGCGATCAGGGACTGCGCGGTGTCGCCCTTGCGCGCGGTGGCGCAGCCAAGCGAGATCGTGACCCGGCCGAGGTTCTGGCCGGTTGAGCGCTTCATCAGTTCTTTCGACATGACCGCGCGGCGGATGTGATCCGCCACGGTCAGCGCCGAGCGCAGCACCGTGTTGGGCAGGATCACCGCGAACTCTTTGCCGCCGTAGCGCGCGGCGATGTCCTGGCCCTTGACGTTCTGCTTCATCGAGATGGCGACGAGGCGCAACACCTGGTCACCGGTCAGATGGCCCCAGGTGTCGTTGAAGTTCTTGAAGTGGTCGATGTCAGTCATCACCAGCGAGAGCGGTTCGCTGCGCTCAACCGAATCCGCTATTGCTTGCGTGAGGCTTTCGTCGAAATGCTTACGGTTGGCGAGCGAGGTGAGAGGATCGGTCAAGCTTTCATTGCGGACGACTTCAAGGTTTTCCTGAAGCTGATTGATCTCTTCCTTCGAGGCATTCAGCCGCTGCTCGAGCGCCTGGTTGCTCTCCTTCATCTCGTTGGCGGTCGCGACCAGGCTTTCGACAATGGCGCGAAGACTGTCACGGTCCTTGGAGCTTCCGAGCTTGTCGGTGACGGTGTTCAGGCTCTCGGTGTAGGTGGAAGCCGAACCGGCCGCGGCGTCCATCATCGCCATGACCTGGTTGATCTCGTCCATCACCCGCGAGCCGACGTTGTCGAGCTTGTCGGTGAAGCGGGTGGAGGAAATGAACGATGTGTAAACCTGTTCGAGATCTGCGTCGTTCAGCGTGCCGTTGCGCGCCAGCGTCTCGTTGATGGTCTGATTGAGCGATGGGTTGTAGCCGCTGGCATAGGTGTACCAGACTTCATAATTCCGAGGCGATGCGGGCTGACGAAGCGCCTTGATCTGGCCGAAAGCAATTTCAGCGAACGCCATCGTGCGTTCGTGCTCTCCGGACGTCTCCGACATTTCTTGTCCTCGCACCGAACCGCGCGACGTTGCGCGCCAGGTCAAATCATTCCAGCTGCTGAAAAAGCTGCAGGAAACGATAGTCTGGGAGAGGTAAAAGGCCGGTTAAATCCACGGCCAAAGCACGGGTTTTATGCCTTGCCGCGTATCGGGCGAAGCAGAAACGCCGGCAGATGATCGCCGCCGCTCGGTTCGGCCGGCTCGCGCGGCCGGGCCGGCGCCTGGCGGTGGCGGGCGTCGTCGATGCGGGCAACCGGAGCAGTCTGGCGTTGCTCGCGCGGCTCCGGACGGTGATCTGGCCGCGTCTCCTGGCGCGGGGATTCCGGCCGAGGCTCATGCCGCGCATCTTGGGCTCTTGGCGCTTCGACTCTTGGCGCTTCGCGATGATGTTCGCGCGGGGGGCCACGATGGCCGCCGCGGGATCCGCCGCGTGACTTGTTGCGTCCGCCGCGATCGTCGCGGCGAGGTTCGCTGGCGCTGTCGTAGGGGGCGGCCAGAGCATCGGCCTGGGCTGGATCGCCCGGCAGAGCGTCGGCGAATGGAATGCTCTGGCCGATCAGCTTTTCGATTTCGGCGACGGCCCGGCCGTCTCCCGGTCCGACGATGGTGTAGGCGGTGCCGGTCTTGCCGGCGCGGCCGGTGCGGCCGATGCGGTGCACGTAGTCGTCGGCATGATGGGGGACATCGAAATTGAACACGTGGCTGACATCCGGAATGTCGAGGCCGCGGGCGGCGACGTCGGAGGCGATCAGAAGCTTCGCCTCGCCGCTGCGAAAGGCATCGAGCGCCGCGGTGCGGGCCGATTGATCCAGATCGCCGTGCAGGGCGACGGCGTTGAACCCGTGGCGGACCAGCGAGCGGTGCAACTGCGCAACTTCGCGCTTGCGGTTGCAGAAGATGATGGCGTTCTTGAAGCTGTCCGCGGCGCGGATGGTCCGGCGCAGCGTGTCGCGCTTGTCGTGCGGTTCGCGCCCGGTTTTCACCAACTGCTGCAGGATCGCGGCGGCGGTCGTGGCGGGCCTCGATACCTCGACCCGGACCGGGTTGTGCAGGAACTGTTCGGTGATGCGCTGGATTTCCGCCGGCATCGTCGCGGTGAAAAACAGCGTCTGGCGGGTGAACGGCACAAGCTTGCAGATGCGCTCGATGTCGGGAATGAAGCCCATGTCGAGCATGCGGTCGGCCTCGTCGATGACGAGAAGCTCGACGCCCGACATCAGCAACCGCCCGCGCTCGGAGTGGTCGAGCAGGCGGCCCGGCGTTGCGATCAGCACGTCGACGCCGCGCATCAGCTTGCCGTCCTGGTCGTCGAACGAAACGCCGCCGATGATAAGTGCGACGTTCAGCTTGTGGTTCTTGCCGTACTTCTCGAAGCTTTCCTCGACCTGTGCCGCGAGCTCGCGGGTGGGTTCCAGGATCAGCGTGCGCGGCATGCGCGCCCGCGCGCGGCCCTTTTCGAGCATGGTGAGCATCGGCAGCACGAACGCCGCGGTCTTGCCGGTGCCGGTCTGTGCGATGCCGAGCACGTCACGCCGGGCGAGAACGTGGGGGATCGCTTGCTCTTGAATCGGGGTCGGGTTGGGGTAGCCGGCCGTCTGGACGGCGGCGAGAACCTTGTCGGACAAGCCGAGCTTGGAAAAGGGCATAAAGCCTCTATGAAGGACCGCCGGAAACCGCGCCGGATCACGAAAAATGACGGTAATGCGCGGGAAGGCGGACGAATCTACATTCGTACCGTTGCGCGGGAACATAGGCGCGAACCGCTGAAAGTCAATGCTTGGCGGTGCTTTAAGTTAAATGGGTCTTCAGGAAAACGAGTGGGTGTTTTCAGCAACTTCAGAGCGCTGGGAGCATGCATGTGAGCACCTTGAGCCGCAGATATTCCTGGTCGCGTAGACCGTAGGCGCGCCGCTGGATGACGCGGATCTTGTTGTTG
>JAPLPD010000258.1 GCA_026400395.1 Alphaproteobacteria bacterium | reverse complement strand
ATGATCGCCTCGCTCGATCCAGGATAAGGTGCTGATGCCTATATCTGAGTCGGCGTGGGCGTTGCGGAAATCAGAGCGTCATCCGGGGAATGCGGGCTTATTCGTCCTGCCGCCGCTTGTCGTGGGCCTAGCCGGGTCTGTAGCCTGTCGTGACCAGGCGCGCCAAAGCGCTGGTCTCGCGGGAGGATGGCGATGCAACGTGCTCAGTTGAAGCTTGCCGCTGCGTTCGTTGCGTTAGCGCTGTGCATGCCGGCGCCGGTATCGGCGCAGCCCGATTCCGCCGCTTATCCGAGCCGGCCCATCCGCATGATCGTCGGCTTTGGCGCGGGAGGCGGCACAGATTCGATGGCCCGCATCGCCGCGCCAAAATTGTCCGAGCTTCTCGGCCAGCCGGTCGTCATCGAGAACCGCACCGGCGCCGGCGGGCGCACCGCCATCGACTTCGTTCAGAGTCAGCCCGCGGACGGCTACACCATCGCGTTTGGCGCCATCGGCCAGCTCGCGGTCACGGCAGCGATTTATCCCAACTTGTCGTTTCATCCAACGCGGACGCTGATCCCGGTGGCGATGCTGTCGTCTTATCTGATGGTGATCGCGATTTCCGCCAGCGATGCGATCAAGTCGGTGCCCGAGCTTGTGGCCTACGCCAAGGCGCATCCGGACAAATCGAATTATCCAACCGCGTCGCCGACCTACACCATCGCCTCCGAACTGCTGAAGATGAAAACCGGGATGCCCGGCCAGTCGGTGCCGTACCGCAGCAGCAACGAGATGATGCTGAGCCTGATCGGCGGCCAGAGCCTGTTCGTGTTCGGCGATTCGCCGTCGGTCATTCCGGTGGTGCAGGGCGGCAAGGTGCGAGCGCTCGCGGTGGCGAACGCCACGCGGATTCCCGAACTGGCCGGGGTGCCCACGCTCGCGGAGGCGGGCCTGGGCGATCTCGATGTCAGGCCGCAGTGGAACGGCGTGTTCGTCGCCGCTGGGACGCCGCCGGCCATCGTGCGGAAGCTCGAAGCGGCCGCGCAGAAGGCGATGGCGGACCCGACAGTGCGCGAGCGGACCCGGGCGCTCGCCTACAACCCGGAAATCGCCGGCAGCGACGAGTTCCGTGCGCGCATCGATGCCGACATCAGGACGTTCTCCAGTGTGGCGAAGGCGGCCAACCTCAAGTTCGAGCCGTAGGCCAGCCCGCCGGTTCATTTTCGTCGGCCGATCAATGCCGGGAACGATGCGCGGAGCGGCGAGTTGAGGGATTGTCCGCCCCACTTGGGTTTGGACATTTGTTCGACAACCCCCCGGAGACTGTTATGAAAATCGGACTGCTGATGCCCCTGGCCGTTGTTGGCACGTTGGCTCTGCCACTCGCGGCGCAGGCGCAAGGCACCCTGCGCGGTGCTGAAGAGGGCGCGGCCGCTGGCGGCAATGCGGCAGGCCCGCTCGGTGCCATTGTCGGTGGCGCGGTGGGCGCGGCCACGGGCACCGTCGGCGGCATTCTCGGCGTCGATGACCGTCCGCGCTTTCGCGAATACGTGGTCCGCGAGCGCCGGCCGTCTTACCGTTACAATCAGGATCTTCGCGTCGGCGTCGTGCTGCCGGAGAGCGGCGTGACGTATTACGACGTGCCGCCGGAATACCGCGCTCCACCCGGCTACCGCTATACGGTCGTCAACGGTCGTCCGGTTCTGATCGAAGCCCGGACCCGCCGCGTCGTCGAGATTGTCGAGTAGATGTAACGCCGCTTGAAACGAAAACGCCGCCTGCTTACGGGGCGGCGTTTTTTTTGCGTCGAACGCTGGGGCCTAGGCGGCGCGGCGCTGCTGATGCTTGCCCTGGAACTGCGGAGCCACCTCGCGCATGAAGCGGTCCATCTCTTCCTTGACCTGGTTGTGCGGCTTCATGCCGACGTTGAAGTATAGGATCACCTCGGAGAAGCCGGCGGCCTCCACCTTCTTCAGCGAATCGGTGATCTGCTGAGAATTGCCGAGCAGCACCGAATTGTCGGACAGCATCTCCGGCTGCACTTTGTGCAGCCGCGCCACCATATCGACGAAGTACTTGTAGCTCGGCGGGGCGGTCGCGGCGTCGCCGGGCAGCGCCGGGATCACGCATTCCTTGTAATAGCGAATCTGCCGGTCGCGTTGCGCCTTCTCCTGGGCCGGCGTGTCGTAGAAGTGCGTGAAGTACGAACACATCAAGCGGCCGGGTTTCCGGCCGTGCTTGATGCAGGTTTCGTTGTAGAGATCGGCGACCTGCTTGAGGCCGCCGTAGCTCATGGCGGCGGCGAACGGCGCGACGATCAGGCCATAGCCGAGACGCGCGGCGAGCTCGATCGAGGGCTTGGAGAACGAGCCGATGTAGGCAGGCATCGGCGTCTGGATCGGCTTCGGCGTGATGCGCACATCGTCGAACTGGTAGTGCTTGCCGTGGTGGGAGATGCGGTCGGGAGCGGCCCAGAGTTTCTGGATGACCTCCATCCCCTCTTCGAAAATGCCCTGGTTGTCGGCGAAATCGACGTGGAAGGGCGCATATTCGCGGGCGTCATAGCCGCGTCCCGCGGCGAAGTCGACGCGGCCGCCGCTCAGCAGGTCGAGCGTCGCCCATTGTTCGGCAACGCGGATCGGATTGTGCAGCGGCGTCACGGTGACGGCGGGCGCCAGCCGGATGTGCTTGGTTCGCGCCGCGATATAGGCCAGCACCAGATCCGGGCAGGACAGCACGCCGAGCGAATTGAAATGATGCTCGCCGATCCAGGCCGAATGCATGCCGAGTTGATCGGCGTAGATCGCTTCGGCCGCGATGTCGGAGACGAACTGGTTGGCGTCGCGCGGATTGTTTTCGTAGTGGTTGTCGCTCAGCGTGAAGTAGCCGAATTCCATGGTTCGTCTCCTCCCGGGTTTAAGTCTCGCCGCTTAAGTCTTGCCGTCTTTGCGGCGGCGATCTCGATGACAATATAATGCATTGGCAATTGTTGCGTTTGCAATAGTTGTAGCGGCGCGGCTGCCGCGATATTTTAACAGCGGTTTTAGGTCAGCATTGCTTCCGCATGCGGCCTCACAAGGACCGGCCCGTGGCCCAGCCCCTCGATCTCTCCAACTACCTGCCGTATCTGATCAACCGCGTCGGGTTCGCGCTGGTGGAGAATTTTACCGCCGCAGCGGACCTCAAGAAGAGTGGGTTGACGATCGATATGTGGCGGGTGCTGGCCGCGCTATCGAACCGCGGCGAGCAGCGTCAGGTCGATCTCTCCGGCATGACATCGATCGACGTATCGACGATGTCGCGGCTGGTGAGCCGGCTGGTTCGGCTGGGCTGTGTCACCCGGAGCCGGTCGGAGAAAAGCAGCCGGGAGGTGGTGGTGGCGATCACGCCGAAGGGGCGGGCGCTGATGCAGCGGCTCATTCCGATCGCCCGTGAGCTTGAGCGAACCGCGAGCGCGGGCCTGTCGGCCAAGGAACTTGCGGTCGCCAAGAGCCTGCTTGCGCGCATGTACAAGAACTTCGCGCCGTAGGCTCACGGCGCCGGCAACTCGCTATCCAGCACACTCCGGACCTTGGCGGCGAGTTGGTCGATGCCGAACGGTTTCGGCAGGAAATTCGTGCCGTATTCGAGCGCCGCATTGTGTACGGCGGCGTTGCGTGTGTAACCCGTGGTGAACAGCACCTTGAGCTTGGGCCGCCGGGCGACAGCGAGTTCGGCCAGCTTGCGGCCGGTCATTTCGGGCATGACAACGTCGGTGAACAGCAGGTTGAAGTCGCCACCGTCATCGATCAAGCGCAGCGCTTGTGCTCCGGAGGGCGCGGACACCACGGTATACCCGAGTTCGCGCAACGCCTCGATCGAGTAGTTGCGGACCCGCTCCTCGTCCTCGACCACAAGTATCACCTCGTTGGCCTGTCCGCGAAGCGCCGCCGTCGGGAGCCGCTTCGGCGCAGCGGGGGCGGCCTCGCCGTAGAAGCGCGGCAGATAAACCTTCACCGAAGTGCCGAAGTCGATCTCCGAGTAGAGCTTTACGTGGCCGCCAGACTGGCGGACGAAGCCGAACACCTGGCTCAGGCCGAGCCCGGTTCCGGCGCCCACTGCTTTTGTGGTGAAGAACGGATCGAAGGCTTGCGCGATAACTTCGGGCGTCATGTCCGATCCGGTGTCGGTCACGGCGAGCAGGACATATTGCCCGGCCGGAATCTGGTACTCGTCGGCAAAGGCATCGTCGACGTGGGCGTTGGCGGTTTCGATGATCAGCTTGCCGCCGTTAGGCATGGCGTCGCGGGCGTTCACAGACAGGTTCAGGATCACGTTTTCGAGCTGGATCGGATCGGCGTGGGTGCGCCAGAGGCCGGCGGCCAGCACGGTCTCGACCTGAACCTGTTCGCCTAGAGCGGTTTCCACCCGATGTGAATCAATTTAAGCAGCGAGGGATTCCCTAACTCCTGCAAATCAGATTCGATGTTCGCTCCCATTAGCGGCGAGGGCGATCATGGCAAAGGGCTATTCGACGGACTTGAGAGATCGT
>JAPLPD010000318.1 GCA_026400395.1 Alphaproteobacteria bacterium | reverse complement strand
TCGGTGTCGCAGTAGCGGCTGCCCAGAAGATAGATCAGGACCTCGACGGGGAGGTTGCCCAGCGCGTGCTGCTCCGCCTGTGGGGCAATGATGTCCGGCTCGCCGCGATCCTGCACCACGAAGTCCGTCGATATGATCAGACGGCCGGCGGGGGCGTTGATGACGTGGCAGAAGTTGCCGAAGCTGTCGTGATAGGTGTTGGCCGGGATCGGCGGATTGAACTGCATGCGATCCCAGCTCATGAGATCGGCGACGCGGCTCGGATGGACGCTCAGCGTCAGGATCATCGGCGTCGGTTGCGGGCAATCGTAGGAAATCTCGTAGCCCGCGCGGATTTGCATTGAAAACCTCCAGGGCGCGCAAAGGGGCCGCGCCGAATGCCTGCCAAGTGCGAGACGGCGCAGAAAGTTCCCTGAAATGCGGTACGAGCCGGATATCATGCATGTTCCGCGCCATACCCGGCTACGGCGATCAATGCAGGGCTAGATCCCGATAAGCGGGGCGGAGGCGGGCGAGGGGTTGCTCGACGGAAGCGAACTGGTGTTTGACAGCTAGATGATGTCCACGGACCGCGCCGCGCCACCGCCCCATGTCGCCTTCCAGGTGTTTCTCGACGGCAACATTGCCGCCGTGCGGTCTGTGTTCTTCTACGTGCTGATCGGCAATTACGTGGGCCTGGGTGCGCTGGCGCACGAGGTCGGATTCAGCTTCTGGTGGATGGTGATGTCCACCCTGCTGGTGTGGGCGGCGCCGGCCCAGGTCATCCTCGTCTCCACGCTGAACACGGCGGCGCTTTTCGAGGTGGCGCTGGCGGTGACGCTGTCGAGCGTGCGCTTTCTGCCGATGGTGGCGGCGATCCTGCCGGTCATGCGCCGGCCCGGCGTGCGGCAGCGCGATCTGTTGCTGCCGGCGCACTTGACCGCGGTCAGCGTCTGGGTCGAGGGCATGCGTCTCCTGCCGCTGATGCCAGTCGAGCGGCGCATCCCGTTCTACAATGGCCTCGGCGTCGGCCTGATGTCCGGCGCACTGGTTGGCGGCGCGATCGGCTTTGTGCTGGCGGCGCGGCTGCCGCCATTGCTTTCGGCGGCGCTGCTGTTCTTCACGCCGATGGCGATTCTGATGTCGTCGGCGCGCAACAGCCGCACTTTGCTGGATGGTCTTGCGTTCGGGCTCGGCCTGGTGGTCGCGCCCATCGTGGCGGCGCAGAAGATCGGCCTCGACCTGATGTGGACCGGCCTGATCGCGGGCAGCATGGCCTATGGCGTGCATCGCCTGCGCGAAAGATGGCGCGGGCGCCCGTCATGAGCGCCACCTTGCACGACATCGGGCCGGTGCTGGCGCTGATACTGGTCGGATTCCTGCCGAACGAGGTTTGGCGGCTGGTCGGCCTGATGCTGGTGCATGGCCTCGACGAGAGATCCCAGCTGATCGTCTGGGTGCGGGCGGTGGCGACGGCGATGCTGGCCGGCGTGCTGGCGCAATTGATCCTGTCGACGTCGGGGCCGCTGGCCAGCATTCCGGTCGGCGTGCGGATCGGCGCGGCCGCGCTGGGATTTGTGGTTTTTCTGATCGCGCGGCGTTCGGTGTTCGCCGGCGTGCTGACCGGCGAGTCGGCGATCCTGCTGGGAACTTATCTTTTTGCGCCCTAGCTCTTCAGCGCGGCCGACAGTTTGAGCGCCTGATCGGCCAGCACGTCCGGTTTCTCCTTGGCGCTGGCGGGCGGCTTCATGGCGACGCCAGCCTGACGCGGGATGACGTGCACATGCAGGTGGAACACCACCTGGCCACCGGCGCCTTCGTTGAACTGCTGGATGGTGATGCCATCGGCCGCAAACACCTTCATCGCCGCGTTGGCGACCCTTTGCGAGACCACGGCGACGGCGGCGAGATCGTCGGGCTTGACGTCGAGCAGATTGCGGGCCGGTGCCTTCGGCAGCACCAGAGTGTGGCCGGGTGCGCGCGGCATGATGTCGAGAAAGGCCAGGACTTTATCGTCCTCGTAGACCTTGTAGCAAGGCAACTCGCCGCGCAGGATTTTCGCGAAAATGTTCTGCGGATAGTAGCTCGGCATCGGGGCCTCCAAAGATTCCTATTCGAGCATAATCGTTATCCGAAAACCGGCTCCCCGCTTATCGGGCATCATGCTCAGTCCTGCTCTTGTTCAGCCAAATCCTTGCGGAACGGCGCCTGCGCCGCAAGCTCCTCGCCGGCCGCCTCCACATAGGCGCGCTCGCGCACCAGATAATCGGCGACCGCACGGCGCAATCCCGGATCGGCGATGTAATGGGCCGAGTGGGTGGTGACCGGCAGATAGCCGCGGGCGAGCTTGTGCTCGCCCTGGGCCCCGGCCTCGACCCGCTTCAGCTTACGCTCGATGGCGAAGTCGATGGCCTGATAGTAGCAGAGCTCGAAATGCAGAAATGGATGGTGCTCGATGGCGCCCCAGTGGCGGCCGTAAAGCGCATCGCCGCCGATAAAGTTGATAGCCCCTGCGATGTAGCGCCCGGCGCGCTTGGCCATCATCAGCACGATCTGATCGGCCATGCTCTGGCCGATCAGCGAATAGAATTTGCGGGTGAGGTAGGGGCGGCCCCATTTGCGCGAGCCGGTCTCCATGTAGAACTCGAAGAAGGCGTCCCAGGCTTCCTCGGTCAAATCCTTGCCGGTGAGCCGGTGGACCTCGATCCCGGGGGCCAGCGCGTCGCGCCGTTCGCGTTTGATGCTCTTGCGCTTGCGGGCCGACAGCGCCTCCAGAAACCCGTCGAAGGTGGCGTAGCCCCCATTCTGCCAATGGAACTGCTGGTCGGTCCGGTGCAGGAAACCGCGCTTGGCCAGCACCTCGCATTCCGCCTCCGGCAGGAAGGTGAAATGGACCGATGATGCGTCGCGCTTGCGGCCAAGTTCGAGCAGGCCGGCGATCATCGCATCGCGGACCGTCTCGGCGTTGGGCGAGGGGCGGACCAGCAGCCGCCGTCCGGTCGCCGGGGTGAACGGCACTGCGATCTGGAGCTTGGGGTAGTACTGGCCGCCGGCGCGTTCGTAGGCTTCGGCCCAGCCCCGGTCGAACACGTATTCGCCCTGGGAGTGCGATTTCAGGTAGCAGGGGACCACGCCGACAATGCCGTGGTCGCTCTCGGCCACCAAGTGATGGGGCTGCCAGCCGGCCCGTGCCGTGGCCGAGCCGGACGCTTCCAATGAGCCGAGAAATGCGTGGGATATAAATGGGTTGTCGTGGAGTTCTTGAGTCGATTGGCCGGACTGCTCAGGCAAGTGAGAATTTGGTTTAACAGGTGCTGCCAACCCCGGATTGGCGCAGGCATCCCAGGCGGCGGCTTCGACCTCGGCAATGGCGGGAATGACGCGAAGGCGCAGCGTGTTTTCAGTCATCGGAGGGCTTGTTCATCCAGGCGGGCGGCCGCCCTTAATCTAATCCGTTCCGCACGACTGCGGCAGAACATTTGCGAGCGGCTCAGGGCCGGAATCCTTCAAAGATGATCTGGTCGGCGTGCAGGGCGCCGCGGGCGCGGTCCTCGGCGGTGCGCACGGTCCAGGTCAACAGCGGCCATCGCAGCAGGTGGCGCGCGATCAGCGGAGGCGCTGAGGTCAAGTCTTGCACCCGGTATGCGAGGAATTGCGGGCGGGCGGCCAGCGCCGCGCGCGCGTAGCGCCACGGCGTCGCGTCCGCGGCCGGGGGCTCGCCCGGCTGGCGCTGCATCGCCACGAGGCCGAGCGGGATGGCTGGGGCAAGCCTGCGCAGCGCGGCGATCAGTCCAGGCTCGAAAGACATAGCGGCGATCGGCGCGTTGCGGCCGGCCAGCACTTGAGCCGTGCGGGTGGCGAGCCGGGTGTCGCCGGCGAAGCGGCCTTTCAGCTCGAGCACCAGGGTGGTGCCGCCGGCGGCCATGTCGCACAATTCGCCGAGCGTCAGCATGCGGTCGGCGGTCGCCTTGAAGGCCACACGCTTCAGCGCGGCGGCGGTCATGGTATCGAGCCTGCCCTGGCCATCGGTGAGACGGCCGAGCGCATCGTCGTGATGCACCATCGCCTCGCCGTCGGCGCTGATCTGCAGGTCGCATTCGATGGCGTAGCCGCCGTCGATCGCCGCCTGAAACGCCGACGTGGTGTTTTCGATCACGCCGGCCGCGGCCTCGTGGAGGCCGCGGTGGGCGATGGGGCGCGCGGTCAACCAGTCGCGCACGGGATCGGTCCTTGCGGATGGGGCGATCAGGCCACTTCGAACGAGGCCTCGACCTCGACGGCGGCGTCAAGCGGCAGCGCTGCGACGCCGATGGTGGTGCGGGCATGGCGGCCCTTGTCGCCGAATGCGGCGACCATCAGGTCGGACGCGCCGTTCATCACCTTCGGGCCGTCGGCGAAGCCGGTGGCCGAATTGATGAAGCCGCCGAGGCGGACCACTCGGACGATCTTGTCGAGATCGCCGAGACCGGCCTTCAACTGGGCCAGCAGGTTGATGGCGCACATGCGCGCCGCCTTGGCGCCGTCCTCGATGGAGACCGCGCCACCGAGTTGGCCCTTGGCCACGAGCTTGCCCTCGGCGTCGAGGCAGAGCTGGCCAGAGACCACCATGAAGTTGCCGGTGCGCACGAATGGCACGTAATTGGCGACCGGCGCGACGGGCTTCGGCAACACGATGCCGAGGTCGGTAAGCTTCTTTTCGATCGTTCCGGCCATGAAGTCCTCCTTGCGCCGTGTCAACTTGGTCTTCCAAAGCAGGCACACGCTTCGTGCCTAACAAAAGCCCTAGAAAACCTCAAGAACCCCCGAGAACCCAGGCGAATCCTGGGAAAATCGGCGGTATGCCGTCTTTGTTTCGCCGGTCATAGGCTGGTTTGCAAGCGTCCTTGCCGGGTGGTGGTTGCGGTGCAAACCGGCGCCACCTATTTTCAACCGCTGGGCGAGTCGAGGAGATATTGCGATGAATTTGTCAGCGCCCGTCCGCCTGTTGCTGGCCTCGGCCCTTCTGGCTGCGACCGCCTTGCCGGAGCCGGCTCGCGCGCAAGGGGCCGCCGTTGCGCTCGCCTCCCATCGCGCGGTGTACGATCTCAAACTGTCCAGCACCCGCGGCAAGCGGGCCATGAACGCGGTGCGCGGCCGCATCCTGTACGATTTTTCGGGCAGCGCCTGCGAAGGCTACGCGCTGCAATTCCGCCAAGTGTCCGAACTGGACTCGGGGGAGGGCAAGGTCATCGTCTCGGATCTGCGCGCTACCTCCTGGGAGGACGGCGCCGCCAAACGCCTGCGGTTTCATTCGCGGAACTATTTCGACGAAAACCTGCGCGACTCCGTCGACGGCCAAGCCGAGCGGGCGACCGAGGGCGTCGCCGTGGAACTGACCGAGCCGGGCGCAAAGAAGATCGACATCAAGACTGATCTGGTTTTCCCGGCCGAGCACATCCGCCGCATCATCGCCGAGGCTCGCGCCGGCAAGACGCTGCTGCAGGTCGCGGTTTACGACGGCTCCGACACCGGCGAGAAGCTTTACGACACGCTGACCGTGATCGGTAAAGCCATCGCCCCCGACTCGCAGAAGCCGACCGATGCGGTGGCCGGGAAATCGGCGTTCGCAGGGCTGACCCGCTGGCCGGTCACGATCAGCTATTTCGACCACGCCGCCGCCGAGAAGTCCGGCGAGCAGACGCCGGTTTATGCCATCACGTTCGAGCTTTACGAGAACGGTGTGTCGCGCGCGCTGCTTCTCGACTACGGCGATTTCGTTCTCACCGGCGAAATGACGTCGCTGGAAATGAAGGACGCGGCGCCTTGCAAGTGAACTTGCTTGGTTAGAACGGGTTGCCTTCGCGGATCGAGCAGCTTGGCGTCGATACCGTTGGAACGCCGGTCGCCGTGAATATCTGGCCGTTGAGCCCCTTGAATTTGAAGGCTTTGCCGTTCTCCCGGCCCATCACGATGCTGGCCGTGCAACTCTGAAAACCGCCGTCGAAGCTGACGATCAGCTGACCGGCGCCGCTGATGAAGTTGGTGTTGACCCCGATCAGCCGGTTGCCGTCGAAGCGGAAGGCGCCGCTGGTGCTTTCCGGACCTCGCTCGACCGAGTCGGAGTTTCGGCCGACCTGCCGGTCAGAGCGCGAAAAAATACGCCCCTTGCTGCTGACGTAGAGGGTCCGCTGGACCGTGCGCGGACGGTTCGAGACCGTTCCGTCCTCAGCCACCGCGTTGGCGGTAACCGAATACGAGATCGATATGGTCTTGTTGTAGAGCTGGGCCGGCGCGGCCTGTGCCTCAATGCAGGGCAGGAGAAGGGCCGAAAATCCCAGTACCGCAGTTGCAGCCTTCATTGGCGTTCCCCCAATTTTTTGGCTCATCAGGAAAACGAGTGGGTGAATCTGATGGGGAATGCGGCCTGAAGGCCTATGGATACTGGGTTTTCGGGGTTTCGTAAGGCGGTTGAATTGGGCATCATTTCCCGATGGCCAACTCATCGAAGCGACAG
>JAPLPD010000024.1 GCA_026400395.1 Alphaproteobacteria bacterium | reverse complement strand
CTGTCGCTTCGATGAGTTGGCCATCGGGAAATGATGCCCAATTCAACCGCCTTACGAAACCCCGAAAACCCAGTATCCATAGGCCTTCAGGCCGCATTCCCCATCAGATTCACCCACTCGTTTTCCTGATGAGCCAGAAAAATATGCGATTGACGTAAGGCTCAATGATCAAACTAAAGCAGACTATTTTCAATTGATTGAACAAATTTGGGTAGCCTCTAAGGGCGTGCGCTCGGATTTGATTGTAGATCAGTTCATAGACTCTCCGGCAGGGGCATATCTCTCACAGCAAGACAATGAATTAATCAAGCGGTTAAGGGCAGAACTTGATCGCGAATCTTCTCGGCGGCGGACGGAGGTCGAGAACCGTGTTGATAACCTATCGCTTAGTTCAGATAATAAGGAAGCCCCAACCTTTGATCGGGCAAGCAGCTTCTTTAGCAGGATGCCAATTCTAATATCGATGATCAATCAAACCCACGCTAGCGATCTAAGTTCATTTTCCAACGCCGTATACGAGAAAATGAAAATGGCGGGAGCGCCGCCGCTGCTACTCGAAAGTCTTTTTCTGCGTAAACCAGATTTTCGTTCGCAATACGATCAACACAAGGAAGTCATATTCGCCGCCATCACCCCGTCGGCCGCACAATTTGCCAAGGAACGTCCAAAGGTGTTTGGAAGAGACGCACAATATGATTACGAGATGTTTCTGTTCTCGGAAGCCGCGTATGGTTTGGAAAATTTCGTCAATGTGCGTCTCCAACGATTTGGTTTATACGAGGCTCTGGGGACACAGAGGCATACTTCGTTCCAAGAAAAATTACGTGGGGCGCTTCGCAAGACGTACGAAACGCTGCACAAATGAGCCGTACTAGCTGAACGCTCCGTCCCTATGTGTCTGTTTGCATTCTTGATGTAGAGATCGGGGTGCCGCTTTTTCCGTTTGGCCCCGCGTTCCACCCGCCTTAGAGCGCAGGCGCGAGCCTGACCAGTACGTCGACAGCGATTTTCGTTCTAAATCAGGACTATCGGAGATTTATACTGAAAACGAAGCAGCGGCGGTTCGCATCTTCACAGGGGGATAGCGCACCGCGTTCATGACCTCCCGCATGTCTGTTTCGCGATGCCGCCCGCCCTGAGGCTGCGGCGGGATCATCTGCGCAATGATCGCCCATTCCGCGTCCGTTACATCACTCGGATAGCGTTCCTCCCGCGGCGCATGCTGGATGCGCGCTCCCGAAGGGGGTCTAGGGGGTTTGAGGGGGTCTAAACATCTCTTAGCTTTCTTTATTGCCTCATTTTTGTTTCCGCACATTTGCGGACTAGCGGCTGGAAACGACCCCCTCAAACCCCCTAGACCCCCTGCCGTTTCAAAGCGCCCGCCGATTCCGATTGAGGGCAGCCACCCCCTGTTCGCGCCTCAATCGACAGGCGAGGTCCAGATCAGCCCAGTTTAAGCCCGGCTCGTACTCTCGCGCTCGCCATCACAGGCGGACACGGCTGCGTTGTTAGTCTCTTTAACCTCCCGTGGGTGGGAGGGGCCGGAGGCTTGGCGTCTCCGGCCCCAAAGCTTGTCACCGGCACGATGGCGAATGGACGGCGGTGCAAGTAGCCTCGATCTTGCAGGGGGTCGCGGCGCATCGAAAGCAGCGGCGCTGCTCAATAGAAATCGACGGTATTTCGTATCGCCGTACAGATCCGGGGCGCTCCTGCGTTGACAGCGCCGATAATGGCTGCTGTGGCCGCTTGCTCTTGAGCAGCAACAGAAGCGTTGGAATTTCGGCGACGTTGTTCCTCGCTGACCGAGGCGCTCACTAATTGACTCATTTCAAGACTCACCTGGGCACGTGTTATTTTGTGGACTGGCCGCGTAGACTCGGATGCCCTTCGAGTTCGACGAGGCGCTCCCGCAGCATGTCCCAACCGCCGCTACGTGAGGGATAATCCTTCCCTCGGCTCTCGGTGCGGGCGACATCGAAATAACGCATCCACGACGATCCTGGTGGCTCCATCGCATCGGCTGGCCGTCGTAATCAGGGCTTTGAAGTTGTCGCAGACGATCGCCTTGGGCTTCGCTATACAGCCTATCCTCTCGAGTGAGCGATCGTGCTGGCGAAGCCGCATCCGGATGCCGTCACCCAAGCCCAGCCAAGCTCAATCGAAATGCTTGGCCGCGTTCAATCGGATTGCTCGGTCGCGCCGTACAAATTTGCATGCCGTTAGAATGGAATTTCATCCGACTGCGGCATCGGCGAAGCGGGCTTCCAATCAAGCATCCCCTTGTCCTTGGCGAGCCGAAGAGGAATTTCAATTTCTGCCAGACCGTCGGCTCGATATTCAATGTTTTTGATTGCGACCTCAGGCAACCACACTTCTTTTGCTCTGCCATCGCCGACCACTCTGCACCCGCCTTTGTCGGTGGTGTGGATGATATCGACTATTAACTTGATGGTGTCCCCCACAGCCGATGCCGTTGTCGTCGCCTTCGCATCGGGCGCGGTGTAACTGCCCGCCTTCTCGGTGCCGTCGCTTTGTTCGATCCACCAATCAGAGCCGCCTTTAGGATCGGGCCTATTCAGCAAGCGTAAATTGCCGACCACGCGATCCTTTTTCGACCGCGCCCAATTTCCGACACAGCGTGCATCGGGTTCGTGTCGCGCAACGCCGACACCACGCACCGCGGCCTGCAGCGTCGGCCAGCGCGGTTGACCTTCCGCAGTCAACTCGTTGGCACGGTCGATGAGCTCCTGAATAGTAAGGTGATATTTCCCACCGACGCCGATGACCTCAGCCCACACTTGTAACATCGCACGCAACGCCCCCAGCTCAGGGTCTTCCGCCCGCGCCAGTTCCATCGAATAAACAGCGTCGGCCTTGCCGAGCCAAATCAATGCCGACCGCACCGTGTCCGACCAGTCTTCGAATGATGCAAGCTTAGGTGCTTTGTGCGGCCGCCCCGCGACGAAGTAGGCGCGGCATATCGTTAGGCAGGAGGCAATATATTTTCCGCGATCAGCCAGCACCTTATCGACAGGACTGCTCTTGAATTGCCGCAACTCAGGACGCTCCACGTTTGGATTGAGCGTGATGGTGATGGCACGCCGGCACAGGTCGCCGACCAGCACGATGTTGTTTCCGGTGCAGAACACGCTTGTGGCGCGCGCCTCGATCCGTATACGTTCGGACTTGCCGAGTATGCGGATTTCAACCACGGGACGCTCAACGATCTGCCAGAGTGCATCGCCTGCCAATTCACCGCTCACGTTGTCGATGGAGATCAACGGCTGCCCTGCAAGCAGTGCTGCACCGAGGCGTTTTTCGGTTTCTTCCTCATTGCGACCGGCTGCCATCACCGGCATGACCTGGCCGATGGCGATTGCGGCAACGATGTCGAGCAGGAAACTCTTTCCCGACCCGGCAACCGGCGCGCGCGCGACATGCATTGGTGTGCAAGTGAAAGCCCCGCGCGCTACTGGTGTAATGAGGGCGGATAACGCGACCGCTTTCGCCACATCGTCCACGAGAGGAAACTCCTCCAGCAGGTCTTCCAGCAACTTTAGCGCTGCCAGCGCATCATCTCGCGTTGGCTCGTCTGGGATCGCTGGCATCAGCGGCGGCTCCACCAGCAGCAGCCGCGTGGCAGGATCGTAGCCCGCTTCAGTGAGCAGCGTGCCGTCCGGCCGCATGGTAGGCGTGGAAATGACGCCTGCAACCGTGGAGAATGTCCATTCTCCAACGCGCGCAAGGATCGTGCTCGCGACCTCCGACGGCGCGTCAATTGGCATCAGCTTCTTGCTGCGATTGTCGTAGCGCCGAAACGCCGCAACTCGACCGAGCAAATCGCGCAGATATATCGTTTCAATTTTCAGCAGCCGTGCAACCTTGGTGCGCCGCCCACGAGACGCCTCGACGTCCTCAATAATCGGCCGCACCAGCGTTCCGGCGCGCTGATAGATGCACACGCTCGCATCGGCCAGCACCTTCTCGGCCTCGCTGGTAATTTTAGAAAGCTCACCCGCCCTGACTTTGATGACGGGCAGCGTCGTCCCGTTGTCGTAGTGCAGTATCTTAGCGAGCGCTTCGGCATCGCCGCCAAGATGCTCTTGCAGCTCAGGCAAGCCATATGTGTTCTTTCCATCAGCGTAAGCGGCGGCGGCATCAGATGCTGCACGGCGTCGATCTTTGACCTCCTCGTCGCCGGCCTCGGTCGCCACGACCGCTACCATCCGCTCGATAGCCTCCGGCGGGACATCGGCCCGTGCCAGAAAGCCGCCGACAACCCGCGCAAAGTCATGGCGGCTGCCCTTGTCGGGCCAGTGGCGCAGCAGCAGCGATGCGACTGCGATCCCGCGAACGGCTCTTGCGAGGGCTGCGAACGGGGCTTGCAACGGCGCGCCATCCTTGACCCACTCGATTGGCTCGCCGCTCTCGTGTACGGAGCCGGGGAACACAGTTTGAGTTCCCTTGTCGGTAGCTTGGCCGAGGCGCAGCTCAATGATGACTCCGCCTGCACCATCGACGTACTTGATGACGGATACCAGCTTCGGGTCTGTTACCACATACAAATGATGCGATGCTGGGTTGCTCTTGCGCCCGAAAACCGCGTTGGTTGGTTCTAGGAAGTGTTGAGCAAGTTTCACCGCTTCCGGGCAATCGAGGTCAACGTCGGCCAACCCGCCGGACTTTGGCCCCAACTGCACGCCGATGTTCTGTGCGGCACCATTGAAGTATTGGGCCACGTTCGCCTCGGTGATGACGAGCTTCGGCCAGCCTTCGATCACCGGCTTTTTCTCGCGGTGTGGGATTGGAAGCGGCGCCCAGCCGCGTGCGCTGTAGTTGCGGGCGATGTCGAGGGGGCTCATGGCTTTCCCCCATTCAGCGCTTCATGTAGGAGATCAGCCCATTCGCTGGCCGTCATCGGCGCGAAGCAGATGCTGAGGCGGTCCATAGCTACGATGCAGAACTTCTCGTAGTTCCGCAGGTCCGCTGTGCTCAGCCTAAGCTCGCCGTCCCCGAGCTTTACAATCCATCCGTCGAAGGAGTCAGCCCGCCGCACATAGACGATGCAAGGTAGCGGCGCGCCAGGTTGCTTTGATGCGGTATCGCGTTTAACTTTGGAATTAGACCCGCGAGCAGCAAGGTCGTCATTACCGGCCCCGTCCAGCGTTCCATCGCTGGCGGGGTTTTTGTTTGGAGCTAAGCCGGAATCTGGGTGACGACGTTTGATTGAAGGCGGCGTATCGAGGCGGGTGTCGAAGCCTGCCAGAACCTCCCCGAAAGGAGCGATACGCCATGTCGAGAGATACCACTGTCATCGCCTTCCGTCAGCCT
>JAPLPD010000233.1 GCA_026400395.1 Alphaproteobacteria bacterium | reverse complement strand
CTGTCGCTTCGATGAGTTGGCCATCGGGAAATGATGCCCAATTCAACCGCCTTACGAAACCCCGAAAACCCAGTATCCATAGGCCTTCAGGCCGCATTCCCCATCAGATTCACCCACTCGTTTTCCTGATGAGCCAGAATAACAAGATTGGATACAAAATAGTCCGATGAGATCACTCATGCATGGTGAATGGCTGACATTGCCGAGACCAGTTGTCGTCTTAGCCTTGATGGTCAGCGCCTACCGTTCAGGAGTAGTAAGATGAATCGGATGCGGAAGCCGATCGTACCGAGAGTTGGTGAGGAGTCAGTTTGGGGATACCCAAGACCGCCACGACTCGAAAAGGTTCAAGAGAAAATCCGAGTCGTGTTCGCCGGCGAAACTATCACAGATAGTAATCACGCGTTGCGCGTTTTGGAAACGAGCCACCCGCCGGTCTATTATCTGCCTCTTCAAGACGTACGCAGCGAGTTCCTGGTTGAGGCCCCAGGCCAGTCCTTTTGCGAATTCAAGGGCGTTGCAAAATACTGGTCCCTCAATGTCAACGGCATACGATCCGAGCGGGCGGCCTGGAGCTATCCAAACCCAACGCCAGAATTCGTTGGCATTCGAGACTACGTGGCATTCTACGCCTCGAGAGTGAACGAATGCTGGGTAGGCGACGAGCGTGTGAGGCCCCAATCGGGGGATTTCTACGGGGGTTGGATTACGTCCCGCATCGTGGGTCCATTTAAGGGCGGCGAAGGGACTTTGAACTGGTAGTAGAGGCCATAGTACCCGTAAGCACTTAGCGAAAACGCGCTACTACATACTTCACTTCCACTTGATTTTCCGACGATTAACCTCACGGTGTGTATCGAAACCATAAACCTGGATATATTGGTGATGAAGTCCACCAAGGATTACGCTTGAATGAATGCTCGATCCGCGATCTGGCATTCGGTGATGGGTGGTGACCCGCACAGCGTTAAATTCTACGCCAGCGTGCCGGTGTTCAGCGGTTTCGCTAATATTGTCGACCAGGACCGCTACCACCCGCTGCCTGACGACTGGCTGATCGGCATGGCCGACGTCGCGGATTCCACTGAGGCCGTGCAGGCGAAGCGCTACAAGGCCGTCAACATGGCCGGCGCGGCTGCCATCGTCGCGGTGACCAACGCGCTTCAGCGTCACGAATTCCCCTTCGTGTTCGGCGGCGACGGCGCGAGCTTCGCGGTGCCGCCGTCCGAAGCCGGGATCGTGTGCGATGCGCTCGCCGCGACTGCGACCTGGGTCCGGGAGGAACTCGACCTCACGCTGCGGACGGGACTCGTTCCGGTCGCCGCGGTGCGCGCGGCGCCGATGTCCGCGTCTCGCGTTTTGCCGCGTCTGACAACGTAGCGCTGGCGATATTTTCCGGCGGAGGACTTGCCTGGGCCGATGCCGCGATCAAGCAGGGAGAGTTCGCCGTGCCCCCGGCGCCGCCTGGCTCTCGCCCCGATCTCAGCGGCCTGTCGTGCCACTTCGAGGAAATTCCCGAAACGCGCGGGCTGATCCTGTCGCTGCTCGTCATGCCCGTGCCTGACTACATCCGTAGCGACGTCAACGCGGCAATCGAAGCAATCGTGCGCCTCGCCTAGCGCAATCCTGATGCGTCGGGACCGGTGCCGCGAGAGCCGCCCCGGCTCGTCTGGCCACCACAGGGAATCGACCTCAAAGCTCGCGCGCAGCGCCGCTCCGGCGAATCCCTGTCCGTGCGCAAGGCCAAAGTGCTGGCATGGACGTTGCTCTATTATCTGGTCGTGCGGCTTAAGGTCAGCGTTGGCCGCTTCTCACCGGCCAAATACATGAAGGAGGTTGTGGAGAATTCCGACTTTCGCAAGTTCGACGACATGCTTCGCATGGTGATCGACGGCACGCCGGCGCTGGCCGACGAGATCGAGCGTACGCTCGCCGCTTCGGCCGCGACCGGCGCAATCCGGTTCGGCCTGCACCGCCACGACAAAGCGATGATGACCTGTTTTACGCCCTCGACGGTCGAGGCCAACCACGTCCATTTCATCGACGGCGCGCTCGGCGGCTATACCAGGTCGGCGGTTGCGCTCAAGGCGAACCGACCTTAATCCAATCTTATGCCAATCCTCACAATAACTGACCGACGATTGCCCAATCGCGTCGGGCGGTGAAGCCCACGTAAGTCAATCCCGCCTGCAGTTCGAACTCCACCGGGCCCGATTGGCACCAAGCTGCCAATGTGAGTTTTCGCGATTTCGGGACCCCGCCGATTTCAAACAAATCAGATACTTGCTGCGCCGATCGGCATCGTTCCCCGCCCGGCGAACCGAAACACACGTCGGATTGGCATTAATGTCGCACGGTTGGCGCTAAGTCGATCATTCCTTGTTCTACAAGCGTGCGGTGGAAGCGGCGTTTCCGTTCAGATGGCGATGCGAAGTAGGATTCGCCACATTGCTCAAGGAGGCTCGCACGCGTGGCGAAAATCTCATCGAGCGGCAGACCGGCCTGTTGCAAAGCGACGGTCCCAAGAAAGGCAATATCCAGGTCAGCGCCTCGCCCGGAAACAAGTCGGTCAGAGCAGTAATTCAAAGTTTCAATGGCATAGAACGTGCGGAACTGGCGCCGCTCGTCTAGCGGGAGTTTGAGTTTCGCCTCGATCCGGCGTGTCATCACGGGTTGATGGTCTCCGTAGTGGACAATCAGGGCTGGACGCCTGGGAAAACATTTTGAAAGCTCGAACTTTAGCCTGTTCCAGGTTACGGCGGTCTCCACAAGTCGGGCGTAGTATTCAGCATAGCAAGCGTCAGGCAGGCTTGAGGTTGCAAAGGCACGCTCACTCGTGAAGTGCCCAGGCGCCACCAGCCTTCGGTTGTGAGGGCCGTGATTGAAGTTTGTTAGCGCATATAGAAAACGAGGCGTTGTATCGCCTGTAATTTGTTTTGCATGGGCACCAATTGCCGCTTTAAGAAACAACGCATCGGAATGCGTCGTTTCAAATCGGTCGACATCAAAGGGGGGCGGAAAATCATCCGTGAAAATAAGTTCGCTGATGCCGATCGAACGGTAGAACTCATCATAGTTGAGAAAGTTGCGACGACAGCTCGATGTAAGCATCGTCTTATATCCAAGCGCTGCGAGCGAATGGGGAAGGCTGTTGTGGAATCGGCCAACACCTCTTTTAAACAGAAAATAGGCATCTGAACCGAAGCTTGCGCTAGAAAGGCCGGTGAGTAGGCTGAATTCAGATTGCCATGATCCTCCGCCGAAAATATCGACGTTCAGTGTTCCATAAAGACCATTTTTTGGGGACAGAAATGCTTCGACGATTGGCTCAACCGGAAGCCCATATACGCGTGGATCGAAGATCGATTCGTGCTGGATGAAGATAATGTCGGGATAGTCGAGGGTGCGTGCCGGTACGGCCGCCATCAGCGGCAGCGGGTCGTTGGCGATATCGCTCAAAGTCAGGCCGCCGAACTGTCGCCAGGAATGACGGTCAAGAAGGGAGGCTATGAAGGTCGAAAAAAAACACCGCTTCTGAGCCGCGATACGCTGGAAAGAACCGGCCCCGCCGCTTGCCCTGTATGCTGCTGCTAAACAAATAAATGCAGTGGTAAAAAAAAGAACTCTTAGTTCAAGACAAATAGGCGGTCCTGGCACGTAGAGCAGTGTCGCGACTGCGGCTAAAATGAGCGAGGCGCCTCCAGCTAGAACAGCTGTTATTGCAAGCGGATACTGCACTAAGAAAAATGGAACTGTTCCTGCAAACGCCAATGGAAAATCTGTCACGATCAGTTTCAGCCCGCTATGTTTATACTTGACGATTGACGCTCCGAAGATTGCTACTGCCAGGTTCGACGTTAATAGAATAGCTCTTTCGAGATCGGTAACGACGAACAGTAGCCCTGCAGCACTGAAACATAGCGCGGCAATCGCCAATTTAAGGTGCTCAAAGCTGCGTTCTACAAACCAAATGACGCCGATCGTTGCCACAAGTATCAAGGTCAAAGTCATGTAAACAAAATGGCCAAGTGCTGGATGAAATTCTAGAACCGCTAAGTTAGCTTCCGTATCTCTACATATTCACACCCAAGCAAAGGTGCGGCTCATGCCGCCCCCCTAGGCGGTGTTCAAAAGTCTCAATAACTCAGTTGAGCGGGCCTGCCGCCTTGATCACTGGAGTCCACTTGTCGATCTCGCTCTTCACCAGCGCCGACAGTGCCGCGCCGCCGCGGCGATTCTTGCCCGGAATATCGCTGCCGAGTTCCAGCAAGCGCTTCCGCGTGGCCTCATCGTCCAGCGCCTTGTCGAGAGCAGCCGACAACTTCTCCATGATCGGCTTCGGCGTGTCCTTGGGTGCAATCAGCGCATTCCAGGCCGAGGCCTGGAACTCGGGGAGGCCAGCCTCCTTCGAGGTCGGCACGTTAGGCAACGCCGGATTGCGCTCCTCGGTGCCGATGGCATAGGCCTTGATGGTGCCGCCCAACACCTGCGGCACGGCGTTGACGATCTGGTCGCACATGTAATCGACCTGGCCGCCGACCAGCGCGTTGATCGAGGGGCCGGTGCCTTGATACGGGATCGAGGTCGGCTTCACCTTGAGGATGTGGTTCAGCAGAAGGCATGTCGTGAAGGAAACCGATCCGACGCCCGCGTGCGCCATGTTCAGCTTGCTCTCGTTCGCCTTCACGTAGGTGACGAACTCCTTGAGATCCTTCGGCGGGAAATCCTTCTTGGCAAGGATCAGGATCGGCGTGCCGGCAGCGAGGCCGATCTGCTCGAAGTCGTTCAACGGATCATACTGAAGATTGGGATAGAGCGCAGGCGCGGCGGCCTGCGTGCCGAGATGGCCCATCGCGATAGTATAGCCATGGTTCTTGGCGCGCTTTGCGCGCGTGATGCCGGTTGTGCCGCCAGCGCCGACCACGTTTTCGATCACGAGGGTCTGGCCGAGGGTCTTCGACATGTGGTCTCCAACGATGCGGGCGATTACGTCGGTTGGCCCGCCGGCTGCGAAAGGCACTATCACGGTGATGGGGCGGGTAGGATAATTCTGGGCCGCGGCGGGCGCGAGCCCAAGGGCGACAAGACCGGCCAACGCGCCGGTCAAATGCTTGAATTTAGACATCAGTATATTCTTTTTTTCCATGCGAAGAACTCCCCGCTCTATTTCAGCCATGGCTGACTAACACGGTTAAGTCGATGGTAGAGGATCCTAAAGCCTTTCGATGTCTTCTGAAGTTGCCGAGAAAATTGGACGCGCAATTGGGTCTACGACCTGCGCCCAAGCTTGGATCACTCCGTTATCTGCCATACAGCGGCTCACGCTGCAGACGGTGGCGTCTATCCCCCCATATGCACACTGCACACTACCGATTGCAGGCCACTGCCAGACCTCAAAGATACCGAGATTGTCGTCCTGCAGAAAGAATGGCTGTTTCTTCCCGCGCAGCGCCTACAACGAAATTGAAAAATCCCTGTTCTTTTCCCGGTAGCAGGGAATTTGGCATTGGGGACGGGTTCTACAGCGACTGCATCCGCCACCAAATTCTCGAGACGTGAAAGGATTACAAGAAATAGGCGAGGTACTGGCACGTGGGCATCAATTTCTTTGTCCGCCCATGTGCGCAAATTGCAAATTCGCTCGGCATCCCGCTTTAGCGAGTGATCCAAGCGAAGCTTTGACGCGTAATATCGATGTCAAAAGTACTTTCCCCGAAGCGCTCTTGACACTAATGCAGGGCGCTTACTTCCCCATTGCGCTCGGCCCTTTTTTAATTGCGCCCGTCCCATTCGGGGATGGAATCTTTGGAGTGCAGATGCTGACGCTTGTGATGACTTGGTATGGCCCATACCGGCGCTGGAAGCTCTGGCCGGTCACGATCGCAATTTGCGTTATCCTTGCGATGACTTTCGCCAAGGCCCATCGCCAGTACGAACAGATCGATGCGGCACAATCCACCCTCTAGGATTGTAATGGCACTAGCTTCGGCCAGCCGCTTAGCTTCGATTTTCAGGTCGGTTGCGAGCAATCGCAATACGCGGCGCACGCCCCCCATGGGGCTTTCATCGGCCAGCTGATGGCAACGCTCTGCGTACCATTCCAGCAGCAGCTCATTGGCTTGCGAATTCATTGTGCGGCCTTAGGCGAGGCGGTTGTTATCGTATCTCGTTGAGCGCCGTTTTCGGCGAGCGCACGCGCAATGTTCGGTAGCTCCTCCGCAAGTAGTTTGAGTAAAGGGGGGATCGGTAACTCCGTCACCTGGGAAAGCTGGAGTACCAGATCATCTCCCATCGCGGACCCAAGCCGGCGACTTGAAACAGGCGAGGAGCGCGAGCTGCTGCGCCAATTCTCAACCTCTCTGGTAAGGCCATTCCTATATAGGTGCTGCAGCAGGCCTGACATAATTCCAAGCTCGGTGCGGCTCAGCGCCTGCTCGGCGAGGCCAGGCAGAATATCGCGCTTGCCTTCACTCGCAGCGTTTCGCAGAGCTGCGTAAACAAGTTCAGACAACGCCACGCCACTCCCGGCCGCCTCCGAACTTTTGGTAAAGCATGGCCCGCGCAATGCGGGCCATGACATTTTGCTGGCTTTCTTATTTTAGGCTCATCAGGAAAACGAGTGGGTGAATCTGATGGGGAATGCGGCCTGAAGGCCTATGGATACTGGGTTTTCGGGGTTTCGTAAGGCGGTTGAATTGGGCATCATTTCCCGATGGCCAACTCATCGAAGCGACAGCG
>JAPLPD010000022.1 GCA_026400395.1 Alphaproteobacteria bacterium | reverse complement strand
GGCGGCTTCACCCCGCGCGCCTTCAAGGAAAACATCACCATCACCCGCAAGGTGCAGGGCCTGCCCACCCGATCCAAGCTGCCGCTGCGGTATCCGCTGCGACCCGGTGACACCATCGAAGTCTCCGAACGCTGGTTCTGACCATGACCGACATGCAATCGCTTCGAATCGTCCATGTCACCCGCACCCCGGTGGGCGGCATCTTCCGCCACATCCTCGACGTCGCGGCCGGACAGGCGGCGCGCGGCCACGCCGTCGGCATCGTTTGCGACAGCACGACCGGCGGTCCGCGCGCCGAGTCCGCGCTCGCCGCGATCGCGCCGCAAATGAAGCTCGGCATCGCGCGCTTCGCGATCGCCCGCGAGGTCGGACCGAGCGACCTCACCGGCTTTCTCACCGTCTCTCGCTATCTCGGAACTTTGAACGCGGACGTTCTGCATGGACACGGCGCCAAGGGTGGCGCCTTCGTGCGGATGATGGCGGCCCCCGCCTCGATCCGCGTTTACACCCCGCACGGCGGATCGGTCCACTATGGCCGCCATACGTTGCGCGGCATCATCTACAGCATCATCGAGCGGTTCCTGAGCCGCCGCACCGAGTTGTTTCTGTTCGAAAGCGCGTTCGCGCGCGATGCAGCCTCGGCGATGGCCGGCGGCATGCGCGGCATCGTTCGCGTCGTGTTCAACGGAATCAGCGAGGCCGAGATGTCCCCGGTGGAGCCCCGCGCCGACGCCGCCGACCTCCTTAGTGTCGGTGAGTTCCGCCGCATCAAGGGGACCGACGTTCTGATCGACGCATTGGCTGAGATGCATCGCGCCGGGCGTCGCGTCAGCCTCACCGTGGCCGGCGACGGCGAGGATGGTCCCGCGCTGCGCGAGCAGGTCCAACGCCTGGGCCTTGCCGGCAGCGTGCGCTTCCTCGGCCACACGCCCGCGCGGCAGGCATTCGCCCATGGCCGGCTCCTGGTCGTGCCATCGCGCGCCGACTCCCTTCCCTATGTTGTCATTGAGGCGGGCGGCGCTGAAATCCCTATTGTTGCCAGCAGAGTGGGTGGGATTCCTGAGATCCTGGATTCGGACGGTGTAATGGTCCCGCCAGAGCGTCCGGTGGAGTTGGCGGCGGCTATTGCAGCCGCCCTCGACGACCCAGCGCGCGCCCGGGCCGGCGCCTCGCGCTTGCGCCAACGCATCGGGTCGCTGTTCTCGCAGGACGCCATGGTCGAGGGTGTTCTGGCCGGATACGCCGAGGCGATTAGGGCCAAATTTATACAGTCGCACTAACTGTTTTTTGAACTGTCTTAACTAGTTTTAGTTTTCGAACCCTCATTGGCAGCCGCGCGCGCCGCGACGGATGCCTGACGATGTCGCAATTCGACGCTCGTACCATCATTGAAGCTTCCGCGGGCCCCGCGCCAGCACGAACCGCGCCGCATCACCTGGCGGAAGCCGCCGAGGCGGCCGCCGCCGAACCGGTTGTAACCGCGATGTCTCCGATCGTGCTCGCCGGCGCCGTCCGCATGATCGAATGCGCGCTGGTCGCGGTGATCGGCATGCTGATCTACGTCGGCTACGTGGTGCCGCAGAGCGGCGTCCAGTGGCAGTATTTCGGCGCCATCGCCGGCGCCTCGCTGCTGGCGATGCTGGCGTTCCAGGTCGCCGACATCTACCAGGTGCAGGCATTTCGCGGCCACGAGAAGCAGTATTTCCGACTGGCCTCCGCCTGGTCGGTGGTGTTCCTCATCCTGATCGGCGTGTCGTTCTTCGCCAAAGCCGGCGACCAGTTCTCCCGCGTCTGGCTCGGCAGCTTCTACGTGATCGGCCTCGTCTCGCTGCTCGCATTCCGACGCGGCCTGTTCATCCTGGTGCGGGCCTGGACCAAGGCAGGCCGGCTGACCCGGCGCACGGCCATCGTCGGCGGCGGCGAAGCGGGCGAAGCGCTGGTGGCCGCGATCCGCGATCAACGAGATTCCGACGTTCAGGTCATCGGCCTATTCGACGATCGCGGCGACGAACGCGCACCCCAGGCGCTCCCCGGCGCGCGCAAGCTTGGCACCGTGGACGACCTCGTTGAATTCGCACGCCGGACGCGCGTCGATCTCGTCATCTTTTCGCTGCCAATCATGGCCGAGGGCCGCATCCTGCAGATGCTGAAGAAACTGTGGGTGCTGCCGGTCGATATCCGACTTTCGGCGCACTCCAACAAATTGCGCTTTCGCCCCCGCTCCTACTCGTATCTCGGCAACGTGCCGGTGCTCGACGTGTTCGACCGCCCCATCACCGATTGGGACGTTGTGATGAAATGGCTGTTCGATAAGATCGTCGGTGGCGTTGCGCTCGTCTGCGCTTTGCCGCTGATGCTTCTGGTCGCGCTCGCGATCAAGCTCGACAGCCGCGGGCCGGTGTTCTTCAAACAGCGCCGTCACGGCTTCAACAACGAGTTGGTCGAGGTCTACAAGTTCCGTTCGCTGTACACCGACATGACCGACCAATCGGGAATGTCCCGATCAATGTTGAAGTAGGAGAGCAGGCGTTGCCCGCCTTGAGCCGCTAGGCTCGGGGTGTCGAATCCGCGAGGAGAGCAACGCCATGAGGAATTCTACCACGACTTCATCGATGACACCGGTGCCCAGC
>JAPLPD010000232.1 GCA_026400395.1 Alphaproteobacteria bacterium | reverse complement strand
GGCTTCGGCAATCAGCACCTGAGCCAACATTCGGCGGGCGCCTTCACGGGCAAGTTCAGTCAGGGGATCATCGATAATGTCAGGCTGACGGAAGGCGATGACAGTGGTATCTCTCGACATGGCGTATCGCTCCTTTCGGGTAGGTTCTGGCAGGCTTCGACACCCGCCTCGATACGCCGCCTTCAATCAAACGTCGTCACCCAGATTCCGGCTTAGCTCCCTGGTGGGACTGGACGCCTGACACACCGATCGCGCCGATCACCTTGCCGCCCGAAACGATGGGCACGCCGCCTTCAGCAACGCTGGCACCAAAAGTCAGCACGCGCAGGATCACCGCCACCGGCTTGCCGCTGGTGCCTTCGTAGATATGAATGGGCAGAAAGCAGCGCTCATCGTAGTGAGCGTTGAACAGGGAGAGCTGCTGCTTGCCATGAACCGCATCGAACGTGCGTCGATGTCGAGGATGATCGAGGCCGGCGCCCGCTTCCAGCTGGCGCAGAACAGGTCCACCATCGCGCCCATCATCCGCGCAATCTCGGTCCGGCTCGGCGCGTTCTCCAGCCGCGACATGGTTGGCTGCGAGCACAGTGGTGCGCCGCTCTCAGGAGCATGCCCGACTGCCATCTTGAACACCGGATCATCGCGCAGCGTCGAGCAATCATTTGTGTCTTCGTATCCCGACGCAATGGCGAACATCCGCAGCCGCAGCATCTCGATCAACGGATGATCGATCCGGTCGGGGTCGCGGTGATCGGTCAAGCACGCCGCCAAGCGCTTCGCGATCCCCAAGCGTTGCTCCACACCACGCAGCAAAAGAACGCCCGCGTTGGACGACAACATTCCGCCATCAAACGCGATGCTGACCTTCTTGCGTGCAACTGCTGGCAAGTCGAAAGGCAGACGGCTATCTTGTTGCATGAGGGGTGTGGCGCTCCTCGATCGCTCACGTGATGAGGCTTCAGCACCAGAATCATGCGGTGAATCGCGGCTTCGCGCTACATCCGTCGCTGAAAAATCCCGCCGTCATGAATTATTCGGGTTAACGGGGAGGCACGAGTGAAGCGAAGTGATCAGCGGATTCTCACCACCCATGTCGGCAGCCTGACGCGGCCGGACGATCTAATGGCGCTTTATGCGGCCAACGCACCCGACGAGAAGCTGCAGCCGCGGTTGCGCGCGGCCGTTGGCGACATTGTCCGCCAGCAAGTCGAATCTGGGATCGATATCGTCAACGACGGCGAATATGGCAAGGCCATGCGGAGCGCGATGGATTTCGGCGCTTGGTGGTCCTACGTCTATCCGCGCCTTGGCGGCTTCGAGTTGAGCGAAGAACAGGCGAAGAAGGGCCGTGCGGCATGGACCCACGGCAGCAAGGAACGCAAGGAGTTCGCCGAGTTCTATGCGGCCGAAGCGAGCGCCGCCGCGAGTGCAGCCAAGCAGAGCGGCTCCAGCAGCGCGCAGCTCTACGGCCTCAGGTGCACGTCGCCGGTGAAATACATCGGCCGCGATGCGATCAAGCGCGACACCGAGAATCTGGCTGCGGCGGCCCGCGCGAACGGTGTCGAAGAGGCATTCATGACGGCGGTGTCGCCGGCGACGCTGCAGATACTGCCGAATGCCTATTACAAAAGCGCCGAGGACTACACTTGGGCGCTAGCGGAAGCGATCCGCGAAGAATACAAGGCCATCGTAGAAGCTGGCTTCATCCTGCAGATCGACGATCCGGCGCTGGTCGACATATACGACTGGTGGTTCTCGATGAACGACGACATCGCAGGCTATCGCAAATGGGCAACCTTCCAGGTCGAGGCGTTGAATCACGCGCTGGAAGGTATACCCGAAGATCGCGTGCGCTTCCACATCTGCTGGGGGAGCTGGCACGGCCCGCACAAAGGCGATGTCGAACTCAAGGATGTAGTTGACCTGCTGCTTAAGGTGAATGCGCAAGGCTATTCGGTCGAGGCGGGCAACGTGCGCCACGAACACGAGTGGAAGGTGTGGCAGGAGACGAAGCTGCCGGATGGCAAGGTCGTCATCCCCGGCGTGGTCAGTCACGCCACCAACGTGCTGGAGCATCCGGAGTTGGTGGCGGATCGCATCATGCGTTTCGCCAAGGTGGTCGGCCGGGAGAACGTCATTGCAAGCACCGATTGCGGCCTCGGTGGTCGCGTCCATCCGCAGATAGCCTGGGCCAAGCTTGGTGCGCTCGCCGAAGGCGCGAGACTTGCGACAAAGCAATTGTGGGCTTGATGAGCATAGGCCAATACTTGTTGGCACTAAACATCCAGGGGACAAAGAAATGAGCAGCAAGTTAACGCGACGTGGCGTTGGTGCCGGCATCGGCGCCGCAGCAAAATGCGCCGTTATTCGATGACCGCGTTGGCGCGGCTGAGCAGGATCGGTGGAGCGGTGAGGCCGAGAGCGCGGGCGTAGTTCAATGGTAGAAGGGAATCTTGCCAAGCTGTAGTACTAGATTCACCTACGACTTGGCTTAGATGATTGGGGCATGTGAAGGCGGATCAGATGATTGCCAAGATGCCCAAAAAGAGCCGCGAATTTCTCGAAACCGAATGCGTGAGAATTGCGAACGGTCAGATCGAGGGACGCGGAACTGAACGCGTCACGATCAAAAGGCTTTTCCCCAGGGGCGGCGGCCCCAACTGGGACGTGGATGAAATTCATCCGCAGTTGCCGGCCATCGCCGACAAGGAAGTACGCGATGCGATCAAAAGACTGAGCGGCCGATTTGCCCTCGGTGGTAATTGAAATCTCATTAAATGGCAGCGGTTGAACCGGGCTCCATCTTGGCCTTGCGCAGCAAACCAGTGAGGTCCTTAACAGCTTCCGTGAGTTGCAAAACCTCCGTCTCGCGGAGCTGGTCGATTTTCTGATGTAAAAGCTCGATCTCGAGTTCGGCCTTGATGTTGATTTGATAATCGTTATCGGCAGACTTGCGATCAATGTCTTGCTGGCGATTCTGGCTCATCATGATGAAGGGCGCTGCATAGGCGGCTTGGAACGCGAGCGCGAGATTGAGCAAGATGAACGGATAGGGATCCCACTGCTGCACGTAGGCGGTTACGTTAAGAGCGATCCAAAACATCAGAGCAACAGATTGGGCGATGATAAATGTCCAAGAGCCCATCGTAGCGGCAACGGCGTCTGCAATTCGCTGCCCTATAGTGAGCTGGGAGCTCGCAGTCTGAGAACCAGCTTGGGTCCCTCGGAGTCCACGGCGTAATGTTCTGAGTTCAGTAAGTAGCCGCTCCTCTGTTTCGTGCAGCTCAATCTTCAAGTCCCCGAACGTTTCCATAGCATCGGTCCTTTGTAACGTCCCTGATTAGAAGTTCTGCTCTTACCGCCACCTGCCTGTGGCATTCTGTATCGGAGCGGCGGTAAACTGAACACGTTGATTATAGGAGAAATCCAATTTTCAAAAGGGAGTGAGGTATGGCTAAGAAATCGAAAAAGATTGCGAAGCGTTCGGGCAAGAAGGCCAAGCGCGCCGTCAGGGCGACGGCAAAGAAGGTCAAGACCGCGAAGGTGAAGTCAAAAGCAAAGTCTAAGCCGAAGGCCAAGGCCCGTTCGGTGAAGCCAGCGAAGGAAGGCCCCGTAGCGAGCGCTATCCATGCGGTGGTCGACACTGTCCAAGAGACGACTGCGTTGCATAACGAACTCGTCTGGCACAACACATTCGAGGATTAATTAATCGGGTCTTCAGGAAAACGAGTGGGTGTTTTCAGCAACTTCAGAGCGATGGGAGCATGCATGTGAGCACCTTGAGCCGCAGATATTCCTGGTCGCGTAGACCGTAGGCGCGCCGCTGGATGACGCGGATCTTGTTGTTGAGGCCCTCGACGAAGCCGAGCGAGACTTTGTTTTCCGGCTTGCAGTAGG
>JAPLPD010000094.1 GCA_026400395.1 Alphaproteobacteria bacterium | reverse complement strand
TGCTCCCAGCGCTCTGAATTTGCTGAAAACACCCACTCGTTTTCCTGAAAACCCAAAACATAGACACCCTTCAGCTCGAACAGGGACGGCGGAAGCGGCCCAACCTTCGGCTGCCCCAGGTTGCGAGACCGGAAGGGGCCGCCGATACCAAGCCGTTCCTGAAGCTCAAACGAATATCGGTGCAGGGCGCCACTGCGATCCCGGACGAGGCGCTGAGGGAAACGTATCGTCCGTATCTCGGCAGGTTCGTGTCGCGCGCGGATTTGGCGGCGATCACCGATGACATGACCAGATTGTACCGCGAGGCCGGCTACCAGCTCAGCCGCGCCATCGTACCCCCGCAAAAAATCAAGGGCGGGGCGATCATGATCCAGGTCGTCGAGGGGCAGGTCGCCCGCATCGAGGTGAACGGCGGCGGCGACGACCCGTTCGGGATTAAGCCGATCGTGGCCGTCATCAAGGACGAAGCGCCGTCGCGGCTCGGTACCATCGAGCGGCAGTTGCAGCTGGTGAACGATATTCCCGGCGTCCGTATCGCCGACATCGTCCTTGAAGAGATCGGATCGGCGACCGGCCGGTTTCGCCTGGTCGTCAATGTCGAGGCATGGCGCGTTTACGCGGCTCAAAGCGTGGACAATTTCGGAAGCTCGGCGGTCGGCCCCTGGCAGTCGTATTCCATCACGTCGCTCAATTCGTACTTGAAGAGTGGCGACACCCTCGGTGTGACCCTCTCGGCCGTTCCCGACCACATTCATGAATTGCGATATGGCCGCTTGTCCTACGACGTGCCGATCGGAATCGATGGCGCCCGCATCGGCGCTTCGACGTCATACAGCTAGGTCTGGCCCAGCGATCAAAGGCGGCTGATCGACACCCGCGATCAAACCGAAAGCACCGAGGTCCGGGCCAGCATCGCGCCCCTGCTGACCCGCACATCCCAATTGAGATTGACGGCGACAGGGACGTTCACCGACGCCTCCGAGCGCACATCGTTCGGCACCAGCTACAGCGATCATGTGCGGATGGTGGGCTTGTCGGCCGATTTCAAATTGCAGGATAACCTTGACGGCCTCAACTACATGACGCTCGGGTGGCGCAAGGGACTGGACGTGCTGGGCGCCTCCCGCCTCGGCGACGATCTCAACTCGCGCAGCGATGCCTCCGGAACATTCTCCGCGTTCAACTATGCGTTTACGCGGTTTCAGAAGTTGTCCGACGCCTGGTCGCTGAAACTCTCGGCGAACGGGCAATGGACTTCGGATGCCTTGCTGCTGTCGCAGCAGTTCTTCCTGGGCGCATCCGCATTCGGCCCCGGATATTACAATCGGGACAACGGCGTCACCGGTCTCGCCGAATTGCGCTTCGAGCAGATGCTGGACCATGCCTTCTTCAAGGGATACCAGCTCTACGGCTTCGTGGACGGGGGCCGCGTCTGGGACTTCCGCGGGATCCACGACAACGTCGCAACGCTGTCATCCGCCGGATTCGGCGTGCGCCTCAATCTGGCGGACCAGTTGCAGGCCGCGGTTTCGTTTGCCGCGCCGATCCACCACAGCCCGGTGGGAACCGTCGTGGACGACTATCGAATCCTGTTTTCCATATCCAATTTCATCAAGCTCTGTCCTGAACGCGCCGAGATGCGCTGTTCGTGAGCGCGCTTTGATCGAAGCGTAAGCCGCGAAATGCCGACCTCGCCCGGCCCGTACGTTCGGCTCATATCCTCTTCAGTGATCGCGAGATGGAGGAGAGCGCCACGGCCGATCCGGACAGCTTGCCTCGGCGCTGAAGCTTCTGCAGATGATCAAGCTCGCCGCGCGCCCTCAATGGACACGCTCCGTTCGGAACAACTCAGAATAACGTGGCTTGAGCTTTAAGCGAGCAGAGAAGCGGCTGGCGCGGACACAGCCCCCCCTACTCCTCCTTATACCCCAGCGCCTGCGCGTTGCCCGTCGCGCCGTAATACTTGAACGGCAAAAACTTGCCGGTCATGCCGATCTTCACGCGGTCGCCCTTCGGGTCGGCCACGCGCTCCATCGTCATGTCGAAGTCGATCGCCGACATGATGCCGTCGCCGAACTCCTCCTCGATCAGCGCCTTCCAGGCCGGGCCGTTGACCAGCACCAGCTCGTAGAAGCGATAGATCAGCGGATCGGTCGGCGGCATGGCGTTGCCGGCGCCGCGGTTCGGCACCTCGTTCAGCATCGCCTGCTCGGCCTTCGACAGCTCGAACAGCTTGGCCGCCGCCGCGCACTGCGGCTTGGTGAGCTTGTGGTTGCCGAGCAGCGCGCCGGTGATCATCACCGGCGACATGCCGCCGATCTGCTCGCAGATGTGTTTCCAGGTCCAGCCCTTCTCGCGCTTGATGTCGAGCAGCTTCTCGGTGAGGTCGGCACGTTTCATCTTGGGTTCTCCCAGCGGTGTGATGAGTTCAGTGTCCGGCGGCGAGCCGCACGACGGTGGAGTCGGGCGCGGCGATCGGACCGGCACCAGGCCGGATCACCGGCACGTTGCGCGGATCGAAGTCCGGCGTCTGGCCGACGAAGCTGCGGCTGCGCATGACCAGGAAGTCGATGATGTGGTTGCGCACCGCGTAGTAGAGCGGGTGCTTGTGCACCTCGGTGCGCTGGCGGTCCTTCGGCAGCGGGTTCTCGACGATTTCCGCCATCACGGCGCCCGGGCCGTTGGTCATCAGCACGATCTTGTCGGCGAGGTAGATCGCCTCGTCGACGTCGTGGGTGATCATGAAGGTGGTCTGGCCGGTCTCCTGGCAGATGCGGCGCACCTCGTCCTGCAGCGTGCCGCGGGTGAGCGCGTCGAGCGCGGAGAACGGCTCGTCCATCAGCATCATCTTCGGCGCGATCGACAGCGCGCGCGCGATGCCGACGCGCTGCTTCATGCCGCCGGAGAGCTCGGCCGGGTGCTTGTGCTCGGCGCCGGTGAGGCCGACGAGGTCGATGAAGGTCTGCGCCTGCGCGCGCACCTGCGCCGCGCTCCAGCGCCGCCACTTGGAGGAGACCGCGTAGGCGACGTTGCCCATCACCGTGCGCCACGGCAGCAGCGAGTGGCCCTGGAAGATCACGGCGCGGTCGAGGCTCGGGCCTTCGATCGCGAGGTTGTCGACGATCACGGTGCCTTCGCTCGGCTGATCGAGCCCGGCCAGGATGTTCAGCACGGTGGTCTTGCCGCAGCCGGAGTGGCCGATCACGCAGGTGAACTCGCCGCGGTTCATCGTGAGCCACAGGTTCTCGAAGATGGTCGTGGTGCCGCCCGGCGCCGGGTAGCGCTTGGCGATGCCTTCCAGCGAGATGAATTTATCAGCCATCGCCATTCACTCCGGAAACGTCACCATGCGTGCGGCGAACGCCAGCAACTGGTCGAGCACCATGCCGACCAGACCGATCAGCAAAATGGCGTTGATCACATTCGTAATCGATAAATTATTCCATTCATTCCAAACGAAGTAACCAATGCCGGTGCCACCGACGAGCATTTCCGCCGCGACGATGACAAGCCACGCGATTCCGATGGAGATGCGCATTCCGGTGACGATGGTCGGCGCCGCCGCCGGCAGAATAACGGTGAAGGCGCGGCGGAAGGTGCCGACCTCGAGCGTCTTTGCGACGTTGAGCCATTCCTTGCGGACGGCGGATACGCCGAACGCGGTGTTGATCATCATCGGCCACAGCGAACAGATGAAAATCACAAAGATCGATGACAGCCCGGAATCCTTGATGGTGTAGAGCGCGAGCGGCATCCAGGCGAGCGGCGAGATCGGCTTCAGCACCTGGATGAACGGATCGAGCGCCTTGGTCATCAGCGGCGACATGCCGATCAGGAATCCGATCGGTATTGCAACCGCGACCGCGAGCAGATAGCCGATCGCGACCCGCGCGATCGAGAACGCAAGTTGGATGCCGAGACCCTTGTCGTTCGGCCCGTTGTCATAGAACGGCCGGCGGACGTGCTCCCACAGCTTGCCGCCGACATCGAGCGGGCCGGGCATCGCCGATTTGCCCTGGGTCGCGGTCGCGCCCATCAGCTTGGCGTATTCTGGGTCCATCTGCTGGACGACGCCAGTGCCGCGGGTGGCCAGATGCCACGCGCCGATGAACGACGCGAAGATCAGGATGGAGAGCAGCGCCGCGCGCAGGTTCAGCGAGCGGTTCATGACACGGCTTCCCTGCTTCCTTTCCCCGCATGCGAGGCCAGGGCGGAGAGCGAGTCGCAGTGCCTGATAATGCCCGGCAGCATGCTCAAGCCCGCTTGATCGCGAAGCTCTTGATGTACTCCTCGGGCTTGCTCGGATCGAAGGCCTTGCCCATCACCGAGAAGCTTTTTGTCGTCGCGGCCGGCGGCGCCAGACCGACCTCTTTCATTAGCTTCGTGGTGTCGGTGGCGAGGAACACCTGCTTGGCCACGCCGGCGTAATCCACATCCCCCTTGATCTGACCCCAGCGCTTCATCTGACTCATGATCCAGACCGCGAAGGATTCCCATGGGAACGGATCGAAGTCGACGCGGTTCGGCACCGTCTTCACGCTGCCCAGGCCGTCCGCGAACGTTCCGGTGAGGATCTGCTCCAGCACCGTGACCGGCTGGTTGATGTAGTTCGCCGGCGCGATCGCTTCGGCGATCGCCTTGCGGTTCTCGGCCTTGGTTGCAAAGGCGGTCGCATCGATGATCGCCTTGAGCAACGCCGCGTAGGTGTTCGGTGTCTGCGTAACGAACTCCTTCGACGCCGCGAAGGCGCAGCACGGATGGCCCTCCCAGATGTCCTTCGACAGGATGTGGATGAAGCCGACGCCGTCGAACACCGCGCGCTGGTTCATCGGATCGGGCCCAAGGAAGCCGTCGATGTTGTCGGCGCGGAGGTTGGCAACCATTTCCGGCGGCGGCACCGAACGGATCTGCACGTCCTGGTCTGGATCGATGCCGTGCTCGGCCAGATAGTAGCGCAGCAGATAATTGCGCATCGAATAGTCAAACGGCACGGCGAATTTCATGCCCTTCCAGTCTTTCGGATCGCGCTTGTCCTTGTGCTTGATCGCAAGCGTGATCGCCTGACCGTTGATGTTCTCGATCGCCAGCGCCGTATAGGGAATCGGCTGCGAGCCGATGCCGATCGAGATCGCAATCGGCATCGGCGACAGCATGTGGGCTGCGTCGTATTCCTTGTTGATCGTCTTGTCGCGGATCACCGCCCACCCTGCGGTCTTGATCACATCGACGTTGAGGCCGTGCTTCTCATAGAAGCCCATCGGCTTCGCCATGATGATCGGGGTCGCGCAGGTGATCGGGATGAAGCCGACCTTGAGGTCCTTCTTCTCGATCGCGCCGCCCTGGGCGAACACCTCGGTCGCGGTGCCGAGCGGGAAGAATTGCGAGATCGCGGCCAGCGCTGTCGTCGCGCCGACCGACTTCAGGAAGGCGCGGCGCGCGGCATCCTGCGGAAACACCGCCCGCATCACGGCGGAGGCGACGACGCCCTGGTAGCGCTTGTCCTCGCTGTCGACCGGCGTGCATTGCAGCCCCGCACCGGCATCCCGTTCATGCTCGACCTGGCTGACATGCCGGCCGCACGCACAGCCCGAGCGGGTCAGACCGCGTTTCGCGTCGAACGGATTGTCGAAGGTGGACATGGCGATCTCCAATCGAGGGTTCTTAGTGCCGCCCTGCTGCAGAGCAACTTCGGTGCCATTCGGCTCGCCTGCGACAAACTGGGGCGCAGCCTGCAAAAGCCCCTGTTATTTGCTCGTTGCTCGATTACAATATTTTGTGGTACCCAATATTTTGTAGAAACCGCTCCAAACTATCGTGCCGATTCCCGATAACATCGAACGCCCCCGTGGATACAATTCGAGCAGAATCGTCCCCCGATGCCGCTTTTGGCAGCATCTTCGAAGCCTCGCCTCAAGCCATGCTGGTGTTTGAACCAGAGGCCAACCGGATCCTCGACGCCAACCGTGCAGCCTGCCGGTTGCTCGGCTACGACCGCGGCTTGCTGCGTGGACTGGAGTTTACCGCAATGCATCCCGGGCAACTCCCGGCGCTGATCGTATTTACCCAGGCGGTGCTGGCCAAAGGCACGTTCTGGAGCCACAGCCTGTCGGCGCGTCATGCCGCCGGCCACGAACTCCTCCTTGAATACGAAGCGAGCGTGGTCGCCACGCCCGAAGGCTCGGCGCCGCGCGTGCTGCTCATCATGACCGACCTGACGGAGCGGCGGCGGCGAGCCGCCGACACCGAAGCCGACATGGCCATGCGGGGCGGCATCGCGCAGTGGCAGCGCGTGGAACGCTTCTTCCGCGACGTTGAACGCGAGAATCAACTTATTCTTCGCGCCGCTGGCGAAGGCATCTATGGCGTCAATGCCGAGGGCAAGACCACGTTCGTCAATCCGGCCGCCGAACGGATGCTGGGTTGGACGGCAGAGGAATTGGTCGGACGCGACATGCATTCGCTGGTGCATCACACACATCCCGACGGCTCGCATTATCACGATCATGACTGTCCGATTTATGCGGCGTTCCGTGACGGAGCGGTGCACCACGTCGAGCATGAAAAATTCTGGCGCAAAGACGGCAGCGCATTCTGGGTCGACTACACATCGACCCCGATCCGCGACCGCGGCGTCTTGATCGGCGCGGTGATTGTGTTTCGCGACATCAGCCAGCGCCATGACGCCGAGGAAAAACTTCTCGCCGCGCACAAAGAAGTGGATCAACTCCGCGAGCGCCTGGAACTGGAGAACGCCTATCTGCAGGAGCAGATCAGGCTCGACGGCAACCATCACGGCATCATCGGTGACAGCGCCGCCATTCAAAAAACGCTTCGGCAGGTCGCGCTGGTCGCCCCGACCGACGCCAGCGTGTTGATCGCAGGCGAATCCGGCACCGGCAAAGAGCTCGTCGCTCGCGCCATTCACGAAGCGAGCCGCCGGAGCAACCGTCCGCTGATCCGCGTCAATTGCGCCGCGATTCCCGCCGACCTTTTCGAAAGCGAATTCTTCGGCCACGCCAAGGGCGCATTCACCGGCGCGCTGCGTGACCGCATCGGCCGCTTCGAACTGGCCGACAGCGGCACGCTATTCCTCGACGAGGTCGGCGAAATCCCGCTGGAGCTGCAGGGCAAGCTGCTGCGCGTGCTGCAGGAAGGACAGTTCGAGCGCGTCGGCGAGGAGCGCACGCGCAATGTCGATGTGCGCGTGATCGCCGCCACCAACCGTGACCTGAAGTCGCAAGTGCGCCGCGGCCGCTTCCGCGAGGATCTGTACTTTCGGCTGAACGTGTTCCCGATCGATCTCGTCCCGTTGCGCGAACGCACCGACGATATTCCTCCGCTCGCCATGCACCTGCTTCGCGAGGCTTCGAAAAAGCTCAATGTCGGCGAGTTGAGATTGACCGAAGGCGACGCGCGCAGGCTTGCGCAATACGCCTGGCCGGGAAACGTGCGCGAACTTCAGAACGCCATCGAGCGGGCGGCGATCCTGGCGCGCAATGGCCGCGTGCGCATCGACCTGACCGATGCCGCGCCTGCGGTGCAATCGGGACGCCGGGCCTCACAGTCTGCCGTCAAGCCCTCGATCCTGACCGAAGAGGACCGGCGCGACCGCGACCGCGGCAACATTTTGAGTGCGCTCGAAGCCTGCGGCGGCAAGGTGTTCGGCCGCGGCGGCGCCGCCGAACTGCTCGAGATCAAGCCGACCACGCTGGCCGCCAGGATCAAGACGCTCGGCATCCGCTACGAGCGGAGCGCCGGGACGGACGACACGGAACAGCGCATTTAGCGCCGACAGCTATGGAACCGTACCGTCGCGGCCGACATTGATGCGCGCCGCCTCCAGAGCGCCGTCCGGCTTCTTGGTCGCAGCCGTGATGCTGAATGCCGCACCGATTTTGAGATCGGCGGCGGTGCCGATCTCGTAACGCACGATCGGCACGTTCGGCGGCACCACGATGGTCTTCTCACCGTCCTTGTATTTGACCTTGATGCTCCCGCCGTCGATGCCCGTCACCGTGGCGCCGGCCGTGGTGCCGTTGGTCATGGTGCTGCCCGGCGTGGTGAACGGCCGGTGTCCTTCGCCGGTGCCGCGCATCGCCTCCGGGAAGATGTGAACCTCCAGCGCCTTCTGGGTGCCGTCCGGTTGCGGCATCGCCGCGCTGCCAAGGAAGGTGTTTTCCTTGATGTCCGCCATCGAAGCCTTGACCACGGCGACAACCTGCGCGCTGCCGGTGAGCGTGAGCTTTTGTTCGCCGTCGTTGGTCTTCAGCGTGAGCACGTTGCCGTCCACCTTCTCGATGGTGCCGCGCACTCGAACGGTCGGCGCCGACTGTGCCGAAGCAATCGTGCACGACGCTGCCAGCAGCACGCCGGCCAAGGCAATTTTCATTGTTGTCATTCGAAAACTCCCCTTACAAAAAAGCGCGCCGTCAGACAATCTGGCGGCGCGCCGGATAGCGTGCACACGCAGCCGCCGTTCATTGCGGCGGGTCGATGTCGCGGCCGACCGCGATGTTCGGCGCCAGCAGCGTGCCGTCGGCCTGCTTCGCCGCGCCGCCGACGAAAATCTTGGCGCCGACCTTGAGGTCTTCAGCCGTGCCCGGCGCATACTTGGCGATCGGGATACCGACCGGCACCAGCACCTTTTTCTCGCCGTCCTTGTACTTGACCAGCAGATCCTGGCCGTCCTTGCCGGACACCGTGGTCGCCACATTGGCGTTGGTCATGGTGCTGCCGGGGCGGTTGTCCCACTCCGAGAAGCGGTCCGCGACGACGCCCTTCTGCGCATCCATGAAAATGTGAATTGCATACGCCTTTTGCGTGCCGTCCGGCATCGGCATCGCAGACACGCCGATGAACGAACCCTCCTTGATGTCGGCCAGGGACGATTTGACCATCGCCGAAATCCGCAGTGGCTCGGCGAGCTTCACCGTGAGGCTCTCTCCGGTGCGCGATTTGATCGAGAGCGTGCTGCCTTCGACCTTGGTGATCTCGCCGCGGACGCGAACCGGCGGCGCCTGCTGCGCCCAGACCGCCGAACTCGCCGAGGTCGCCATGATCAACGAAGCTCCCGCCAAGCCCAGCGCGCGCCTTGTCATGGTCTGCATCTGCAATCTCCCTGGAACTCACGCTCAGCTAATGCCGGCGCGATGTGATGAATGAATCGGACCCATCTCAAGAACACCCGCCGAAGGGCATTATTCCCTTATTTCATCAAGCCTGTCTTGGTCGCCAGGTCGGCCTCGATCAGCGCGCGCAAGTGCGGCGTCACCTCCGGGCGCACCCCGAACCACAGTTGGAAGCCCCGGACCGCCTGATAAAGCAGCATTCCGAGCCCGTCGGCGGTGGCAAGGCCGCGGCGGCGGGCCGCCGCCAGCAACGGTGTCTCCAGCGGCACATAGACCAGATCGGTGACCACCGCGTGACCCGGCATCGGATCGAGGTCGATGGTGAGCGGGGGCTGTCCGGTCATGCCGAGCGATGTGGTGTTCACCAGCAGTCCTGCCCGGGCCAGCAGATGCGGCAGCGCGGATTCGTTGGCGGGTTGCACCACCTCGCCGAAGCGCGCCTGCAGCGCCCGCGAGCGCTCCAGCGTGCGATTGACCACGTTGATCCGGCCGATGCCGCGCTCGATCAGCCCGTACACGATGGCGCGCGCCGAGCCGCCTGCGCCGAGCACCACCGCCTCGCCGGCGCGTTTCTCCCAGCCCGGCACCGCCGCGTCGAGATTGGCGGTAAAGCCTTCGACATCGGTGTTAGTCGAAAGCAGCCGTCCGCCTTCGAACCATAAGGTGTTGGCGGCGCCCACCGCGCGTGCGCGATCGTCGGGCTCCGACATCGCCAGCGCGATCTCCTTGTGCGGGATGGTGATGTTGGCGCCGGTATAGCCGCGCTCGGACAGATGCGAGATGAAATCGCCGAACGCCTCCGGCGCGATTTCCTCGCGCCGGTATTCGGCATCAAGCTGGTACTGCTCGATCCAATGGCCGTGGATGAGCGGAGAGCGCGAATGCTTGACCGGCCAACCGATCACGCATGCGGCTCGCGTTGCGCCGCTCATGGTCTCAATAATAACCGGCGGTCGCGCCGCCATCGACAGCGATCGCGGTGCCCTGGATGTGCCGCGCCTTCTCCGAGCAGAGGAACAGCGTCAGCGCGGAAATGTCCTGAGGCTGGCCGACGCGGCGGATGCCGTCCTTGTGGGATGCCTCTTCCCGCAGCACTTCGACCGATTTTCCGGACGCCTTGGCGCGCATGTGGATCAGCTCATGGAAGCGCTCGGTCTCGGTCGCGCCGGGGTGGATGACGTTGACGTTGACGCCGTCCTTCTTGCCCTGCTGCGACAGACCCTTGGAAAAATTGCCCATCGCCGCGTTGACCGAGCCGCCGATGGTGAAATCCGCGCCGGGCGAACGCGCGCCGCCGCCGCTGATGTTGACGACATGGCCCTGCGCCGCCTTCAGCAGCGGCCAGAACGCACGGCACATCCGCACGCAGCCGAAGAACTTCAGCGCGTAGCCGTCCATCCACGCTTCGTCGGGCAGATCGACAAAATTGCCCGCGCGAGTGGCGCCGGCCGAATTCACCAGAATGTCGCAGCGGCCGAACTTGTCCTGCACAGCCTTGAACGCTTGCTGCACGCCTTCGAGCTTGCGCAGGTCGGCGTTGATGGAGAACGGGGCGGGGCCGCCGGCCGCGGCGATGGTCTTGCTCGCCGCCGCGAGATTGGAATCCGACGACGATATGATCACCGTCTGCGCGCCTTCCTTGGCGAAATCAGCCGCGATCTCGCGGCCGATGCCGCGGCTGCCGCCGGTGACCACCACGACTTTTCCTGCAAACTCGCCAGCCATCGTTCACTCCCCCTTGATTTGTTGAATTGTCGCGGCGTCAGAGCGCCAGCGTCTTCTCGTCCTGCACCACGTTCTTCAGCGTGCCGACCTCAGGTACGTGCATCTCGAACGCGTCGCCCGGCTTCAGCCATTTGCGCTCGTCGCCCTGCTGGTTGAGCTTG
>JAPLPD010000016.1 GCA_026400395.1 Alphaproteobacteria bacterium | reverse complement strand
GCGTCACGAAAATATCGCTTGCGTTATCGTCGCGCCGCGACAATCATCTCCTCGCCGCGACCGCCAAAATGGCCATCCTGATTGTCGCGGAGTTCTCATCCAGATTGTCGCGCTACAGGCGGCGAACGACGATGCCCACCGGAGGATTGTGGCGGCTTCACTGGCTACTACGAATTTCTCGACAACATCGCCAGCAAGCAGAGCAAGAAACGGAAAGCCGCTCTCGACTGGTACGGCGGTCCCTACGATCCGGACGAGATCGATGAGAATAAAATCGTCGCTGGTCTGAAACGGATTGCCGACGATGGCCCTGCACATCGGTAAACCCAGTCATGGCTAGAACGGGCCGAAAAGAATGAGGCGCACCGATGTTACTCGATGCGCCCCAAGCCGCTCACGTTAGATCAGTCAGCCAGGCAACGGCGAAGATCCGGAAACTCGCGAACGAGCAGGTCGTCCGGGATCGGAGCCTTCTTGGTCATCTGCTTCATAAAGAAAGCGATGCCCATTTGTTGGCATTGATCTCGCACGTCGTAGGCCCATTGCGGCTCCATGTAGCGAGCCTTTGAGCCGCTCTCGCCACCGCAGATGATCCAATCCGGTCGACTCCAATGCCCCGCCAGTTTCAGCGGACCCAGGGCAGGCTCGTAGCGACTGGGAAGCTGAACGCCGTCCGCGCTGCATTCAAGGCTGGAGTGAAACCAACGCAGATAGCGCGGCAGTTTGGGTTGTCCGATGCTGATGTGCGGAGAGCGTTGGCTTCAGACGAGAAGAAGCGGTGAGCTAAACCAGTGGCGCGGTCGCAGACCCACCAAGCGCACCTTACTCGCAACTGTTTCTAGTGCACGTGCTCGCGGAAAAAATGCAGACGATTATCGCGCTTGTGCTGCGATCTTTCCTTCATCACCGCCGGTGCCGACAAGGTCCCGACAAGGTGCCGACAAGCCTTAGAATCTCTGGGGCTGAAAGACGCTCACCCTCTGATTTTGCTGGCTGAGGTTGCAGTCGAATTCGAACCCGTCTCCGATCCCGAATTCCCTGATAACAGGGAATTTAACAGGGAGTTTTGCAAAATTCGGCGCTCACAGCGATTTTGACACCAATTCATGCATGTAAATTCAATGGTTTGCTTTGAAATTCCCTACGCAATGGAACAGGGAATTCTTTTACGGCCATCAGCGAACGGCGCCGGTGTCCGAGCGATGTGACGGATGCGGAATAGGCGATTCGCGCTCCCATGATTCCGCCGCAGTGTCAGGGTGGCTGGCATCGAGAGGCCGACATGCGGAACGTCATGAACGCGGTTCGCTACGTGTTGCGCAGCCGAGAAGCCATTTGGCAAGCGTCAGCAAGCAGCAGATCGAAAGGCGGTGATGGTTGCCTTCCGCAGGGATGGGAGGGGATCATGGTGTCCGCTAGTCTGGCAGGACACCGTTAGTGGCTCGTCAAACAGGTCTGTTGCGTGATGGTCAATAAGAGTGACATGGCTCCGCGATTTGACCACGACCTAATCGGGCGAGCCTGCGGGAATGGGGACCCTAGAGCAATTGCAATTCTCTGTGAGAATATAATTGTTCTTGCCGACGGAATACAGAGCGCGCTTCGGAGCCGTCCTCCCGCCAGTAAACATGCTGTGGCGCGAGGGACGGCAATTTCAGATAGCGAGGTCGCCAATTTCGCCTATCGGATGCTTAAAGCGTGCGAACGTCATGGCAAACCGCCGCCGAGAGAGTTGGTAGACCTTTTCCAGAAAATTCTTCACCAAGATCGGCCGCCTCACCGCAGACACCGGCGCTGGGTGCAGCGCGAAGAGGCACGTCGATATTTGGAGAAACACCCGACTGCATCGGCCCGCGAACTGGCCCGCCATGTGAACGTCAACGCTTCCACGGTAACGCGCTGGCTCAAGGTAGGTGCGCTGTTGCGTATCAAGTCTGTGCGCAACACCCAAAAGGGGGGATAATAATTTTGCACAATGCGCAGTCGTAGCGGCCGTTGAGCGTGCTGAAGCGTTCCTCACCAGGCTCAGGCCAGACGGCGGAAGCATTGGGACCATGTCTGGCGCAAATTTATTCGTGACGTCAGCCACTGATGGAGGACCCGCAATGGCTACGAATCAACGCACCTCTTGCGGGCTCGATGAAGCCCGCTACCGCCCCTCGTCGATCGAGTCGATGGCGATCACCCGCTTACGACCCTTCGGCCGCAATGCCCGCATCCATTCCAAGAAGCAGATCCGACAGATCGCCGACAGCATCCAGAAATTTGGTTTCACCAATCCAGTCTTGATCAGCGATGACGACGAGATCATCGCTGGTCACGGCCGTGTCGCAGCGGCCAAGTTATTAGGAATGTCCAGCGTCCCAACGCTTCGCCTGTCCCATCTCGATGCTTCCCAGCGCCGGGCTTATGTGATCGCCGACAACAAGCTCGCGCTGAATGCCGGTTGGGATCGTGACGTGCTTGCCATCGAACTGCAGGCCCTAATCGACATGGACTTTGAGGTCGAGATCGCGGGCTTTTCGCTCGCCGAAGTCGATTTTCTGCTGGACGAAGCGCAGGAGGGGTCATCCGGTCCCGAGCGCGGTCCGGAGGACGAGATTCCCCCAATGATCGGCGGGGCGTCGGCCGTCACCCATCTGGGGGATCTGTGGTTGCTCGGTCGGCATAGGCTCTTGTGCGGCGATGCCCGCTTAGCTGGGCACTTTGATTGTCTTATGCAGGGCGAGCGCGCCGACCTTGTCTTCGCCGACCCACCCTACAACGTCCCCATCGATGGCCACGTCTGTGGGCTCGGTCGCATTCGCCATCGCGAGTTTGCCATGGGGGTCGGCGAGATGACGGCGGAAGCCTTTGCGGTATTCCTGCGCGATACGCTCGGCCATGCCGCCAAGTCCTGCCGCGACGGTGCGATCGCCTTCGTATGCATGGACTGGCGCCACATGGGCGAGCTGCTGACGGCGAGTCAGACGGTGTTCTCCGAGCTCAAGAACCTGTGCGTTTGGAACAAGACCAACGGCGGCATGGGCACCTTCTATCGCAGCAAACACGAGCTCGTGTTCGTTTTCAAAGTGGGCAGTGCCTCGCACACCAACACCTTCGGGCTGGGCGACACCGGCCG
>JAPLPD010000357.1 GCA_026400395.1 Alphaproteobacteria bacterium | reverse complement strand
GCGATCCTGGTCCGGCAAACCATCGACGGCGTCGAGGTGGACCTTACCTCCAACGGCCGCTTCCTCGACCGGCTGGAGCGCCGCGATGGTGTCTGGCGGCTGGTCGAGCGCGCCGCGCTCTATGAGAAGGACCGGCTCGATCCGGTCGAGCCATCGCAGAAATTCGATGCGATGATGGCGCAATCCGACGCCACGAAATATCCCTCGCAGTATCGCTACATGGCCTATCGCGTTCACGCCGCGGGGCGCTCGCTTGCCGAGCCGGTGCATTACGACGGCCGCGCCGAGACCGAGGCGCTGAAGGCGCGCTACGCGGCGTGGCTTGCCGGGAAATAGTATGCCCTCTCCCGTCGGGGAGAGGGCATAGGTCGGTCTCGGTCAGCCCCGTTCGTTGAAACGCGCGCGGGCTACTTCAGCAGATCCTTGACCTTGTCGAGGCCGGTCTGCACGCAGGCCTCGTCCTTCTCGCCGCCCGGCGCGCCGGACACGCCGGCCGCGCCGAGCACATCGTCGCCGATCTTGATCGGCAGCGCGCCGCGGCCGGTGGTGAAGCCGGTGAGGTACTGCGCGCCCATCTGCGGATTGTCCTTCAGGCGCTTTTCATTTCGCCCGAGGCGATGCGGAAGGTGCGCGCGGTGAACGCCTTCTTGAAGCTGTTCTCCATGGTATGCGGGCCGGTGCCGTCGCCGCGGAGCTGAACCAGCACTTCGCCATTTCGCCCAACGACGGTCGCCGAGACCGGCCAGCCCTTGGCCTTGCAGTCGGCCATCGCGGTGGTGGCGATGACGACCGCGCCATCGACAGAAAGATCCTTGCGCGCCACGGTTTGCGCGGAAGCGGGCGCCGCCAGCGCGCAGACCAGTCCGGCGAGCGCAACGCGAGTGATTGTCGCAGACATTGAAAGTCCTCCCCTGGGCCGCTCGGATGGCGGCGTGGGGAAGACTAGCGCGGGGCGGATGCAGTGTCGCGGGGACTCAGTAGCCGTTCCGGCCCGGCCCGTAGTACGGCGGCGGCGCGCGGAGGCTGCGCTCGTAGGGGTCGGGTGGACCCCAGGTGGACGATCCCCAGTTCGGCGAGCGCGGATCGGGCCGCACATAGGCCGGCTGCTCGCGCTCGACACGCCGCTGCACCGAACCCGTGAAATCGTCATCGGCGCGGCGGCCCACCGAGGGCGGCCGCTGCTCATAGGCCGGCGCTCGCCGCGCGATCGCCGGCGTGCCCGGACCGGTCGGCCCGAACAGCACCACGCGTACGTTGGCCATGCCCTCCTGCTTGACTAGGCCGAACAACTCGCGGGCGTTCTGCGGGTCCAGCCGCACGCAGCCGTGCGACGCCGGGCGTCCGAGGTTGCGCACCGCTTCGGTGCCGTGAATGGCGTGACCGCGCTGGGTGAAGAAGATCGAATGCGGCATTGGCGCGTCGTCCCACTCGCGGCTGTAGTGCTCCTTCTCCATCCGGAACGGTTTAAATTCGCCCGCTGGCGTGTCGTGGCCGCGCAGGCCGGTCGATACCGGCCAAGTGTGCAGCACCGTACCGTCCTGCGACACGACCATGCGCTGCGCGGACTTGTCGATCTCGATGAGGATTTTCGCCGAAGCCGGCGCGGCGAAAGCGCAGGCCGACGCGACGGCGGCGGTGACGGCCAACGCTGCCAAACGACAGGCTGCCCAGCCGGGACGCAGAGAATGCATGGCACCACTCCGAACTCACGCCGCGGGAGCAGTTTACCATGAACCGGCATTAGGGTTAAGCCCGCCGCCGGTCGGACCTGTTCCAAAATCGGACGCCTATTGATGTTGGTTCGGCGGCATCACCTGCGGCGGCTTGATCATGGTGTCGGTCGGCGTATCGACCCGCCCGGCGTCCTGATTGTTTCTGTTCGGATTCTTCGATGCGCGGGTGTCGGCTTCCTTCGCCGCCTCGAAGCTCTGGGCGGTGGTTTGCGCGGGGCCTTTGACACGCCGCCCGGACCCGGACCGTTGCCGTTGGCCTTGAGGCCGAGATCGTTCTCGCCTGCCTGCGCAAGGGCGCCGCTGGCGACCAGCGCCGCGAGTGCGACCGCCGCGACAATCGATTGCCTCATGTCGAAATCTCCAGATTTAGGCCGCGCGTGGCCGTTGCAATGACGCCCCTGGCCAATGACCGGCGGAGCCGATCGTTCCAGCGGGAACCTTTGCAGGCGCATCGCGATTGTCGCATCCGGCGAACCAAAGGAGACGCTTGTGTCATTGCTGAAATGGGCGCTGATCATGCTGGTGGTGTCGATCGTCGCGGCACTGTTCGGGTTCACTGGCCTGTCAGCCGCGAGCGCGGATGTCGCCCGCGTTCTGTTCTACATCTTCGTCGTCATCTTCCTGGTGCTGCTGATCGCCGGGATGCTTGGTGCTCGCGCGGCACGAGGACCGTACAAAAGAAGAGGCGGCCTCTTTATCGGAGGCGGCCTCTTCTGCATTAAGAGCGAGCTACCTCTTCGGCTTGTTGACGTCCGCATTGGACGCGCCCGGGATCGAGCTGTCCTTGGCCGCCGCGCCGGAGGTGCCCGGCTTCGCCTTGGCGTTGCTCATGGTCGGACTGGTCGCGCCGGGAACCGAGCTGTCGGCCGCGCCCGCGCCGGTGGTGCCGGTCTTCGCCTTGGCGCCGCTGGTGTTCGGGTTGGTCGCACCCGGAACCGAGCTGTCGCCGGCCTTCTGCTGCTGCATGCCTTCAGCGAACGCGGTGGCGGGCAGCGCGATGGTGGCGGCGACGAGTGCGAGAGTTGCGAGTTTCATGATTGCCTCCTCGGTTGTTGCGGGGGTCTTCGCAGCAACAACGTTCGAGGCGTGGCGACGTTCCCCGGGGGGCAAAAAACCTCCGTCGGTGCGCGCCTTGTTTCCGACACAGGCGGAACCGCGCGCCGGTTTGGCGCTTGATGCGTCGTAAGCTCAAACGGAAACGGCAGCATGACCAAGACAGCCACAATCAACCGCCCCGCGATCGCGTTGCTCTGCGGAACCCTCGCGCTGGCGATGGGATACGGCATCGGCGAACTCGCCCTAGCATCGGATGTCCTCGGTTCGCGAGCGGGCGCCGATTCCACAATCCTGGCGGAGCGCGCCGCCAACGCCCGGGAGATCAAACTCGCGCTGAGCAAGCCGCTGCCGCGGCCGGAGCCGTTGCCGCCGATCAGTTCCAAGCTCGCGAAGCCTGAGCCCGTGAAGGTCGCGGCGCGTGAACGTTCGCGCGTGCCGGCGTCCTGGTCGAAGGTGAATTCTAAGTCTCCGGAGGAGATCGATGCGATGGTGAAGGCGCTGACCCGGTTCGGCCCTTCCGACGACGCCGACGGTCCGGTGTCCAGCTACGCGGATGAGGACGCCGCGCCCCGCCGCGTGGGATATTCGCGCAGCCGTTACTCCGCGCCCTGACGCCAGAAGCCGCCGGGGTGTGACCTGGATCACTTTCACGGCCTGTGACCTTACGCACTTCAAGCCGCGCCGGCGGCGGGGCATGGTCGGGTCACGCTTTGTTTGCGTCCCCAACCTGACGCTCCCCACACAAGGCGTTCGGGCCGCCGCTCCTGCAGGAACGGCGGCCCCTTTTTTATGAGAGAAGGCGAGGCAGTGCGATCGTGGCGCGGGAGTTTTCGCTTGCGCGGACTTGCCCGGACATCAGCGGCGAGTTTGCTCCGATTCTTCTCTTGGCCATCGATCACTCCGCCGCGACTGCCTTGGCGCGGAAAGGTACGGCAGCGATGACGGCGTCTGTGGATGCTTCCTGAAACACCAGATCGCCACGCAGTTCGTCGATTGTGCGCGCGTTTGGGAATTCGCGTCCGGTGTGGTCGGACCAGTCTTCGGCAGCGAACTCCAGCACCTCGCGGGCCTTCTGCATCACTTCGTCGATGGTGTCGCCGGCCGTGGTAACGCCCGGCACGTCGGGGAAGGATGCGCCATAGCAACTGTCCGCTTGCTTGTGGATCAGAGCGATGTAGTGCGCCATGGCTTCAATCCTTCTTCCATCCGGCCTGCTTGTAGATGGCGTGAACTGTGCCAACGGGCAAATCCGACTTTGGATGGGGTACAATCACCACCCGGCGCAATTCATGGTGCACGAACTTGTGGTGCGAGCCGCGAACGGAAGCCAAGTCGAATCCATCCTGACGAAGTCGCCGGATGATATCACGGCTGTCGCGAAGCACGTTAGCCCCCTAGCGTCGCGCCTTTCGGGATCAGGGATTAGGCTGCGGAACTTTCACTTCCTCTCCACAAAACTATCCACCACGCGCTTTTCGCCCGCGCGGTCGAACGCGATGGTCAGCTTGTTGCCGTCCACCACGGTGACGTTGCCGTTGCCGAACTTCTGGTGAAACACCCGGTCGCCGACGGAAAAATCCGAAGCAGCGCCGGTGGACTTCGCGACCAATTCGCCCTCGATGGTGATCGGCGCGCCGATGCGTTTGGCGCTATGGCGCGGCGCCGCGCGAGGTGTCGTCGCCGTATCGTCGTCATAATCCGGCTGCACGTAGTCGAGCGAGTCGTCGCCGACCACATTTCCATCGCGGCCCTGCTCGCCGTAGCGCGGCGCACCGGTCTCGGAGAAGCCGTGCCGCGCCTTGCTGGCCTGCGCGCGCTGCCAGCCGGGCGTCGAGTAGTTCGAGCCGAACGCTGTCATCTTGTCGAAGCGGGACGCGCCGTAGCTCTGCGCGCCGCCGAAGTTGCCTTTGCTCTCGGTCACCTCGACGTTGCCCTCCGGCAGCTCGTCGAGGAAGCGCGAGGGGATGTTGGTGTTCCACATGCCGTGGGTGCGGCGGTTGGTGGCGAAGTAGATTTTCGCGCGCTTGCGCGCCCGCGTCAGGCCGACATGGGCGAGGCGGCGCTCCTCCTCGAGGCCGGCGCGGCCCTGCTCGTCGAGCGTGCGCTGGCTCGGGAACAGACCTTCCTCCCAGCCCGGCAGGAACACGGTGTCGAACTCGAGCCCCTTGGCCGAGTGCATGGTCATGATGCTGACCTTGTCCTCGTCCTCGCCGCTGGCGACGTCCATCACCAGCGAGATGTGTTCGAGGAAGCCCGCCAGGTTCTCGAACTCCTCCATGGAGCGCACGAGTTCCTTCAGGTTCTCCAGGCGGCCGGCGGCGTCGGCGCTCTTGTCGCGCTGCCACATCTCGGTGTAGCCGCTCTCGTCCAGCACGATCTCGGCCAGCTCGTTGTGCGGCATCGTCTCCTTCTGGGCGCGCCAGCGGTCGAAGTTGTCGACCACGGTGCGCAGCGCGTTGCGCGGCTTGGGTTTGAGTTCGTCTGTCGCGGCGAGCGCGCGCGCCGCTTCGGTCAGCGGCACCTTCCGCTTGCGCGAGTAGTCGTGAAGGATCTGGATGGTGGCGTCGCCAAGCCCGCGCTTGGGCACGTTGACGATGCGCTCGAAGGCGAGGTCGTCGGTCGGCGAATGGATGACGCGCAGATACGCCATGGCGTCGCGGATCTCGGCGCGCTCGTAGAAGCGCGGGCCGCCGATCACGCGATAGGGCAGGCCGAGGGTGACGAAGCGGTCCTCGAACTCGCGCATCTGGTACGACGCGCGCACCAGAATGGCGATCTCGTCGAGGACGTGGCCGTTGCGGTGCAGGCCCTCGATCTCCTCGCCGACCGAGCGCGCTTCTTCCTCCGAATCCCACGAGCCGCTGACGGTCACCTTCTCGCCGGGGATGTCCTCGGTGCGCAGCGTCTTGCCGAGACGGCCTTCGTTGTGGGCGATGAGGTGGGAGGCGGCGGCGAGAATGTGTCCGGTCGAGCGGTAGTTGCGCTCGAGCCTGACGACCTTGGCGCCGGGGAAGTCGTGGTCGAAGCGCAGGATGTTGTCGACCTCGGCGCCGCGCCAGCCGTAGATCGACTGGTCGTCATCGCCGACGCAACAGATGTTCGTTGGCGACGCCGTCACCGTGTTCAGGGTGTCCGGCGCCGTGACCAGGGCTGAAGTTGGTGACGTCAAGGCCGAGGAATCGGTGTTCACGGCCGCCGGCCGCTGTGCGATCAGCCGCAGCCACAGGTACTGCGCGACGTTGGTGTCCTGGTATTCGTCGACCAGGATGAACTTGAAACGGCGCTGATATTGCGCGAGCACCTCGTTGTTCTCACGGAACAGGCGGATGCATTCGAGCAGAAGATCGCCGAAGTCGGCGGCGTTCAGCACCTTCAGCCGCTCCTGGAACGCCTGGTAGAGTTTCTTGCCTCTTCCGTTCGCAAACGCCGATGCTTCGCCGGGAGGAACCTGTTCAGGCGTGAGCCCGCGGTTCTTCCAGTGATCGATCAGCCCGGCCAGCACCCGCGCCGGCCAGCGCTTTTCGTCGATGTTCTCGGCTGCGAGCAGTTGTTTCAGCAGCCTGATCTGGTCGTCGGTGTCGAGGATCGTGAAGTCGCTCTTCAGTCCGACCAGTTCGGCGTGACGCCGCAGGATTTTCACGCCAATCGCATGAAAGGTGCCGAGCCACGGCATCCCCTCGACCGCCTGGCCGATCATGTGGCCGACCCGCTCGCGCATCTCGCGGGAGGCCTTGTTGGTGAACGTCACCGCGAGAATTTCGGAAGGCCGCGCCCGTCCGCTCGAAAGGATATGAGCGATCCGGGTGGTCAAAACGCGGGTTTTGCCGGTACCGGCCCCCGCCAACACCAGAACCGGGCCGTCCAGCGTTTCGACAGCCTCGCGCTGCTCGGCGTTGAGCCCGTCGAGATACGCCATATGTCCGGCGCGCGCTGCGAGTGCGCGCGCGGCAATGCCGCCCGGCGCGGGCGCCGGGGTTGGGTCAAACGGCTCAAGTTTCGCTGGATCAGCCAAGGCCGATCTCATCCATGAGAATCATGGATAGAAAATGGCACTCGCAGGCTGGATTTGCGAGGGCGCGCTCCACAGGCAATCACGAAAACGATGATGAAAAACGCGCGGATCAGGCCTCCGGCTATTCCTTGAACTCGGTCTTCTTCGTGTTGGCGATCGTGATCAGCGTCTCGGCATCCTTGCGGTCCTGCTTGAGGAACGCCGCGAACCCCGCCGGATCGGTGGCGGCCGGCACCACCGCCTGCTTTTCAAGAAACTCCATGAACTTCGGCTCCTTGAACAGCTTCTGGAATTCGTTCGACAGCTTCGTCACAATGTCCGGCGGCGTGCCCTTGGGCGCCGCGAGGCCCCACCAGCCCTGGCCCGGGTAGTCGCCCCAGCCGACCTCGGCAAAGGTGGGCGTGTTCGGCAGCACCGGCGAGCGCTTCGCCGAACTGACCGCCAGCGCCTTGACCTTGCCGGCTTCGATGACGCCGACGAAATTGCCGACGCCGAAGCGCGTCACCTGCACGTCGTTCGCCGCCAGCGCCTGGGCAGCTGGTCCACCACCGCGATACGGGATGGCGACGATCTTGGTTCCCCACTGGTTGTTCAGCCATTTGAGGAACAGGTCGGGATAGGAGCCTTCGCCCAGCGTCGCGTAGTTCAGCCCTTCGGGCTTGCTCTGGGCGAGCGCCTTCAGTTCCGCGACTGTGTTCACGTTGATCGCCGACGATGCGAACAGGCCCTCGACCAGGAAGAACAGCCGCGCCACCGGCACCAGATCGGTATCGGGGTTGTAGGGTAGGTTGCTGAACAGCAGCGGATTAAACGACATCGTCGAATGGTAGATGATGCAGATCGTGTAGCCGTCGCCCGGCGCCTGGGCGCAGGTCTTGCCGCCGAGGATACCGGCGGCGCCGCCGACGTTCTCGATCACCAGCGGCTGACCGAGCCGGCCCTGCAACTCGGCCGCTGCGGCGCGCATGATGACGTCGGTAACGCTGCCGGCTGCGATCGACACCACCACGCGGATCGGCTTCGACGGATATTGCTGGGCCGCCGCGGCACTGGCGAAACCCGCCAGGATCAGGGCGAGGATCGCCCGCTTGAGCATCCGCATCGTTATCCTCCCAAATCTTGTTTTGTTTTTTATTCGCCCTGCGACGCCCGGCGGCGGCGCCGGGTTCTCAAAGCCTGTTGTTAAACGCGTCCTGAATGAAATCGTCGAGAATGCGGAAAGTCTGATGCGCGGCGCCCGCGTGGTATTCGGCGACGCCCTTCATCATGGTTTCTTCCTCGGCGAAGGAGTGCAGCCGGCCGCCGAAGTCGAGCAATTGCCAGTTGGCGCCGATGCCATCCATCTCGGCTTCGAGCGCATCGCGGTCCGCCTTTGGCGCGACCGGATCCTTCGATCCGTGAATCACGAACACTGCGGCTTTGAGCTCGCCCTTCTTGGCTGGCATCGTTGTCTGCAAGTCGCCATGCAGCGATACGACGGCGTGGACGTCGGAGCCTGAGCGCGCAAGCTCAAGCACATTGCCGCCACCGAAGCAGAAGCCGACCGCGGCCTTCTTCGAGCTGTCGCCGATGCCCCGCTTGTCGGCCTCGGCCACCAGGCAGGCCAGCGCCGCGTTGGCGCGCTTGCGCCCTTCGTTGCGATCGGAGCGCACCGCCATCATCCACTCCTGGGACGTCGGCGGGCCTTCGCAGGTCTTGCCTTCACCATACATATCGACGACCAGAGCGACGTATTTGTCGCCCGCCATCTTTTGCGCCCGCGTGATCGCAGGCTCGGTGACGCCGAGCCAGTTCGGCATTACCAGAAGCAGCGGGCGCTTGACGCTCACCTTCTCGTTCCAAACCAGAGCGTGCTTGGCCCTCACGCTGCCGCACTGGGCATCGATCCGTTCGACGATCACGTTATCCTCCCGATCCTGCTTATTTGACGATGACTTCGCCGATCAGCCCGGCGCTGCATTGCGTGAAGAAGAAGCGGCCGTCCGACATCGCGGCGATACAGCGTGCATCGCTGTTCGGCGTTGGAATGTCGTACTCGCCGATCATCGTGCCATCCGGCGCCATCCGGCCGATTTTGTTGGCGAAATTCTCGGTAAACCAGAGATCGCCGTCGGGACCCACGCAGACGCTGCGCAGCGACGCGTTCGGCGTGGTGACCTTGTATTCGACCATGCCACCGTCGCGGTCGATCCGGCAGAGGCCGTTCGCCGAGGTCTGTACGAACCAGATCGAGCCGTCCGGGTGAGGGCACATGGCGCGGGGCTGGCTCCCCTTGGACGGGATCGGAAATTCGGTGATCTCGCCATTCACTGTAATGCGGCCGATGTGATCGCCCGCCGCCTCGCTGAACCACAGCACGCCATCCCGCACCACAATCGAGAGCGGCTTGCTGCCGGGCGTGATGCCGTCCTTGAACGAGGTGATGGTTCCATTCGGAGTGATGCGGCCGATCTGGCTCACCTCGGTCTGAGAAAACCAGAGATTGCCGTCGGGCCCGGCCATCATTGCATCCGGTCCAGCGTTTGGCGTCGGCAGCGGAAATTCGGTGATTTTGCCCTCGGGCGTGATGCGGCCGATCTTGTTTCCGGTTTTCTCGGCAAACCAGAATGCACCGTCCGGACCTTCGATGATGCCGATCGGCGTGGCGTTCGGCGTGGGCAGCGCGAATTCCTCGAAGCCGTAGGTTTTTGGATCAAAGCAGCCGATTTTCGAAGCGCCGCTTTCGCAAAACCACAGGCAACCGTCGCGGCCTTCGACCGCGATGTAGGGCTTGCTCCCTTCGGTTGGGATGCGGTGTTCGCGAATGGTGGGTGGCGGAACCGCGCGCCGGCGGAACGTGGCTTCGTGTGCGATGGTCATGCAAGGATGCTAGCGAGCCGCCGAGTCAATCGCAACCAACCGGGAGCCAGCCATGCCCAAGCTTGACGGCATCCTCGAGACCGCGATCTACACCGATGATATGGATAGGGCGCGCGCGTTCTATGAGGACGTGCTCGGCCTGGAGCCGATCTTCACGGATGGGCGTCTGCGCGCCTATGGCGTGGCGAGACGGAGCGTGCTGCTGATCTTCAAGCGCGGAGCGGCGACGCATGCGGTGACCATCCCCGGCGGCACCATTCCCGGCCACGACGGCGCGGGACCGCTGCATATAGCCTTTGCGGTCGCAGCGGATGAACTCGAGGTTTGGGAAAAGCATCTTGCCGCGCGCCGTGTGGCCATCGAAGGCGCGACCGCGTGGTCGCGCGGCGGGCGCAGCGTGTATTTCCGCGATCCGGACGGACACCTGCTCGAACTCGCGACGCCGGGACTGTGGTCGGTGTATTGACCGGCCTTGCGCTGGCTAGGACCGGCTGGGCATCGCCACGCTGCGGCCTGCCGCTTCCGGCCGCGGCAATTGGCCGTGCGACGCCTTCATCTGCATCAGCCGCCGTGTGACGTCGGCGGGGAACGGCGCGGTCTTTTTTGCGCCCATGTCGACGTGCAGCGACATGTTCTCCGAGGTGGCCGACACCCAGCCTTCCTCCGCATGAAAAAGCTGCTCGAAGTAGTGCATGCGCTTTGCGTCGTAATCGAGTAGTTGGAACGTGACCCGCACCGGATCGCCTTCCTTCAATTCCCGCAGATAGCGCACGTGCACTTCGGCGGTGAAGGTCGAAAAGCCCTTCTTCACATAGTCAGCGCCGCAGCCGAGCAGTTCGAAAACCTCGTCCACAGCGCGGTCGAACAGCACGTTGTAATAGGCCATGTTGAGATGGCCGTTGTAGTCGATCCACGCCGGTTCGACCTTCATCCGGGAGGAGACGAAGGGCGCAAAGAACACCGGTTCTAGGTCAAGGCGGTCGAGCATGCGTTCATTGTGCCAGAGCTATTGCAGCATTCCAGAGTTTTTCGCCGGGACGGGGCGCTTTGCAGGCGCGGCTTTCGTTCTGCTAGCCTGCACCCCATGGCAATGCATTCAGAAGCTCCCGCGCCGGCGCGGCGCGATCCGGTGGCTATCGAGGCAGCGGTCCGCGCGCTCGCCGCTAAGTTCGGCAACCGCGTTGTGACCTCCCAGGCGGTCCGCGAGCAGCACGGCAACACAATTACCTGGATCGAAAACCAGCCGCCGGACGCGGTGGTTTTCCCGCAATCGACCGACGATGTGCAGGAGATCGTGCGCATCTGCGCGGCGCACCGCGTCCCGGTCATTCCGTTTGGCGCGGGCACCTCGCTGGAAGGCCACGTCAACGCCCCCCAGGGCGGCGTATCGATCGATGTCCGCGATATGAACCAGGTGCTGTCGGTGCACCCGCAGGACCTCGACTGCGTGGTCCAGCCCGGCATCACGCGGAAGGCGCTCAACAATTATCTGCGCGACCAGGGGGTGTTCTTCCCGATCGATCCCGGCGCCGATGCATCGCTTGGCGGGATGGCTTCGACGCGCTGCTCGGGCACCAATGCGGTGCGCTACGGAACCATGAAGGACAACGTGCTCTCGCTGAAGGTCGTGATGGCGAACGGCGAACTGATGACGACGGCACGGCGCGCGAAGAAATCCTCCGCCGGCTACGACCTGACGCGGATGATCGTCGGCTCCGAGGGCACACTTGGCATCATCACCGAACTGACCCTGAAGCTCGCGGGCATTCCCGAAGCGATCTCCGGCGGCACTTGCCCGTTTCCGTCGGTCGAGGCGTGCTGCAACGCCGCCATCCTCACCATCCAGTCAGGCATCCCGATCGCGCGCATTGAACTGCTCGACGCGCTGCAGGTGCGGGCGGTGAACCTCTACTCCAAGCTGACCCTGCGCGAGACGCCAATGCTGTTCCTGGAGTTCCATGGTACCGAGGCCGGCGTCGCTGAGCAGTCTGAACGCTTCGGCGACATCGCCAGCGAACTGGGCGGCGGGCCATTTGAATGGACCACCCGGCCCGAGGACCGCACAAAGCTATGGGAGGCGCGCCACAACGCCGCGTTCTCGACTTTCACACTGCGGCCCGGTGCCAGCATGATCCCGACCGACGTCTGTGTGCCGCTGTCGCGCCTGGCGGAGTGCGTTACCGAGACCCAGCGCGACATTGCCGAGAGCAAGCTGATCGCGCCGATTGTCGGTCATGTGGGCGACGGCAATTTCCACCTGACCCTGCTGGTCGACCGGGACAACCCCGACGAGGTCCGGGTCGCCAAGGCGTTCAACGAACGGTTGGTCGAGCGGGCGCTTGCCATGGATGGAACCTCCACCGGCGAGCATGGGGTGGGGCAGGGCAAGATGAAGTACCTGCTGACCGAGCATGGCGCCCCGGCGCTCGAGGCGATGCGGGCGATCAAGCGGGCGCTCGACCCGCAAGGCATCATGAACCCGGGTAAGATTTTCGCCATGAGCTGAGCGGGCGTGGGCTAAAGTGCGCGGTGACACAGATTCGCCGCCAAACGACGCAATTTGACTGCGCAAATCCTGCACCGGAGCCATCGTGCAGACGACGCTGTTGAGCATAGCGGTCGCTTTGATCCTGGCGCTGCTGGCGGCGCTGGTGGGTCCGCACGTCGTCCGCTGGAACGATCACCGTGCCTTCTTCGAGACCGAGGCCAGCCGGCTGGTCGGGGTCCCAGTCAAGGTTGGCGGCGACATCGACGCGGCGCTTCTCCCGTTCCCGTCGGTCACCTTGCGAGCCATCTCGATCGGTCCGGCCGGTGAGGGGCGGCGGATGCAGTCCCGCTTGCTCCGCATTGAACTGTCGCTGGGCTCGCTGATGCGCGGCGAGCTACGCGCGACCGAGATGCGGCTGGTCGCGCCGCAGTTCAACATCGGCCTCGACAGCCAGGGCCAGATCGACTGGCCGACGCTTTCATTGGCGAACGAGACGCTGTCGATCGACCGCCTGCGCGTTGAGGACGGCCAGGCGACGCTGACCGACGCCACCAGCAAATCCAGGCTGGTGCTGGACCAGTTGTGGTTCACCGGCGACGTGCGGTCGCTGACCGGGCCTATCCGGGGCAAGGGGGAGTTCGTCACCGGCGGCGGTCTTTACGGCTACGACATCTCGGCGTCGCGGGCCGGTCCCGAGGGCACGCGGCTGAAATTCAGCCTGAAGACCGACGAGCGCCCGTTGACCCTTGAGGCGGACGGATTTTTGGCGTTCGAACGCGCTGTTCCGCGCTTTGACGGCGCGCTGACATTGTCGCGCCCGGCCGGTGTGCTCACGGCGGGCGGCAAGGCGGTCACGCTGGAGCCGTGGAAGCTGACCAGCAAGGTCAAGGCCGGCACCTCGAGCGCACTGTTGGACGAGGTTGCTTTCCAATACGGGCCGGACGAGCGGTCCGCCACGCTGACCGGCGCAGGCGAGTTCAAGTTCGGCGCCCGGCCGCAATTGCAGGGCACGCTCTCGGCGCGTCAGGTCGATCTCGACCGCCTGCTGGTCACCGCTGAGACGCCGCGGCGTCTGCCGCTCGCGGCGGTGCAGGCGTTCGGCGAACTGTTGGGCGGTGCGTTGCGGCCGTCGTGGCCGGTCAAGCTCGCGCTCAACGTCGATGCCATGACGCTGGGCGGTGCCGTCATGCAAAACGTCGCGACCGATCTTCGGTCGGACGGCGAGACGTGGACCCTCGACAAGCTCGAACTTCGTGCGCCCGGGTTCACCCAGATCAAGGCCGACGGCCGCCTGTTCATGCTCGGCAAGGGGCTCGGGTTTGCCGGCGCGGCCAGCATCGACTCCAACGATCCCAAGAACTTGCTGGCGTGGATGGCGGGACGATCTGTCGCCGCGGCGCAGTACCAGCCGTGGCGCGCCAAGGGCGATGTGACGCTTCGGGCCGACCGGATCGCCATCGAACGGCTGCGCACCGAATTCGGCCGCGGCGCGGTGGAGGGCAGCGTGTCCTATGCATGGCCCACGGCCGACCGGCCGGCGCGGCTCGACGGCGAACTGCGCGCCGCCGAACTCGATCTCGATGGCGTGTACGGCTTCGGCGAATCCGCGCTGTCCGGGCTGGGACTGGAGCGGCCGGGCGAGATCACGCTGGCGATGGAAGTGGCCCGCGCCAAGCTCGCCGGTTTCGACGCCCGCGACATCGCCGCACGCCTCAAGCTCGATGCCGGCGGTCTTGCCATCGAGCGGCTGTCGATCGGCGATCTGGGCGATACGAGTTTCGTCGCCAACGGCCGCATCCAGACCCAGGCGTCGCCGGGCGGCAGCATCACCGTCAATTTGGACGCGCGCGACCTCAACGGGCTTGCGACGTTATCCGAAAAGTTTACCCCCGTGCTGGCGGGGCCGTTGCGCCGGCTCGCGGCGCGGCAGAAGACCGCGGCCTTGCAGGCCAGCATCAGCATGACCAGCAGCGGCGCCGACGGAGCCAGCGGCAAGATCGGCCTGACCGGCAAGGTCGGCGTCATCCGCGTGAATGTCTCCGCGACCGCCACCGGCAAGCGCGAGGCATTCGCTCTGACCGACCTCGGCGCGCTGACCGGCGCTGATGTGCAGATCGATGGCCAGTTCGCGGCCGATACCGCTATTCCGCTGCTGGGTTTGTTCGGCCTTGAGCGGGTGGCGGGGGTGGACGGCAAGCCGGCGCGACTCGATGTGTCGGCGAGCGGACCGCTGGGCCGCGAACTTCGCATCGAAGGCAAGCTCGCCGCCGGTCCGATCGACGCCGGCGGCAAGGGCACGTTGCGGTTCGCGGCGGACCAGCCGGCGATACTTGCGGTAGACCAGTTCGCCGGATCGATCGGCGGCAGCAAGGTGCAGGGCCGGTGGGCGCTCCACTTTGAAAACGCGCTGCGGATCGACGGCTCGCTGAACGCGGAGGACATCGACGCGCCGGTGGCGGTTGCGACTGCGATCGGCGCGCCCGCGCGGGCCGCTGCAGCCACCGGGTGGTCGACCGATCCGCTTGCCTGGGGACCGACCGGCCTCAACGGGCGGATCGAATTCACGGCGCAGCGCGCGGTGTTCGCGCCTTGGCTGGTGGCCCAGCGGCTGAACGGCGCAGTGCAATTCAACGGTCCGGAGATCGTATTCGAGAACATAGCGGGCGACATCGGCGATGGACGCCTCGACGCGCGGCTCGCGGTTTCGCACGGCGCAGGCGGCGTCACCGCGCGGCTTCGCGTCGGGCTCGCCGATGCCGAACTCGGTACGCTGATCGCCGCTGCCGATCGTCCAGCGACGTCAGGCCGGCTCACGTTGCAGACCGAGCTTGAAGGCGTCGGCCGTAGCCCCGCCGCGTTCATCGGATCGCTGACCGGCTTCGGCTCCGTCACGGTGGAGCAGGCGAGGCTTGTGGGACTCAACCCCGATGTGTTCGGCGCGGTGACCCGCGCCGTCAAACTCGGCATTCCGATCGACGGCAATCGTATGCTGGAATTCACCACCGGCGCGCTCGACAATGCGGGCCTGCCAATCGCGAAGGCATCGGCCACCATCAGCATCAACGCCGGGCAGGCGCGCCTGCGGGATATTGCAATTCGGGCCGATGGGGCGGATCTGCAGGCCACCGTCAACGTTGATCTCGCGGACGCCATGGTGGATGCGCTGCTCACGCTCAATGCGCCGCCGTCCGCGCCCGGTGCGGTGCAACCGGCGGTGATGGTTGCGCTCAAAGGCAGCCTTCCGGCGCCCAGACGCTCGGTCGATACAGCCCTACTGGCGAGTTGGCTGACGCTGCGCGCCGTTGAACTGCAGTCCAGGCACCTTGAAGCGATGGAGCGGGCCGCCCGCGAGGCCGCCGCCGCGGCGCCGTTGCCTATGGCCGAGCCGGCGGATCAAGCGCCCGCCGCGGCGCCGTTGGCTGTGCCCGAACGAGCGCCGGCTGGACCGGCGCCCCATGCGGGCGGGACGTTGGGTGAGGTTGCTGTGCCTTTGCTGCCGCCGCCCGTTGCGATCACGCCGGTTCCGAAGCCGCGCGCCGCGCCCCGGGCCGACGTTGCAACACCGCCGCCACCGGCGTCACCCGCGCCACCGGCGCGAACGCCGGTGCAGCCGCCGTTACTCGGCTCGCAAAATTGAGGTGGGCGAGCGCATCCCGATCATCTCGCGAGCCGCCGCTGGCTGGCGTGCCGGGGCGGCGTGATTGCGATAGTGGTCCAGCACGAACAGCCGGATCGCCGACGACAGGTTGCCTTGCTGGCGGTCGGTGTCGATGGACGAAACCAGATCCGACAGGGTGACGTTGCGGTCGTCGGCAATGTCCTTGAGCCCCTTCCAGAACGCGTCTTCGAGGCTGACGCTGGTTTTGTGACCCGCAATAACGATGGAACGTTTGACAACCGGCGACTTCATCGACGGTCTCCTGGTTCGATTTGATGCTGATCGAGAGTTTGGCGGGCCTTGTCGCGGTCCGCCGACGTCCGCTCGCGCTCCGATTTTGAAACGCCGTGATTCAGGCGCTGCTCGGCGGCGTGGCCGTCGGCCTTGCTGCGTGCGGCGCGCTTGCGGGCGATCCGGAGATTGACGATCTCAGCCATGTCGGAGCCCGGCACGTTGGTGAGTTCAGGAGCCTTCCAGTTCCACCCATCCGCGCCAAATGCGCCGATACAGTGGCGAGGCGAATGGGGGCGTGGACTCATTAACGCAGCCACAGCCTTATTGACTTTAAGCTGTATGAACCCGAGGTGGTTTGCTGCAAGCTTGTTGTAGCGCACCTTGGGCCGCCGCGCGGTCGCTTTTCCTGGCGCCTGGGGTGGAAAGCGGGGATCTTGGGCTCAAATTGAGCATTTCCGGTTATGACCCTTAGCGACCGAGCTACGAACATCGCTGCATGTCCGAAACGTGCTGCCAACAGCAGATATCGACGATACTCGATCACTTCGCCGACGCGGACCAGCAGCGACGTGAGAACTATTACTCCTAGCGTGAGTACGACTTTGATTATCAATTCAATCTTCGCGGACGCCCGCGAGCCTCATGAAAAGAGGCTCATCAGGAAAACGAGTGGGTGAATCTGATGGGGAATGCGGCCTGAAGGCCTATGGATACTGGGTTTTCGGGGTTTCGTAAGGCGGTTGAATTGGGCATCATTTCCCGATGGCCAACTCATCGAAGCGACAG
>JAPLPD010000014.1 GCA_026400395.1 Alphaproteobacteria bacterium | reverse complement strand
TCTCTCCGCCGGCATCGGTCGCCCCCTGTTGTTGACAGGAGGCCCAATCAGCTGATTCGAATGTCGACGGGAGCGCGCCTCAGCCCGTTATCACCGGCTGTCCGAGATCACAGGAATCGTGTCCGGCTTGCGCAGGAATCTGCATGGCTGATCCCGTCCGAGACATGGAAGTCCGAAGTCGCAGTCGGTCTCAATCCCACGTTCGTAGCTCGGGTGCTTGCAGACCGAGGAATGCTTAAGCGCTCCAACGATGGGTTACAGCGCGTTGAGCGAATCCAAGGCATCCCTCAGAGGGTCTACATCGTGACGGCCAGCATCCTGTCGGAGCCGGGCCATGAGTAACGCAGCCCGCCGAGTCCTAGACCTTTTCCTGCAAGCGCCAAAACAAGGCGTAACAGGCGTAACAGGCGTAACAGGACCGGTTGTTACGCCCGGAAACCCAGTAGTTACGCCCGTTACGCCCGTTACGTATCGAAAACAGCATTCCCCGGATGAAGGCGTAACGGGCGTAACTGAGCGCAAAGCAAAGAGCGCGTCGGTTGATGACACTCAATGGGGCGAGGCCGAGGAAGAACGCGCCGCCATCATCGAATACGATGGTGGCGCTCCCCGAGCTTGGGCTGAGGCGCTGGCGCGGCTCGATCCGAGCCGTCCACCCAACGACCTCCCGCCTAAGCGATGGGTCACATTTGTTGACGACTGTGGTCGCTTTATCGATGAAGGCTGGCCACGATGCGCGGCGAATCTAGGCTGGGGGCCGCTCGACCTGTTCGGCTGTGATCGCGTCAAGCCGTATGCCCGCATCGACCACCATGGTCTGCTCTGGCAACTCAACGGTCAAAGGCTTCTTGCCTTGTCTGCCAACGCCGCCGCCATTGCTACCCCCACCGGGGGCTATCTCACCTTGCGGCGCAGTATGCGAGCATCAGGCGGCGTGTTGGCATGGGAGTTATTGCGCGAGGCAGATGCGCCATGACCCGCCCTGCGATCATACCCGCTGGTTCGTGGCCGCTGGAGATGCGCGTTGAGACGGCAGCAGCTTATTGCGACGAGCCAAGTGTTGATGCCTTCCTAGCCAAGGTCCAGCGGGGCATCTATTCCGCGCCGACGAGAACCAAAGGCTGTCTGCCGAAGTGGCACCGCTTGAAACTTGATCGTGACATTGCTCGTCGTCACGGACTACGATTCGATGATGTCGCTGTCACCGACGACGCCACGGACTTAATCTGATGCCTCGCCGCAAACCATTAGGTTGGCCGCGTTACATGGTTGCCCGGCGGCTCAAGTCCGGCGCGACTGCGTACTATTGGGATATTCCCAGTTGGGCTAAGCGAAATGGGTGCGCCCTCGAAATCGAGTCCTTGGGGACCGATTACGCCGACGCCAAGAAGCGTTGCGACGAGCTGCTCAACCCACAGTTCGATGCATGGCGCAAACAGGAGGACATCGCCCTCCCCTCCGATCATGCGGCGCACGGCACCTTCGATTGGATGGTTGCGATCTATAAGTCATCGCCGCTTCATCAAAAACTGCCTGCGAAGACGCGCAAGTCATATGACGCGGTGCTTCGGCTCGCTGGCCAGCACAAGCTCAAGGATGGCCGAAGCTTCGGTATGCTTGCACTCAACAGCATTACGCCGGGGGCCGCTGATCGACTCTTCGATAGGTTGAGAGAACGGCCCGATGGGGGCGAGCGCGTCCGTACTGCTGTACTTGCCGTCACAGTGTGCAAGCGAGCATGGAATATTGCGCGGCGCGACAAGCCCAAGATCGTCCCGTGGGAAAACCCATTCGACAAGATGGAATTGGCCTACGAGCCGAAGCCGACGAGGCCGGTCTCCCACGATGAACTGATCCGCTTCGTGAAGGCATCCGATGAGGCAGGAGAACGCTCGCTCGGTACGGCAGCGATGATCGCCTACTATTGGCTGCAACGTGAGGAAGACATCACCGGGAGGATTGGCTGGAGTCACTATCGCCCAGACGACGCCCCGGACGTTGCTCGTATCTTCCACCATAAGACCAGAGAACTGGTCGATATCCCGCTGTACGACGAAGATGGGACGGTGCTTTGGCCGGAGTTGATGGACCGACTAGATGCGGCAACCCGATACGGCACGTTGATCGTTACCCGCGACCGGCTGGACCGCCGCCGGAAGGTCCACATGCCTTGGAAGCTGGATTATTTCCGGCACCGGGTGGCGGATATCCGAGACGCCGCCGGGATCGATTTCGGCGTCAAGTTCATGGGGCTGCGCCATGGCGGTAATACCGAAGGCGGCGATGCTGATTTGACCGACGCCCAACTCCGCGCCCTGAGCGGCCACAAGACGGCCTCCATGACGGCGCTCTACACCAAAGCCACTATGCGGCAGCGCCAATCAGGCGCACGAAAGAGGCTTGAAGCGAGAACGAAAGGAGGGAATTTGTCGAAATGAGCCGCTGACATTTTGTCGAAATGACAACCTGACAGCAGCAGGGTGCTTGATAACTCTTTGATGTGTGACCGGAATTTTGGTGGGCGCAGTAGGGATCGAACCTACGACCCGCTGATTAAGAGTCAGCTGCTCTACCAACTGAGCTATGCGCCCGGACCGCCACACGGGAGAGCCCCGCGGACGGCGTGCTGTAGCAAAGGCGGGCCGGGCTGTCCAGCAAACCGGCGGGCCGGACCGGCCCGCTCGCCGCGCCTGTGGAACAGCAGAAAGCCGCCGGGGTTCGCCCGGCGGCTTCTGGACATACGGCGATCGCCTGGGGAGACGACCCCGCCGCCGCTAGGCTCCGCCTCAGCGGGTATTCTCGGCGCGCCGCTGACCGTGACGGTGCCCGCCATCCCGCTCGCCCATGCGCATCAGGACGGTGAAGCGGCGCTTCTGGCCCTCGTCAAGGCTCTTGTAGAGCGGCTCCGAGGCATCGGCGAGTTTTTTCAGGCTGGACGCGCGCGAGTTCATCGCATCCGCGCCCTGGCGCAGCCGCCCGATGGCATCCGGAGAGCCCTGCGCGTTCGCCTGTGCGTTGTCGCCACCGCGGCGCGCCTCGCGGCGGGCGGCCATGCGGTCGGTCCGCTCCTTCATGCGGTCGGCGCGCACCTTGGCAAGATCGCGGATCGCGGTCTCGACCGCGGGCCAGTTCTTCTCCTGCTCGGGGGTGAGCTTCAGCCCGGCCTTCAGGCCGGCAATGCGCGCATCGGTCAGCGCGGCGGCATCCTCGGCGTTCCAGCCTCGCGCGTCGCGCGCCTGAGCGGGCTGCGCGGTCGATGCGGTCGGTTGCGCGAGCGCGAAACCAGCGCCCCCAAGGGTGAGAGCGATCGCACCGGCAGCAAGTATTTTCCTCATCATGGCCAACTCCTCGATGGCGTTTCTCATTGCCATCGATAATGGGCTGCGGATTCCCGTGATTGCGGACAGTGATTCCGATCGATCCCGGACACGATTCCTGTGATCTCGGACAGCGGCTCCCATCGACGGCTTCATGGGGTCACGATGACTGCTTGTCGTCAAGGCCGGCGCGCTTGGCGGTAGC
>JAPLPD010000175.1 GCA_026400395.1 Alphaproteobacteria bacterium | reverse complement strand
GCCAGACGCGGCCCTACGGGCGCACGCCGCCGCTGCTGGGGCGCCTCCGGTCGGGCTCCGCCCTCCCTTCGTCACCCCAGCAGCGGCGCATTCTCATCCTGATTGTCGCGGGATTCTCACCTTGATTGTCGCGCCGCAGGCAGCGGCCGCTATGCGCGCGGCATGGTGCAGTCGGTGTGCGCGGTGCGGCCGATCAAGCGAATCCAGGTGTTCAGTCGCGATCCGGCTAATGTAAAGGGCTTTTGCGAAGACATGCGCGCCGCGCTCGGCATCGAAGTAGTGGCGTGCGCCAGCGGCCGCGAGGCGGTGCGTGGCGCCGACATCATGGTCACGGCGACATCGGGAAACACCATCGTGTTCGAAGCCGACTGGATTGAGCCCGGCGTTTTGATGATGTCGCTTGCGCCGGGCGAGTTCGACGAGGAGACCGTGCTGCGTTCGAGGGTTTACTTGTCGGCGCCGGAGCAGGTGCTCGGCGACGAGCCGCCACGCAAGCCGTTCAACACCCTGGTCGCCAGCGGCCGTTTCGGTCCGGAAGACGTGGTCGCGGACATTTGCGACGTTGCCGCCGGCAAGAAGCCTGGGCGTACCTCCGACGACGAGATCATTCTCTACGAGTCCGCGGGGCTCGCCTTGCTCGACGTCGGCATCGGGCACTGGGTCTATCAGCGGGCGCGCAGCCGCGGGATCGGCACCGAGATGCCTTTCGGGGAGCACTAAAATAAGTGAAGGAGTGGGCATTGAAGCGTCGTGAGTTCTTGCAGTTGGGAGCAGGCGGCCTTGCCGCGGTTCTATCCAGCCCGGCCGGGGCCCAGCCCGGTTATCCCGAGCGCGCCATCAAATTGATCGTGCCGCGCCCGGCGGGCGGCGTTGTCGATATCATTGCGAGAGAATGGAGCGGCAAGGCGGGCAAGACGCTCGGCTCGATCTACATCGAGAACATGGGCGGCGGAGGCGGCGTGATCGGCGCGGCTTCGGCGGCCCGAGCGGTCGCCGATGGCTACACGCTGCTGTTCGGCACCAACAGCGAGTTGGTCATCAGTCCATTGCTTGCGCCGCAGACCTACGACCCGGTGGCGAGCTTCGATCCGATCGCCATCCTCTGCGACTCTCCGGCGTCGATCGTGGTCCACCCGACGGTTCCGGTTTCCAATCTCCGCGAGCTCGTGGCCTATACCAAGGTGCACAAGGCAACCATGAACTACGGCTCGGCGGGAGCGGGAACCATCTACAATCTCGCGGGCGAGTTGTTCAAGAATCTGGCGGGCGTGCCGGAGATCGTGCACATCCCGTACAAGGGCGGCGGGCCGGCGCTGATCGATGCTCTGTCCGGGCAGGTGCCGCTGTCCACGCCGATGATGTCGGAACAACTCTGGGAGTTGCACAAGCAAGGCAAGCTCAAGATTCTCGCGGTCGCGGCGGAGCGGCGATTGTCGGCGATGCCGGACATCCCGACCGGCGCCGAGCAAGGCTATCCCGATCTGGTGGCCCGTCTGTTCTTCGGGTTGTTCGCTCCGGCCAAGACGCCGAAGCCGATCATCGCCAAGATCGAAGAGGCGACAAAGCTCGCGATGCAGGACCCCGAGCTGAAGCAGAACTTTCAGAAGAGCGGATACGAAACCCTGGCAACCTCCGATGCGGCTTCGGCGGCGGACTACATCGCCAAGGAAGTGGTGCGCTGGAAGCCGATCCTCGCGCAACTTAGCTCCAAGCCGCTGTAGCTATTTCGCCTTTCCGTCCAGCAGCCAGCCGAACTTCTCCTTGGCCTTGCGCGCGACCTCGGCGCTCGGCGTGTTGGTTGGCGGGAACTTGTCGCGCCATGACCACGGCCGGCACGCGTCGATGATGGCGACCGAATGGGTCATGTCGCCCTTGGCGCGCTTTTCAGGCGACAGCCGCGGATCGGCCGGCGAATCCCACGAGCCCTCGATGAACTGGATCGATTCCTTTGGGTCGGTGCGGGTCAGCATGGCCCACAGCAGGTGGTCGAGATTGGTGACATCCACGTCGTCATCCACCACCACCACGTACTTCGAAGCGTAAGCTGAGGCGCCGCATTGCGCGGCGATGTGGCCGGCCTGTACGGCGTGGCCTGGATAGCGCTGCTTGATGGCGATGCCGTGGAACATGCGCGCGCCGCCGATCTCGTGGCACCACACCTGCGACACGCCCGGGACGCCGGCGTTGGCGATGTTCTGCTTGATGGTGGCCGAGCGCATCACGGCGCGGTAGCGGGCCATCTCGTCCGGTCCGCCACCCATCGGTGGAACGCCCAGCAGGATCGGATCGTTGCGGTGATAGATCGCCTTCACGTCCAGCACGGTGCAGAGCTTGGCGCCGCCGGCGTAGTGGCCGGTCCATTCGCCGAACGGCCCTTCGACCAGGCGCTTGTCCGGCGTGACGAAGCCTTCCAGCACGATTTCGGCGCCGGCCGGGAAGGGCAGGCCCGTGACCTTGCCCTTGACCATCTTCATCGCCTTGCCGCGCAGGCCACCGACCACGTCGATCTCGAAAACCCCGTAGGGGGCTTCGAGGCCGCCGTAGAAAAAGCACAGCGGATCGCCGCCCAGCACCATCGCGACCGGCATCGGCTCGCCGCGCTTGAAATATTTCTCGCAATGAATGGCTGCGTGATGGCCCGCCGCCATCAGGATGCCAACGGAGGTCTTGTCGTGCACCATCGCCCGGTAGGCGCCGGCGTTCAGCCAGTTCTCCTCCGGATCGCGGGTGATGCTGTAGGTGCCGGTGCCGATGTAGCGGCCGCCGTCGAGCTCGTGCCAGACCGGCGACGGAAACTTGGTGACGTCGATCGCGTCGCCGGTGACGATGTTCTCGAAAATGGGTCCGTCCTCGACGATCTGGTGCGGGATCGGTTTCTGCTCCTGGAGATAAGCCTGACGGAAGGCGTCGGAGAGTTCCCACTTGCTCAGATGATCGGGGAAGCCGAGCGTCATGTTGCGCCGAACGCCGGCGAACATATTCAGCAACACACGAAAGCCCTTCGGGCTGCCGGGCACCTCGTCGAACACCACGCAAGGCCCGTTCTCCTCGCGCAGGATCGCCTCGGCGGCGAGGCCGATGTCCTCCTGCCAGCCGGCGCCCTGCACATGCCGCACTTCGCCGAGCAGTTCGGCGCGGGCCAGCCATTCGCGCAGGTCGTCATAGGCGATGCGGGCGTCGACGTTGCTTTTGGGCGCGTTGCCGCTGTCGTTCATTCCAGAAGTTCCTTTAACCGGTTACTGAGTTTGTTGTGCGGCCTTGATACCTAGCACTTTGGCGACGTCTGCGAGTTGATCCCGCATTTCCTTGATGCCGGCGGAAAACTCGGCCGGGCCGCGAACATCGACGACCTGCGCGGTGGCGCCCAGCCGCTGCGCGATGGTCGGATCGGCCGCGATGACAGCCCGCACGTCCGCCGCGATCTTGTCGCGCAGAGCGTCCGGCATGCCGCGCGGCCCGTAGATGCCGATCAGGCTGTCCATGCCCAGAAACGGAAAGCCGGCTTCGGTGACGGTCGGAATGTCCGGCAGGATGCCGACCCGCTTCTTGCTGGTGACCGCGAGCACTTTGATCTTGCCGGACTGGATCAGCCCGGACATGGCGGCGTACGAGGTCAGCAGCGCGTCCAGGCGGCCCTGTGCGAGGTCGTTGGGCGCCTGCAGGATGTCGCGATAGGGCACTTTGGCGACCGGAAGATTTTGCGTCTTGATGAAGCTCGAGATCATCAGATCGGAATTTCCGGGTGCGGCCGCGACGTTCATCGTATCGGGCTTGGCGCGGGCCAGCGCCACGAATTCGCCAAGCGACTTGACCTCCGAGTCCCCCGGTACCGCGAAAGAGACCACGATGGTCGTCACGCTCACGATCGGAACGAGGTCGCGCTCGGAGTCGTACGGCAGCTTGTCGTGGGTGTAGGGATGGGCGGTGAAGGCGGAGGTCGGCACGAACAGCAGCGTGTGGTCGTCGCTGGCGCTGGTGAATGCGTTGATCGCGACGAGGCCGTCGCCGCCGGGCCGGTTCTCGATGATGACCGCCTTGCCCCAGCGGGCGGACAGCCGGTCGCCCAGCAGACGCGCAGTGATATCGGCGCCGGCACCGGGGCCGAACTGCAGGACTAAGCGGGCAGGGCGCTGCGGATAGGTTTGCGCGGACGCCGTGGCCCAGGTCAGCACCATTGCGGCGAGGGCGATCAGAAAACGACGCATGACGTCTTCTCCGTTGGCGAGATCGGGTTCATTTCGTTTCGGCGATGCGCCGTGCCGTCGGCGCCCATTGGTCCACCTCGCGTTGCATGAACGCGGTAATCTGCGCGGGCGTCATGGCTTCGGTCTGCACCATCTCGACGGTCAGATGCTTCTGGACCTCGGGCAGCGCCATCGCCTTGTTTACGGCGGCATTGAGCTTGTCCACGATGTCGCGCGGAATTCCCGCGGGGCCTGACAGCGAATACCAGGTCCGCACGACCAGGCCGGGATAGCCGAGTTCGACCAGCGTCGGCACGTCGGGAAACTCCGGCACGCGCTTTTCCGAGGAGATCGCCACCGGCTTCAGCTTGCCGGCGAGGATGTGCGGCTGCGTGGTCGATAGCGTCATGCTGCCGACCTTCACGTGGCCGGCGACCAGATCCTGGATCGCGGATCCACCGCCGCGATAGACGATGTGAGTGAGCTTTACCTTTTCCTTGTCGGCGACGTACTCGGCCACCATGTTGCCGACCGAGCCGATGCTCGGCGAGACATATTGCACGCCGTCAGGCTGGCTCTTCATCAGCGCTAGCAATTCCTTGAAACTGCCGATGCCGAGCGACGGATGCACGACGAACACGTTGGGCGGTCCGCCGAGATAGGCCATGTGCGTGAAATCCTTGATCGGGTCGAAGCTCGCGTTCTTGTTCATCGCCGGCCCCAGCACATGGGACGGCATGCCGGAAATGATCAGCGTGAAGCCATCCGGGGCCGCGCGTGCCACCGCTTCGGTACCGATCAGGCCGCCGCCGCCGGTGCGATTCTCGACGAAGAACTGCTGTCCGAAGGTGCGGCTGAGCTGCTCGGCGAACACCCGGCCGAGCAGGTCGTTGGCGCCGCCCGCCGCGTAGGGAACGACGACGCGGACCGGCTTGTCCGGCCATTCGGCGGCGGCCGGTCCGCCAGCCAGAACAGCGGTAGCGAAGGCCGCCAAGGCCGTGGCGATGCGTTGCAAATTGTCCTCCCGGATCGTCCTATTCTCATCTTGTTCTTATCTGGCCGGCGTCGTTGCCGCCGTCTATTGCGCGGCCTTCAAGCCGAGAACCTTGGCGATGCCGGCAAGCTGGGTCTGCAACTCCTTGATGCCGGCGGCGAACTCCATCGGCCCGCGCACATCGACGACCTGGCCGGTCGATTGCAGTTTGGTCGCGATGCTGGGATCGCTCGCCACCGCGGCACGGACGTCGGCGGCGATCTGCTCGCGGGTGGCGAGCGGCATGCCGCGCGGCCCGAAGATGCCGCCGATGCTCTCCATCTCAAGCGCCGGGTAGCCGGCCTCGCGGACGGTCGGGACATCGGGGACGCTTCCCGCGCGCTGGCGGCCGGTTACCGCCAGAATCTTGATCCGGCCCGCCTGATACAGCGGCGTCACGATGGCGAGTGACGACGACAGCAATTGGATGCGGTTCTCGGACAGATCGTTCGGGCCCTGCATGATGTCACGATAGGGCACCTTCGCCATGTCGAGATTGTTGTTCTTGAGGAAGCCCGACATCAGGAAGTCGGCGTTGCCGTTGGCGGCGGCCGCGTTGTACTTGCCGGGGTTGGCGCGCACCAGTTCGAAGAATTCGCGGAACGTGTTGACGCCCAGCGAAGTGGGTGCCGAAAGCGCCAGGAACAACGTGCTGACGTTGGCGACCGGGATCAGGTCGCGGTCGGCGTCGTAGGGCAATTTTTCCTTGTCGAAGGGATGCACCGCGAAGGTGCCCACCGGAACCCACAGCAGGGTATGGTCGTCGTTGGCGCTGATGAAAGCGTTGATGGCGACGAGGCCGTCGCCACCCGGCCGGTTCTCGATCACCACCGGCTTGCCCCAGCGGGCCGACAACCGTTCGCTGACCAGCCGCGCGGTGATGTCGGTGCCGCTGGCTGGGCCGAAAGGCAGGATGAACTTCACGGTGCGCTGCGGATAGGTTTGCGCAGCGCCGCCGCCGCCGGCGCCGATGCTTGCGATCAGCGCCGCGGCCAGGACGAATGGAATACGCATTGTTTTTGCTCCGACCCTAGACGCTCCATCATAGCGCATTGATCCGGCCTGTCGCGCAAGCCGTTTCGGCCTGCGCCGGTCGGGCAGGCAGCCAAGCATTCGAGGATGGGCTCGCGTCGAATGCGCGCGGATCGCGCAAGAACGACCTGTAAAATGTAAACGATGGACGTTGCGCGAATTAGCCCGCGGCTTGAATTGATGCGAGCAGCCGTTCCGGCGTCAGCGGCAGGTTGCGGATTCTCACCCCGAACGAATGCAACGCGTCTTCGACCGCCGAAACAATCGCCGCCGGCGCCGCGATGGTTCCGCTCTCGGCTGCGCCCTTGACCCCGAGTGGGTTGAGCGGCGTCGGCGATTCCATGTGGATCACCTCGATCGGCGGCACCGTATCGCTGCTCGGCAAAATGTAGTCGCCGTAGGTGACGGTCTGCGGTTGGCCCTGGGAGTCGAAGCGCATCCATTCGTACAGCGTCGCGCCGATGCCATGCGCGACCGCGCCCGTTACCTGGCCATCGACGATCATCGGATTGATGATGCGGCCGGAATCGTGCACGACGATGTAACGCAGGAGACGGACCATTCCGGTTTCCGGATCGGCTTCGGCCTCGCAGATGTGCGTTCCGTTGCAGTAGGTCAGCGCCGGGGCAGGGAAGTCGATCGACGCGGCAAGACCCGGAGTTACGCCGCCTGGCAGCGCGAAGCCAGGAACGCCCGCGATGGCATGCGCGATCTGCGCCAAAGTCCGTTTCATGTGCGGTACGCCCTTGACCTGCACCGCGCCGTCCTTCAGTTCCAAGTCCTCGGCCGACGCCTCCATCATCTCCGCCGCCGTCTGGATCGCCTTTTCGCGCACGGCGATCGCGGCCTGATGCACGGCGTTACCGGCGGTCACCGCCTGGCGGCTGGCGAACGCGCCGAACCCCAGCGCGATGCCCGCGGTGTCGCCGGCGATCACCTCGATGCTCTCCGGCGCGACGCCGAGAACGTCGCAGGCGAGTTGAACAAGCATCGACTTTGTGCCCTGACCTTGGGCGCTTGCGCCGGTCGTGATGACGATCTTGCCCGATGCGCCCACGCGAAGCCCCGCGCTCTCGAACGGCCCGCGTCCGGTGGCCTCGACATAGTTGGCGAGACCGAGGCCGATGTAACGTCCGGCCTTCCGCGCGGCGGCCTGCCGTGCCGGGAAATCAGCCCATCCGCCGGCTTCGAGCGCGCGGCGCTGGCACTCCGGATAGTCGCCGCTGTCGTAGGTCATGGTCGAGCCGTCGCGCTGCTTGATCGGCGTCGCATAGGGCATCTGCGTCGGCTGGATCATGTTGCGGCGGCGCACCTCGTCGCGGGCGATGCCGACCGTCTCGGCCACCGCGTCGAGCAGCCGTTCCATCACGTACATTCCCTGCGGCCGGCCGGCGCCGCGTGTTGGCGCGCACGGTACGAAATTGGTCAGGCACCAGTTGATGTCCAGGCGATAGGTCGGCAGCACGTACGGGCCGATCACGTTGGTGCCGGCGTTGTAGGCCAGCGCAACGCCATAGGGCGTGCACGAGCCGTGATCGTGGCAGAGCCGTCCGCGCAGCCCGAGCATTCGGCCGCCGGCATCGACCGCCATCTCCATGTCCCAGTCCTGGTCACGTTCGCCGACGGCCGCGACGAAATTCTCGCGGCGATCCTCGATCCACTTCAGCGGCCGGCGAAGCAGCAACGCGGCGGCAGGTAGCGCTAACTCCTCGGGGTGAAACGCGGCCTTCGGCCCGAAGCCGCCGCCGGTATCGGGCGCTACCACGCGGATGCGCTGCTCGCCGATGCCGAGCGCGGCGACGAGGATCTGCTTGGCGCGGTGCGGCAACTGCGTGTTGGCATGGATCGTCAGCGTGTCGTCCACCGGATCGATCCGCACGGCGATTCCGCGGGTTTCGATCGAGTGGCCGCCGCCCTTGTGCAAGCGAAAGCGCGCCTTGATGCGGTGCGCGGCCTTGGCGAACGCGCCGTCGATGTCGCCGTAGTCGATGCTCTGCCGGGCCACAAGATTATCCGGGCAATCGAGCCGTGCCTTCGGTGCGCCGTACTCGAGCCCGGCGACCGGATCGGTCACAGCGGGCAATTCGTCCAGATCGAGCGCTATCAGCGCAAGCGCGTCCTCGGCGACGCGGCGGCTGTCGGCCACCACCATGGCCACCGGCTCGCCGACGTAGGTGACTTCGTCTTTCGCCAGCACGATCGGATCGACGTCGAAGCGGATCGCGCCGGACGGCAGCGCCTGCGGAATCCGGTCGCCGGTCAGCACTGGACGGAGATCGGCGAAGCTCAGCACCGCGTGGACACCGGGAAGCGCCTTCGCCGCGCTGGCGTCGATGTCTTTGAGCCGGCCGTGCGCGACCGGACTTCGCAGGAAGGCGACGTGCAGCGCGCCCGGAATATCCAGGTCGTCGATGAAACGCCCGCGCCCGCGCAGCAGGGGTCCGTCCTCGACGCGGATCATGCGGCGGCCGATCAACGATGGTCCGGTCGGCGCCATGGCCGCGCGGCTATGACGCCTTGCGCACAGAGGCGCTGCCGCCACGCAATCCATCAAGGATTGCCACGGCCCGTTTCATCGAGAAGTCGCGGGACTTTTGGTCGAACGCGGCCGGGCTGCCCGGCATCATGAAGCCGTGCAGGATGCCGGGGAAGATGTGAACCTCGACGTTCGCCATGCGCGACGCCGCCGCGCGGTAGGCATCGAGCACGGGCGGCGGCGCGAGACGATCCTGGTCGCCCCAGATGATGCAGACAGGCTCCGTCACGCCATCCAGTTCGCCGATATAATCCAGCATCTGCGAGCCGTGGCAGGTGATGCCCGCGGCATAGCCGAGCCGCTTCGGCCCGAGAATCGCGTACGGCCCGCCGTAGCAGAAGCCCAGCGTCGCCGCGTTGCCGTTGAATTGGGCGATCGATTTCAGATGCGCCAACGTATCGACCAGGTCCTGCTCGCCAGACTTGATCTTTTCCAGCCTCGGTTGAGCCCTCTCCTGGGTTCGCTTGTCCTCATGGCCGAGCGGTCCCGGCACCGTCCGCCAAAATAGATCGGGGGCCGCCGCGATGAAGCCGTGTCCGGCGAACTCCTCGGCAAGCTGGCGGATGTCGGCATCGACCCCGTGTATGGCGCAGGCGATGACAACGGCGGGCGCCTTCTCGCCGCCGGCGGGCATTGCCAGATAGCAATCAAACGCGCCGCCGCCGGCCGCGCGAATCTTGATGGTCTGGCCCGTCATTCACGTCTCCTTGCTGATTGCGGTTGCTACCGTATCCCAGCGCCCCATTGGAGCAATGCAAAAGTGGGTGGCGCCTGCTGTCGATTCCGGCGCGGGTTTCACTTATGGTGCCGGCCACGCAGGCATCAAGAACAGGGAGGATTCCATGGAGCGTATTCCGCAACCGATCATGGACAAGCGCGGCGAACCACATATGAAGCGGTTCGAGGATCAGCGTTGGCTGCTCGACAACATCGTGCGCACGAACGGCATCGATTGGGACCAGCCGCGCTCTATGTACATCAGCGGCCCATGCGGTGCCGAGGGCGGCGCCGATATCGCCGGCGTCCGGGAGCGGGTCAAGAAAATGGCCGACATCGCGCCGGCCTTCGAGGCCGTGGCGCGCCGCCGTGAGGCCAAGGCCAGGGCGGCCGAGGACGCGGGCAGTCAGGTCACCGCGCGCGACAATTATTTCATGGCTTCGGTCTACTGGGGCGCGGCGCAGTGGCCCTACGACCAGAACGACGAGCCCAATGTCGCCTGCCATCTGAAGAAGCGCGAGTGCTATACGAAATACGCCTCCATGGCCGACCACAAGGTCGAGGCCGCGTGGATTCCCTTCAAGGACACCGCGCTGCCCGCCTGGTTCCACCTGCCGCCGAACTACTCGGGCGGAAGAATCCCGGTGGTGATCAACGTGCCGGGCATGGACAGCTACAAGGAAATCCAGTCGGCGCTCTACGGTGACCGCTTCCTCAACCGCGGCTTCGCGGTGCTTAACATCGACGGGCCGGGCCAGTACGAGGCGCCGATGCTCGGCATCTACTTCAGCATGGACAACTGGGTGGCGACCGGCAAAGCGGTGTGCGACTGGCTGGCCAAGCGCCCTGAGGTCGATATGAGCAAAGTGGTGCTGTCCGGCACCAGCTTCGGCACGTTCTTCGGCACGTTGGCGACTGCCCATGAGCCGCGCATCTCGGCAGCGGCGGTGATCTCGGTGTGCCACGAGCCGGGTTGCCACACAATCTTCCAGGAGGCGTCACCGACCTTCAAGAAGCGCTTCATGTACATGTCCGGCATCACCGACGAGGCCGAGTTCGACAAGATGTGCAAGGGCATGACCTGGGAAGGCCATGCCGACAAGATCAAGGTGCCGTATCTCTGCGTCGCCGGCGAATTCGACGAACTGTCGCCGGTCGAACATTCGGTGCGGCTGGTCGCGGCGTTGAAGGGGCCGAAGCGCATGGTGGTGTACCAGGAGTCGCGCCATTCGGTCGGCAACGTGCCGGCCGCCAACCTTGGGCCTTTCCCGCCGATGCTGGTGGCCGACTGGCTGGCCGACCGTGTCGCCGGCAAGCCGATGGCCAACGAACATTGGTACGTGCGCAGCAACGGACAGATCGACAAAAAACCGCTTTAGCGACAGTGCCACCGGACCCGCATAACGCCACTGAGCCCTACGGCGTGTTGTGTCCGGTGGCGATCGCCGCGAGGCCGCTCGGATCGTCCGGCGGCCGGTTGCCGCGCCAGACCACGTGCAGGTCGGGCCGGACCAGAATCAGGTCGTATCCGTAGAGGTCGCGGGCAGACTGGCCCGCGAGATCGACCGCTGTGAACGGCGCGCCGAAGCGGCGGAACGCGGCTGCCAGAGCCGACACATCGGCGGTTGTGCCGCCAAGCCGCAGCAGGTTGTAGCCGTCGCCGATGCAGTCCTGCGCCGCGCGGCCATCGTCCAGCCAGGCGTGCGGCAGCCGCACGCCTGGAAACGTGCTGGGGCGGTACTCGATATAGTCGTAGGGCGGCTCTCCGGGCTCGGACGCGATGAGCGGCGAGCCCGCGTAGTGGTAGCCGAGTTCCGCGCCGGTCATCTCGTTGGTCTTGCGCTGTTCGACATCGGCGACCGCCACGAGGTTGGCGCGGGTCGCCGCCCCCTCCGGTGTATTGTCGTGAATGTTGGGCTTCCATTGCGCCCGCCACTTGCGCCGGCCAAGCGACGCAAAGCGTGACGCGCCGACGTTGCGCTGGCCAGTCGGCCGCCGCTCCGCCTCGTAGGATGCGAGCAGGCCCGGCCCGCCCCAGCCGGCCAGGGTGCCGGCGAGTTTCCAGCCGAGGTCGTTGGCGTCGCCGACGCCGGTGTTCATGCCGAGCCCGCCGGTCGGGATGACCAGATGCACCGCGTCGCCCGCCAGCAGCACCCGGCCCTCGGTGTAGCGATCCGCCAGCAGCAGGTTCTGCCGCCATTCGCCGACATAAAGCATCTCGTATTTCACCGGCATGCCGACGGTCTTTTCGAACACCGTGGCCATATCCTCGTCTTTCTCGACGACGGAATGAACCGTGAAGTGGCGGGTCGAATCCTGGACGATGAGCTGCGTCGCCTGGTTGTCGGCGACGTGGTAGTGGCGGCCCTTGCCGATCGGGATACGCTCGAACAGCTCGTCGCAACGGTAGAGCGCCTGCCGGAGCTGGAGGATGTTGCCCTCGCCGGCCAGCTTGATGTCGAGCTGCTTGCGAATGACGCTGGTGCCGCCGTCGCAGCCGACCAGATATTTCGCCGTGACCTTCGAGGTCCGGCCGTTCTCGCTGACCGTGGCAGTAACGGAATTGGCGTCCTGGTCGAATGACAGGAACTCGCAGCCATAGCGGACGGTGACGCGCGGCAGCGTCTCGGCGACAGACTTCAACAGCGGTTCGAGCGTGTACTGCGAGATGAGTTGATAAGGCTCTAGCGGAAGCGTGCCGTCGCGACTCCCCGCGATTTCCGCCTTGGCCTGCTCCACCGAAGGGTAGGGCAGATGCAGCAGCGGCGGTTCGGCCATCGAGTGGACGATGAACACGTCCATCGGCACCCATGCCGGCAGGCCGGCCGCCCGGATCTTTTCCGCGAGGCCCATGCGGCGATATATTTCCATGGAGCGCGCGTTGCACCGCTCCATCTTCGGCCACATGTGCGGCGCGCTCTTTTGCTCGATCAGCATGCAGCGCACGCCGCGTTTGCCGAGATCGACCGCCAGAGTGAGCCCAACCGGGCCTGCGCCGATGATGAGAACGTCGGTGTCCATGATACTGGCCAAATTCCATGCGGCGCGCGGAGGGCCCCGCGCGCGAATTTCAGGTACCAGCCCTATTGGCGCTTGCGCGTTTGAGGCCTGCTTTGATTTGCATCAAGTGCCGATTTACGGCTTTTCCGTCCATTCGATATGGGCCTTGATGGCCTGCTTCTGCTCGTCGATCCAGCCGTGCGGCTTTGCCTTCTCGATCATGCCTCCGAGGCTGGCCTGCCAGGTGGCGTCGTTGGCGACCTCCGGGCGCTGCCGCAGCGCCTTCTCGAAAATCCAGGCGTCGGCCTGGGTCGGCAACTCGGCGGTGTTGAGCAAGGCGCGGCGGGCCTGATCCAGCCGGGCTGGGCCGCCTTCGATGACCAGCTTGAAAGCGCGGAAGTTGTCGCGGTCTTCCAGCGATACGCTGCCGTCGGCGGCCAGTTTCACGAACATCTTTCGCTCCTTGCTTAAAAAGGTTTCTCGCCGTTCGGGGTCGGCACCTCGAAGGCATTGATGACGTTGCCGATCATGCAATACAGCCCGGCGCAGGTCACCGCTTCCAACGCGCTGTCGAACCCGATTGTCTTGACCAGAGTCTGATAGGTTCCGTCGCTGATCTTGTTGCGCTCCAGCAGTTCGGTGATCGCGTTGTAGAGCGCCTGCTCGTCCGCCTTCACAAACGTCGGCTTGCGCTTGGCGAGCAGCGCATCGACCACCTCGTCGGAAAGTCCGGCCTTGCGTCCGAGCGGATCGTGCACCGCCCAGGCGTAGCCGGCCTCCGCGTGCCGGACCGTGATCAGCACGATCAGCTCATAGAGCCGTTTTTCGAGCTTGCCGTCCTTGCGAACGGCGTCGACCACCTGATTCACAGGTCCGGCCAGTGCCGGATTGTGCATCAGAACCGAAAACGGCCCGGCCAGCTTCGGCCGGTTGGAGCGCACCGTCTCGTAGAGCGCCTTGTGTTCGGGCGAGAGCTTCTCGGCGTTCACCGGCTCAAATCGGGCCACGGCTTTCTCCTTTATTTCAGGGGTGTGCTGCCGTCCGGCGGTCGCACGTCGAATGATTTCAGAAAGATTCCGACCATGGCGTAATAGCCGATGGTGCTGATGAGTTCCACCGTGCCCTGCTCGCCGAATTGTGCGAGCGCCTTGTCGTAGCTGGCCTGGCTCAGATTGTTGGTGCGCATGATCTCGGTGGCGGTCTCGTAGGCCACCCGCTCATCGGTTTTGGCAAACTCCGGCGTGCGGTTCTCCTGGATCGCCTTGACGATCTCCGGCGATATCCCGGCGATTTCGGCCTGTGGCGCGTGTGACGACCATGCGTATTGCACAGAGCCGGCCCGGCAAACGACGAGGACGCAGAGCTCGAAAATCCGCCGGCCGATAACCGAATGGTCGCGCAGCGCGATGCCGAACTGGTTGGCGTGTTCGGCGAGCTTGGGATTGCGCAGCCACATGGGGAAGGGGCCGCGCACGGTTTTTCGCCGGCCGGCGATCTGCTCGTAGACGCGCGCTTGTTTAGGCGACAGCGTTTCGGGGTCGAGCGGCGGCATGCGGGACATTGCAATACTCCAACCTCTCTGCGTCATTCCGGAGCGCGCCGTAGGCGCGAGCCTGGAATCCAGAGGTTCATTTCGAACTCTCGTTCTGGATTCCGGGCTCGCTGGCTTTGCAAGCGCCCGGATTGACGGCACATTTACACATTCAGCGGCGCCAGCGTCGGCTTGCCGCGGATCATGTCCGCCGCCTTCTCAGCAATCATCATGACCGGCGCGTTGATGTTGCCGCTGACCAGATCTGGAATCACCGAGGCGTCGATGACGCGCAGCCGTTCGACGCCTCGCACCCGCAGATGCGGATCGACCACCGCGGTGTCGTCGGTCTCGCGGCCCATCTTGCAGGTGCCGGCCGGATGGTGGAGCGTGATCGCGGTGTTGCGGATGTGGGCATCCAGCGACGCCTCGGACTGGAACACCGGGTTCAGTTCGCGGCCTGCGAAAGGCTTCATCTCCGGCTGGTTCATGATGTCGCGCATGAGCCGCATGGCGCCGCGCATCGTCTTCCATTCCCGCTCGGTGGACATGAAATTCTGCCGGATGCGGATTGGCGTGGCGGGATCTGCCGACTTCAGCACCAATTCGCCACGGCTCTCCGGATGCAGCATGACGACACGGCCGCCGAATGCATCCTGGTATGGCTGGCGGAACGGCTTGAGATACGGATGCGCGGTCATTGGCGCGCCGGCAAGCAGCAGTTGCACGTCCGGCACATTCGATTCCGGCATGACCTTGGCGAATGAAGCCATGCCGCCGGGGATGTCGCTCGCCACGCTGGTTCCACCCATGAGATAGGTGTCGGCGAGCGCGACAGCGATGCGGTCGAGCCGCATCGAACGGTGGATGACGCCGGCGGGATCTTTCCGCTCGTAGGAGATCATCGCCGTGACGTGGTCCTGCAGGTTCCGTCCGACCCCGGAGAGCGCAACCTCGGGTTTGATGCCAGCGGTGTGCAGCGCCTCCGGGTCACCGATGCCGGAGAGCATCAGCACCTGAGGCGAGTTGATCACGCCCCCGGCCAGCAGCACCTCGCGGTGTGCTTGCACGGTGTAGACACTGCCGCCCCGGCGGTACTCGACGCCGACGGCGCGATTGCGGTCCAGCACGATGCGCGACACCATTGCGCCGGTCTCGACCGTGAGATTGGACCGCGCCAGCGCTGGCTTCAGGTAGGCGACTGCCGCGCTGCATCGCCGGCCTTCGCGGATGGTGTTCTGGTTGCGGCCGATGCCTTCGTTTTGGCCGCTGTTCAGGTCGGCATTCCATTTCAGGCCGGAGGCCTTGTTCGCTGCGGTGTAGGCATCCGCCAGCGGATCGTGAAATGTCGACCAGCAGGTGCCAAGCGGGCCGTCGCCGCCGCGATGCGCGTTCGGCCCGTCCTCCCAGGTCTCCTGCTTCTTGAAATAGGGCAGCGCGTGGGCATAGGACCACGACGGCAGGCCGTGCGCCGCCCAGCGGTTGTAGTCGTCGCGATGCCCGCGCGAATAGGTCATGGCGTTGATCGACGACGAGCCGCCGATCACCTTGCCGCGCGCGCATTCGATGCGGCGGCCGGCCAGATTGGGCTCAGGCTCGGTGAAATACATCCAGTCGTGCAGGCGGTTGGTGAGGATTTTGCCCCAGGCCAGCGGAATGTGGATCCAAGGATCGCGGTCCCAGCCGCCGGCTTCAAGCAGCAGCACCCGTGTGTCGCCGTCTTCGGTCAGGCGGCTGGCCAGCACGCAACCCGCGGATCCCGCGCCGACAATGATGTAGTCGTAGCTGTTGACGGTGGCCATGTCCCGGAACCTTGCGGGCTGAGCTTGGCGCAAGCCTCGCGAGAATGCTAGGGCATCGGCGGTGAGGTCGGGGATGTACGCCTTCTGTTGCGGGATTTTGGGAATTCGCGGGCGATGAAGTAGCCTCCGTCATTCTGGGGCGCGCCATAGGCGCGAACCCGGAATCCAGAGGCCAACGTTACCAATGCCAAATGTGTTTCTGGATTCCGGGTCCGCCGCTTCGCGCCGTCCCGGAATGACGCGGATAGGTGGGAGACAATGGCGCAGCCGTCGCAAGCCGGGATCAAACAGGAGCTGGTCGATGCCATCCGCATGCTGGAGCATGCGGAATACATCGACCACAACGGCCATTGCAGCGTGCGGCGCGACTCCAACTCGTTCTACATCAACTCCGGCGCGTCGATGCGCTCCTGCCTCACGGTCGAGGATATCGTCGCGGTCGATCTCGACGGCAAGCCAGTCGATGGCGGCAACGTCAAGCCACCGCTAGAATTCCCGATCCACGCCGAGGTCTATCGCGCGCGGCCCAAGGTCAACGCGGTGTTCCACACCCATCCGCAGTGGTCGACCTATCTGACCATGACCGGCCACCCGCAAAAGGTGGTGTATGCCCAGGCGTCGCTGCTCGGTGACATGCCGGTGATGAACTCGCCGATGTCGGTCAACACCCGCGAGATGGGCGAGAAGATGGTCGCCGTCATGGGCGACAATCCGGTGGTGATGCTGAAGGCGCACGGCGTGGTCGCCTCGGGCGAAAGCGTTCTCGAATGCTTCGCCTATGCGGCCTATGTCGAGGAGAATGCACGCCGCCAGTATATGGCGATGCAGATCGGCGATCCGTATGTGTTCAGCGACGAGGAGCAGGCGGCCTGCCGGCAGAAGCTCCGCACGCCGAGCCTATTCAAAAAGACCTGGGACCACTACCGGTCGAAGATCGCATCCCCGGCATAAGGCCGGGCATGAGATAGTGAGTGTGTCGCAGCTAAAGTTTGGCTAAATCGTCGCTTCGATTTTCGCGCGCAACTCCGCCGTCACCTTCGGCTCGATGCCGAACCACGCACGCCACGCCGGGATGCCCTGATGCAGCAGCATGCCGAGTCCCGTCACCGTGCGGTTGCCGCGGATACGCGCGGCTTCGATCAGCGGCGTCTCGCGCGGGATGTAGATGATGTCGTTGACCAGCGCGTTCTTCGGCAGCTTGTCGAGGCGAAGGTCGAGCGCTGCCTGGCCGATCATCCCCTGGCTCGTCGCGTTGACCAGCATGGCGCAGTCTTCGATGGTGTCGTGGCGCTGCTCCCACGGAATGACATGGATCGGGCCGTCGAACTCCTGGGCCAGTGTGAGCGCCCGCGCGTGCGTGCGGTTGCACAGGCGGATTTCCTTCGCGCCGCGCTCCATCAGGCCATAGACCACGGCGCGCGCGCCGCCGCCCGCGCCCATCACCGCGACCGGTCCCTGGTCGGCGCGCCAGTCCGGCACGAAGTCCAGGATGTTGTAAGTGAAGCCGTACCAGTCGTTGTTGGAGCCCGCGAGCGAGCCGTCCTTTCGCACCACCACGCAAGAGATCGCGCCGATTTTCTTCGCGGTGATGTCCACCTCGTCGACGATCCGCATTGCATCCTGCTTCAGCGGAATGGTCAGGTTGCAGCCGGAGAAATTCAGCGACGGCAGCGCCCGGAGCGCTGCTTCGAGCCGCTCCGGCGGGATCGCCAGCGGCACGTAGCTGCCGGCGAGGCCATGCTGGGCGAACCAGAAATTATGCAGCATCGGCGATCGCGACTGCGAGATCGGCCAGCCCATCACGGCGGCGAGGAGAAATCGGTCGGCGGAGGCCATCGGTTGTCCTGAAACGAGCGGGCTGCGACAGCAGAAAGCACGTTGTCGCTGCACCTCGTCAAGCGTACAAATTCCGGCTCCATCTCAGCAGGATTTCCATCATGCCCCGAGCCATCCGCCGCGTCGTCACCGGTCACAATGCGCAAGGCAAGGCCATCTTCATCGCGGACGGTCCAGCGCCGGCGGTGTTCGACCGCGGCCCTGGCGCGACCGCGGTGACCGAGCTTTGGGAAACCGGCGCCACGCCGGCCAGCAATGCGGGGAACGCCGACCCGACCGGCGGCGCCCAGCGGTTGCCGCCGCCGAAGAACGGCTCGAAATTCCGGGTGGTCGAGTATCCGCCGGATTCCAAGCGCGTTGCGGCGCTGCATTCCACCGGCGCTGAGACCGGCGCCAATGCCAAGTCCGAAGGCTATGTGCGCGACACCGCCAACATGCGCCATCCCGGCTTCCACAAAACCAGCACCATCGACTATGCGGTGGTTTTGTCCGGCGAGATCTACGCGCTGATGGACGAGGGCGAAGTCCTGCTGAAGGCGGGCGATGTGCTGGTCCAGCGCGGCACCAACCACGCCTGGAGCAATCGCACCGAGGAGCCGTGCTGCATTGCCTTCGTGCTGATCGACGCCGACCCGGTTTGAAAAGAAAATGGCCGGGATAGCCCGGCCATTTTCACCCTTATAGCGTCATGACGACTACGCCGCCTTCGCGCTCGCAGCGTTGAGCAGCTTGGCCTCGACCAGCGCCTTGCGGATGCGCTCGATCTCGGCGCGCTCGATCTTGACCAGCGGCGGACGCACCACGGCGCGCGGCAGCTTGCCGAGCAGCACCAGCGCCTCTTTCATGCGGTTGTGCATGTCGACCCACGGCTGGGCGTAGAACACGCTCGCCAGCGGGTAGATGCGGTCGTTGATCCCCTGCGCGGTCTTCAGATCGCCTGCCTGTACGGCGCGGAACAGCTGCGCCTGCAGATCGGCGATCACGCTGCCGCTGCCCGACAGCAATCCCTTGCAGCCGAAGCTCAGCGACGCCATCAGCCACGAACTCTGCGTCGACAGCACGTTGAACGGCCGCGACAGGTTCTGCAGATTGCGGACGTGCCATTCGTGCTGCTGCGGGGTGCCGGCCCAGTCCTTGATTGCCTTGAGCGACGGAATGTCCTCGATCATCCGCAGCATGGTGTCGTTCGGATAACCCTGGCCGGTGGCCAGCGGATACTGGAACGCGATCAGCGGCAGGTCGGTGGCGTCGGCGATGTGCTTGAAGTGGGTGACCGCCATCGCGGTGTTCTGGCCCATGGTGAACGGGGCGGGCGGAAACACCAGCAGCGCCGAGGCGCCGCCGGCGGCTGCCATCTTGGCGAGGCGGGCGGCTTCGACGCTGCCGTCGGCCCAGATGCCGTTGACCAGCGGCGTCTTGTCGCCGATCTCGCTGCCGGCGATGTCGAGCACGCGCGTCTGCTCGTCGAAGGTGCAGGACGCCACCTCGGTGGAGTGCGCGTTAATGGTGACGGCGGACAGCCCCTCGGCCGCGGTGACGTCGCGCAGGTGCTTGCGGAAACTCGCCTCGTCGATCGAGAGGTCGTCGAAGAAAGGCAGTATGACCGCCGGAATGACGCCGTGCGGCATGTAGGACTTATGGCGGGGCATGTCGGTCTCCTGGATTCGGTCGGTGGCAGTTTAGCAAGGCGGCCCCCGCGGCGGGACGGCTAAATGCCGCCCGGATCACGCGCTGAGGCGGGTCAGAAGCTCGGTCAGGGCCTTTTTGCCGGCGGCTTGCGCGGCGCCGCGCGACTCGAAATAGCTTTCGGACTGCTCGATCGGCAGGCGCTTGCCGGCGCAATAGATTTCCCACTTCCACGGATTGGGGGGGTTGGCGCGCAGCTTCGCCACCAGGGCATAGTCATCGGGGTCGAAGTTGCGTTGCATCGCGACTTTATGCCCCGAAAAGCAAAAAAACGCGAGTCTAAAGTCCTGGGATTGGCGGCTCGGGGCGCCCGATTGATGCACCCTCTACGTGAATCGGGCAGGCTCGGCTCTCCAGGCTTGCAGGCCCGCCAAACAGCCGGCGGCATGGCAGAGTTCCCCCGCTGGCGGGCTATCGTTGCAAAACGCCGATGGCGCGGCTGGCAAAGCTCAGCCGCTCCGCCATCACCGCGATGACAAAGGACAGCAGCGTGTTGCTCAGCGCGGGATTGTTCCGTTTGATGTCGTCGAAAGCGTCCGCCGGCAGTTCATAAAGCACGCTGGCAATTTCGGCCCGGATCGACGCGCTGCGCGGACGGCCTGTGATCAGGCCCATCTCGCCGACCGTGTTTTGCCGGCCGAGGCTGCGAACCCGAATCATCCGGCCGCCGCCGACATCGACGACGATTCCGACGCGGCCCTCCAGAATGAAATGCATCGAGTCGGACGCGCTACCCTGGTGGACCACGATATCGCCCGGAGCGGCCTCGATTCGCTTGCAGCGGCCGGCGAGTTCGTCGGCGTGCCGCTCACTGCCCAGTGCTTCCGCAAGCCATGCGCGCAGCGACTGCGCTTCGTTGCCCTCGGGGTTGTGAGCCGCGATGAAGGACTCCTCGCAGGATTCCAGGGCGCGGTCGAGATCCGAGGCGACGATCACATCGTTCGATAGAAACCGGGCAACGCGGAACGATCGCTCCAGCTCCGGCGTGAGATTGACCAGAATGAGCCTCGTCCCCAATTCGGCGGCGGCCTCCTTGATCTGCGAAAAGCTATGCGTCGCCGATGAATCGATTCCGGTCACAAGGCGGAAGTCGAACAGCAGGAAGCGGCAGTCCGGCCGCTCGGCGAGCACCGTTTTGACGTGCTGGTAAAGCCGGTTGGCGGAGCCGAAAAACAGGTAGCTCTGCAGCGCCATGCCCTGAATTTGCCGGCCGTAGGCGCTCAGGATGGCGAGTTCGTCCCGGCTGCGGTCGAGCGAACTCCGGTATTCCGAGCCGTCGAAGCCGAACTTGATGGCGTTGACCCGGCTGGCGCTCAGCGCGAACGTTGCGCAGCCGATCACCACGCCGATCAGGACGCCGGCAATGAAGCCCCACTGGATGATGATCAGCGCAATGGCGATCAGCGACAGGTATTCGATCAACAGCAGTTGCCGCGCCGAATGGACCAGCCAGCGGTGGACCAGGCGGGCGCCGAGATAGAAGAGCAACCCGCCGAGGGCGTATTTCGGCACGTAGCCGAGGAACCCCGGATCGATCACCAGAAAGGCCGCCGAGATCGCCGCCACGGTCAGTCCGGCGGCGCGGCCGGTGGCGCCGGCGGCATGGCCGAGCGTTGTGCGGCTGACCGACAGGCAGCTCACGTATCCGCCGAGCGCGGCCGTCAGCAGATTGGCCAGCCCGAGCGCCTTGAGTTCGCGCTCGATGTCGGCCTCTCGCCGGGTGGCGAACTCGATTCCGGTCGTGTTGAGCAGCAGGCTGATGGTGGTCACGAACATGACGGCGAGCATGTCGCCGGCCAGCGACGGGAGTGCCGCCCAGGGAAACCCTCGAAGTTCGGCGGAATGCCATGGCAGCGATAAAGATGCTGCTGGGCGCGGCTGGAACGTCCAGCCGTTGGCCTGCGCCTCGGCCAGCGAGGAGCCCGTCAGCGGGAGCGCGGCATGCACGGCCACGATGGCCGCGAGCATGATGGCGGGCATGACCATGGGGTTCTGCGATCGGGGCAGCAGGATATGCAGGGCGATGGCGACCGCGAGCCCGGCCACGAGCTTGGCGGCGATCGGGCCGCTCAGAAACTCTTGAACGCCGTAGAGCGTCAAACGATGGTCGGTCACCACCTGAATCGCACCGAGGATCATCAGCCATCCCGTCGCACCAAGAAAGCCGCCGATCACCGGATAGGGCACGAAGCGGATGGCGCGGCCGGCGCGGGTGAATCCGAGGATGCACAGCAGCAGCCCCGTCAAGGCCGTCGCGATGGCCATGACGATCAACGTCGGCAAGAGCAACCCGGTGTTGCCATTAGCGATCAGTTGCTGAGCCAGCGCGGCGGCGAGGGCGGCTGTCACCGCCGATGTCGAAGTATCCGGTCCGGCGATCGCAAAAGGCAGCGAGCTGCGCCATGCAACGATTGCAGCCCCGACAGTCGCCGAAAGGAACGTCACCGCGACGCCGTAGGACAGCCAATGATTGAGCGGGCCGGCAAAAATCAGCGCCGCATACGACAGGCAGTACACCACGGACAGTATGCTGCAGATCGTGCCGGCAAATACGTTCCGTAACTCGCCGCGCAGCCGGCTGGCCAACGCGCCAGCGCCCCCGGCCAACTCAAGGGTCATCGCGTGGTCTTTCCCCTGGCGGCGGAAGTCCGGCTCGCTCCGCGCGCCCCCCCTGAAAAACCTACGACAGATCGGAGACCAAGGCCAGAACGGCTTTGCGCGGCTCAGAAGCCGTCACACTCGCACGCTGGTCATGATGCCCTTGGGGAAGATGTCCTCCGGCTTGACGTGCCGGTGCGCGATACCCTGCTCGTGGCTGTAGCGCAGCATCTGCTCCCAGGTCGGACGGTTCTCATCGACACCGAAGGGGAACGTGTCGCCGCCGAAGGTCTCGGCCTGCTTTCGCATGTAGGTCGGCAGCCACGCCACCGGATAGCGCGACACCGCCGGGTCCATCAGCCGCTCGACACTGCGGTTCTTGGAGGCGAGGAATGCATTGTAAAGGTTGCGCGCCACCCAGGGGTCCGCGTCCAGCACGCGCTTCTGCAGCGCGATGATGTGCATGATCGGCCAGACCTTGGTTTGCTTGTAATATTTCTCTTCCATCGCCCAGTAGTCCGGGAACAACCGCTCCACGTCCTCATGGCCATGCCGGAAACAGTCCGGCGGCCGTGCGATGATGGCGCAGTCGATCTCGCCACTCGCCAGCATCTCGCTCAGCGACTTGTCCGGCACGCGGGTGAGCTTGACGCCCTGGGGCAGGCTCAACTCGACCTTTTCGATGCGTCCGGCCTCGTTGGCGCCGGCCTGATACCAGTTGATATCCTTCAGCGCTACGCCATGCTCGTCGTTAAGCCAGCCACGAATGTAGACGGCGGCGGTGTGCGCCCATTCCGGCGATCCGACCTTTTTGCCTTTGATATCTTTTGCGGTTTTGATCCCGCTTTTCTTGTTGACGTAGAACGACGAGAACCGGAACAGCCGCGAGCAGACCACCGGCAGACCGATGATGTCGGAGTCCTTGCGCGTCACCTGCGCGGTGAATTTGGCGAACGACAGCTCGGCCGCGTCCCACTCGCGATTGAAGGTGAAGCGCGCGAAGATTTCGTGATGGCCGAGCATCGACCAGTTGGCGTCGATGCCTTCGGCCTGCACCGTACCTAGCCGGAAGTCGCGAAAATGATCATAATCCGTGGTGGCAATCGAAAGCTTGAGACGGCTCATTATCCCCCCGCTGAAATGATTTTTTGAATTGATTGTAGCGAATTGTATCAAAAGCCGTGGCGGTCGGCCGGGCTGTAACGCCTGACCGGCCGTTCATCGACCGGCGGGCGTCCGAAGCTCTCGTATTGGCGGTTGCCATATCGATCGATCGGGCGCGGGCCGAACGCTGGCACCGGTTCGGGACGGCCGAACCACGACTGGAAGGAATTTCCGCCGGAGAAGAAGAAGGGGCTGGTGCCGTCCTCCCCGTAGCCGCCGCTGATATAGCCGCGCGAAGACAAGCGATCCTGTGTCTCGGTCATGCGGCCGCTGTCATCGACGTGGAAATACTCCATGAAGCCGCCGGTGTTGCTGACGCGGGTGTTGCCGGGGCCGCGCACATCGAAGCGAACGTCGCCTCCGCGGCTGTCGAGCCGCTGGCCGCTGTTGACGTCGATCGGCAAGGCGACCAGATGGCGCGACGCCTCCGGGGTCGGCCGGGGCAGCGGCGTCTGCGGCGTGCCCTGGGCCCACACCGCTTTGATGATGGTCTCGAAGATCGGCAGCGCGATCTTGCCGCCGGCCTGGCCGTTGCCGAGCGTGCGCTTGCCCTTTGCGTTGTCGTAGCCCAGCCAGACCACGATCGTGACGTCGTTGCTGAATCCGGCGAACCAGGCGTCGTTGAAGTCGTCGCTGGTGCCGGTTTTGCCGCCGATGAAGGTCGACAGCCCGCTCAGCCGCGCCGCGGTGCCGCGCGCCACCACGCCCTGCAGGAAGGTCCGGAGCTGGAACATCGACGCCGGATCGACTGAGGCGAGCTTTCGCACGCCTTCGTCGGCCTTGTAGATTTCCCGGCCGTCCTGGGTGATCCGTTCGATCACATGGGGGGTCGGCCGCTTTCCTTCGTTGGCGATCGCCGCGTAGAAGCCGGCAAGATCGATCGGCCGCACCGGCTGGGCGCCAAGCACGAACGGATAGTATCGCTCGCATTTCGGATAGACGCGGGCCTCGATCGCCAGCTTGCATATTTCGTCGAGGCTCTGGCTTGGCTCGCTCGAAATGCCGCCTTCGAGCAGGCGGGCCGTCACCAGGTTTTTCGACATTTCCAGCGCGCGCCGAATCGTGATGGTGCCGGAGGAGCCGCCATCGTAGTTGCGCGGCGACCAGTAATCGGTGTCGCGGGTGTATCGCGTGACACCGCCGATCGGCGGGTAGGTGATCGGCGCGTCATCGACCATGGTGTTGGGCTGCAAGCCGCTGTTGAGCGCCGCGAGATAGGTCATTGGCTTGAACGAGGAGCCAGGCTGCCGCCGCGCCTGGGTCACTCGGTTGAGCTGGCTCATCGGATAGGAGAAGCCACCCGCCATCGCCAGCACGCGGCCGGTCTTATTCTCCAGGACCAGCGTGGTGCCCTGCACCGTGGGCCGCGTGCGAAGCTCGACGCGGGTGCCGCCCTGCTTGCCCGCATTCTCGATGACTTTCACGTAGACGACGTCATACATGCCGATGCGGGCGCGCGTGCGGGTGCCCCAGGTCGACAGCGGGAGCGAACGGCCGTCCTTCAGGCCGACGCGGATCGACTCGGTGCCCTGGATGGTGCGCTTTTCGAGGACCACCGCCGGCGTCCAGTGCACGTCGTAGAGCGGCAGCCGAAGCTGCTCCAGCGCGGTGACCCACACAGGCTTGCTGCGGTCGGTTCTGAGATTGCCTTCGAGCTTCTTGATCGCGTCGCTCAAATTGGCTTCCGGGGCGCGGAACTCGACGCGGCCGGCGTTCTGCTCGTATTGCGCGAGCCCCTCCTGCAGCGCCGCTTCGGTCGCCCGTTGCAGTGCCGGCCGGATGGTCGATCGAATCTGGTAGGACTGCGCGGTCAGCGTGCCGAGCCCCGCGACGGTTCGCGCCTCGCGCCCGATCTCATCGACCAGATGAAAACCGGTGTCGCGACGGACCCGCGAGAAGGTGATGAAGTTCAGCCGCTCGGCCTCGGCATCGCTCAACTGGGCCGCGGTGATGGCGCCGTCGTCCTTCATGCGCGCCAGCACGTAGGACAGCCGCTCGCGCCCGCGGTCGCGGTAGCGGTCGGGGTTGTAGTAGGACGGCCCCTTGGTCAGGCCGGCCAGGAACGCGCCTTCGGCCAGCGTCAGGTTCTTCACCGGCTTGCCGAAGTAGGATTGCGCGGCGAGATCGATGCCCCACGACGAGCGGCCGAGGTAGATCGAGTTCAGATAGATTTCGAGAACCTCCTGCTTGGAGATTTCCTTCTCGATGCGGGCTGCGACAATCACCTCGCGGATCTTGCGTTCGAAGGTCAGGCTGTCGCCGACCAGCAGGTTCTTCGCCACCTGTTGGGTTATGGTCGAGCCGCCCTGACGCTTTTCGCCGCCCATGGAGTTCATGAAGGCGCGGGTGACGCTGCGCACATCGACGCCCTTGTGCTCGAAGAAGCGTTTGTCCTCGGCGGCGACGAATGCCTTCTGAACGAATTCCGGAATCTCTGCGAGCGGAACCCAATGCCGGCGGCTGTCGGGCTCGAACAGCTCCGCGAACTTGTTGCCGGTTCCGTCCAGCACCGTGGTCATGCCCGGCAGCTTGATGCCCTTGAGCCGGTTGTGGTCGGGCAGGTCGGTCGCAGCCCTGTTGTAGAACTCGATCACCTGGGCGACGTCGATGACCTCGCGCTCGATCGTTTCGTGTTTGCAGAGCTGCTTGTAGGCGAGGTGCAGGTCCTCGAACTTGATGCCCTTGAAGCCTGCGATTTCGCCCGCCGCCGCCTGCTTGTCGATCATGACCGTGTCGATAAGACCGTCGAGGTCGATGTTCTCGATGTCGAACGACTTCTTCACGGCGTCGCAACCGGCGCCGAGCACCGCGAGCACTTCAGCCTTGTCGGTTGCGGGATCGAATTGCGTCTTGACGGTGTCCGGTCTGGTCATGACCAGACTCAGGGCAAGTGCCGTCGCAAAAACCTTGACGAGGAGCGCTTCCATGGTCTCGACGAAACTCTCGGGCGGCCTCCCCTGATATCATTTATACAAAAAGGCGAATTGACGGTGGGGATTTCTTCAAGCATTGCGAAAAATAAATTGAGCCCCGCGTGTGGCGAATTTGTCGCGCACCATCAATGTGTTATGAAATGAGACAAACCGGGAGGGTACGATGGCTGGCAATGGTTTGAGCGAGCGGCTGCAGACGCCGATCTCGACCGCGGAGTTGAACCGCCGCTGGGCGGCCGTTCGTGCCGCGATGAAGCGCGAAGGGGTCGATGTTCTGCTGATGCAGAACAACAACGACCACATGGGCGGCTACGTGAAGTATTTCACCGATATGCCGGCCACCAACGGCTACCCCAACACGGTCATCTTTCCGGCCGACGACGAAATGTCCGTCGTCTGCCAGGGCCCGTTCAAGGGCGATGGCCGCCCGCCCGCCGACGTCTGGCGCGGCGTGAAGCGGCTGCTCACCACGCCGAGCTACGAGTCGGCGCATTTCACCCAGTATTACGATCCGGAACTGGCGGCCAAGGCGCTGATGCCGTACGCGAAGGCGACCATCGGTCTGGTCGGCATCTATCAGATGTCGTTCGCCATGGGCGATTCCATCATGAAGAAGTTCCCTGGCGCGAAGTTCGTCGACGCCAGCGAACTGGTCGACCGGGTCAAGGTGATCAAGAGCGCCGAGGAACTCGAACTGATCAAGCGCGCCGCCATCATGCAGGACGGCTCGATGAAAGCTGCTTTCGCAGCGATCAAGCCCGGCATGCGCGACACCGAGGTCGCCGCCGTCGCCGTGCATCACAGCCAGGTCCACGGCAGCGAAAATGGCATCTATCTCTGCGCCTCGGCTTCTCCCGGCACCCCGGCCAAGTTCGGCCAGCGTCACGTGCAGAACCGCACCATCAAGAAGGGCGACGTGTTCGCGCTGCTCGTGGAGGATTCCGGCCCGGGCGGCATGTACACCGAGCTCGGGCGCTCCTGTGTGCTCGGCAAGGTGCCGCAGCAGATGAAGGACGAGTTGGAGATGGTCAAAGAGTCGCGCAAGCTGACCCTCGATCTGCTCAAGCCCGGCACGCCCTGCAAGGACATCTGGGATGAGTTCAACGCTTTCATGTGCAAGCACGGCCGGCCCGAGGAGGCGCGGCTCTATTGCCACGGTCAGGGTTACGATCTGGTCGAACGCCCGCTGATCCGCAACGACGAGCCCTGGACGATCCAGAAGGACATGAACATCGTCGTTCACCCGACCTACGCCCACGTCGGGTATCTGAACTGGCTGTGCGACAACTACATCATCGGCGGCAACGGCCCCGGCGACCGCATCCACTATTTCCCGGAAGAGATCGTGGAGATCGACGTTTAACGCGGGCCGCGCGCGCCCCGCACAGGTTCCGTGCGCGGGTCGAACTCCGGATGGCATGGCAATTGCGTGGCCATGCCTGAATGGAGTACGTCATGACCTCGACAGTGACCCGGAAAGCCGTCATTTCCGCAGCGCTCGCAACTCTTGTCTTGACGCTCGCGTCGGCAGTCGCGGACGCCGACAACTACCCTTCGAAGCCCGTCACCATCATCGTGCCGTTCGCGGCCGGCGGCGCGACCGATGTGCTGCCGCCGCTGTTTGCCGAGCGCTTGCAGGTGGAACTCGGCCAGCCCGTCGTCATCGAGAACATCAGCGGCGCGGGCGGCACGATCGGGCTGACGCGTGCTTCCCACGCCGCGGCGGACGGCTACACGCTGATCAGCGGCAACTGGACGACGTTCGTTTCCAACGGCGCGATCTACAAGACGTCCTACGACGTCGTGAAGGATTGTGACCCGGTCATCCTGCTGCCTGCCAACTCGCATCTGATCGCGGCGCGCAAGACGCTGCCTGCGAACAATCTGATGGAACTGGTGTCCTGGCTGAAGGCCAACCAGGGCAAGGTCTCGATGGCGACGGCCGGCGTCGGCACCGGCGGCCATTTCGGAGCGGTGCTGCTGCAGCACCTAACGAAGACCGAATTTCCGCTGGTGCATTATCGCGGCGGCGGTCCCGCGTTGCAGGATTTGGTTGCCGGCCACGTCGATCTTCAGACCAACCAGGCGGCGGTGTTTCTGCCGCAGATGCGCGACGGCGCCATCAAGGTGTTCGCTGTTCTCGCGCCGAACAGGCTTCCGCCGGCGGCGGATATACCGACCGCCGAGGAGGCCGGGCTGCCGGGGTTTCAGGTCTCCAATTGGAACGGGTTCTGGGTGCCGAAGGGCACGCCGGCGGACGTGATTCTCAAGCTCAACGCCGCGGTGCAGAAGATCATGGCCGATCCTGGCATGAACCAGAAGCTTCTCAACCTGACCTACGAGATTCCGCCACGCGACCAGCAGACGCCCGAGGCGCTGGCGAAGCTTCAGAAGGAGGAGGTTGAGAAGTGGTGGCCGATCATCAGGGCCGCCAAGATTTCAATTAATTGAAGAGTGGCGGCGACGTTCAGTCGTCGTGATCGTGGTGATGGTTCCCGTCGCCATGATGGTGGTCGTGTTTGTGTTCATGCGGGCCGTCGTGGCGATGCGGGCCGTGGCCGTGATGGTGATGGCCATCGCCGTGATGATGCGCCTGCTGTTGCTGCTGCGCCTGCTGATGGTGCGGCGATGACCGGTAATGCTGGCGCAGCAGGTCGAACCCGTAGTCGTTGCCGTTCGGTGTGCGCACGATCGTGTGTACGTGGAACTTGGCGGGCTCCGGGTTGGTCAGAAACACGCCGGCGTGGTGATCGAATTCGATGAAGGTCACCGGACTCTGCACCCGATAGTAGAACGGGCTGGTCTCGCTGAACCCGCCAATCCAGCAGAAGTGCGTGTCCGGCAGATGCCGCTCGACATCGGCGATGCGCGCGCGGCGTGGGCCGTCGGGCAGTACAGCGAGATATTTGTCCACCAGGTCCATCAGGTCGCGCTGCTGCATCGCCGAAAGCGCGTCGCCCTTGAGCCCTTCGTAGGGCACCACGCGGTTGTCGTGAAATGCGCCGCCGAGATGCAGGTTGTCGGCGAAATGCCGCCGGCCTTCCGGCAGATCGCCGCCCATCATCGAATGCGCGACGATGGCGCGCTTCTGCTGCTCCGGCGTGAATGCGCGCATCAGCTTCAGTCCCGCGCGCTCCTCGTCCTGGAACAGCCGGATGCCCTTGAACGGGCCGCGATCGGCGTAGTTCGGCTCGGCGCCCCAGAACGCCGGCGTCAGCACCATCTGGGTGCCGAGCACAAAGCAGTTCAGCACCAAGTGGTGGCCGAACAACTGCCAGCCCCACGGTTCGGTGGCGGATGGCTGGCCGCACAGGCAGAAGATGTAGCTCCATTCGCCCATCACCGCCGGCCCGTGCACGATGTCGCCGAGGAAGCGGTTGAGCTTCATCACGTCGCGCGACAGTTCGTAGCCATGCGGGCTCATGCTGGCGCGCAGCACCGCCAGCACGGCGTCGCGTAATGGCTCGGCGATTTCGTCGAGACGCAGGCCGTAGTGTTCGACATAGAGTTCGGTGTTCTGCCAGTGCCGCCATTGACTCGAACCGGCCGGAAAGCACGAAGCCTTTTTCTGCTCCGGCGACATCATCGCCAGCATAGCGTTGACCGATTCGATCATCGCCAGTGTCGGCGCGCCCTCCGGCTGCGGCGCATAGAGGTCGGGAATGACGGAACCGCCGGTGGTGATGCCGCGGAACGGCTCGTTGAACATCCGCTCCCAGTTTCCGAACAACTCCTTGGCGCGCGGACTCGCGGTGCGCGCCTCGGCGTGCGCGCGCGCGGTCGGTCCGGCGATCTTGGCGTTGGGAGGATTGGGGATGAATGGATGATAGCCGTCGTCGCTCATGGCGTGACGCTACGCCAAGCCGGCCGATTTGTCATTCCGATCCACCCGCACCGTCAACCCGAACAGCGCCTGCGGTGCGGAGAACCCGGCCACCTTGCACTCGCCGAGGCGGGTGAATTCCGCGGGCAACTGCGCGGCGAATTCCGCCGACGCCACGATCGACTGGCCGAGTTGTCCCGCGGTCTTTTCCAGCCGCGCGGCGAGGTTCACGGCCGGCCCGATGCAGGTGAAATCCAGCCGGTTGCCGCCGCCGATGTTGCCGTACATCACTTGCCCGATGTGCAGCGCGAGGCCAAAGCGAATTGCATCGTGGCCGCTGGCGCCCGGCGGTGTGCCGAGGGCCTGGATAAGCGCCTGCGCCTCGCGCGCGCAGGCGAGTGCCCGCTCGCAGATGCCGCATGTTTCGCCGTTCCCACCAGTCAGCGGGAAGATCGCCAGCAACCCGTCACCCATGAACTTCAGCACCTCGCCGCCGTGCTTGACGATCGGTGGCACCTGGCAATCGAAATAGCGGTTGAGCAGATCGACCAGTTGCTGTGGCGGAAGGCGCTCGGCCAGCGACGTGAACCCGCGCATGTCGGAGAGCCAGATGATGGCGCGGATTTCCTCGACGAAGCCGCGGCGGATCTTGCCCATCAGAATTCGTTCACCGGCCTCGCGGCCGACATAGGTGTTGAGCAGGTTTGTGGCGGTGCGCCGCAGCGCGCGGATCTCTGCGACCCGCGTGAGCGGCGCCATGATCGATTCGATATCGGCGTATTGTTGCGGCGTGTAGCCACCCGGCTGCTGGGTGGTCCAGGTGGCGACATGCACCGTGCCGTCGGTGAACAGCATCGGCATCGCCGCGTAGTCCGTCGCGCCTTCGGCTCGCAACTCATGCACGATTGGAAAGTCGTCTGGGCAGTCGCCGTCGGCGAGATGCCGTCGCAGCGGTTTGCGTGTGCCGTAGACGGCGACCACCGGGCTGGTTCGGTACTCTTCCGTTTCCAGGATGTCGTATTTGGCGGACGATATCTTCACCCCGGTATCGACCTGCCAGATGAAGGCGCGGCCGATCACGTCGGGATGCAGCGTGTTGACGAACACCGCGGCCCGCCACAAGGGAATGCCGGCGCCGATCATGCGCCGGCATAGTTCTTCCAGAACGTCTTCCGAGGCGGTGCCGGAGCGCGCCCCATCCGTAAGCCAGTCGATGACGGTGCGAATGCCGCTCATCGGCGGAGCTTACAGCATTCCTCCGGAAGTCACTCCGGCTTCATGCCGGACACCTTGATCACGTTGGCCCATTTCGCCACGTCGTCGGCGACGAACCTGGCGAACTCGGCCAGCGAAGAATGCGACAGCGGGGTTGCGCCGATATCGTTCAGCCGCTTCTGGATCGTCTCGTTGGCGACCGCGGCGCTGATCTCTTTGTGAAGGACGGCGATGACCTCGGGCGGGGTGCCCTTGGGCGCGCCGACGCCGACCCAGGCGCTCGCTTCGTAGCCCTTCACGGTGTCGCCGATCGGCGGCACGTCCGGCAGTGCGGGCAGGCGGCCCACCGTCGATACCCCGAGCGCGCGGGTCTTGCCGTTCTTCACCTGCGGCAGTGCCGTCGGCGTCACGTCGAACATCACCTGCACCTGGCCGGAGATCAGGTCGGTCACCGCCGGCGTCGAGCCGCGGTAGGGCACGTGCACCAGATTGACGCCGGCCATGTGTTTGAACAGTTCGCCGGCGGCGTGCTGCGGGCCGCCGATGCCGGCCGACGCCATGTTGACCTTGCCGGGGTTGGCTTTGGCGTAAGCGATGAACTCGCCGACTGTCTTGGCGGGGAAGTCTGGATGCACTTCCATCACCAGCGTCACCCGGTCGATTGCCGCCACCGGCGCGATGTCGCGCAGGAAGTCGAAGCCGAGCTTGTCGTAAAGCGTGGCGTTGATCGTGTTCTGCGCGTTCAGCAGCAGCAGCGTGTAGCCATCGGCCGGCGCGCGGGCGACGAATTCGGTCGCGATGTTGCCGGTGGCGCCGGGCCGCGCTTCGATGATGAACTGCTGGCCGAGTTTCTCGGAGAGCCACTGGCCAATCAGGCGCGCGGTGATGTCCGAGGAACTGCCGGCGGCCTGGCCGACGATCCAGCGCACTGGACGGTTCGGATAGCCGGCCTGCGCGCGTGCGACATACGGAGAGGCCGGTACAACAGCGGCGGCTCCGGCGAGCGTGAGCAGCCGGCGGCGAGAAATCGACATGGATATCCTCCCGGTGGCGTTTTTTGGCAGCTTCTTACAACCCGGGGCCGCGGTTTTATTCCGCGGCGACCGGGACACTCTCGCGCAGCGCCGGCATGACATGGCGCTGGAATAGTTCAAGCGAACGCGTCGATTCCGAAAGCGACAGGTCGCCGAATGCGAAGCGGCAGACCATGTAATTGGCGCCGGATTCCTCAAGCTGGCCGCGCAGCAATTCGACCGCGCGCGCGGGCGTGGTGACGATGGCGCGGCCGTCGGCGATCTGGCCGTCGATTTCCGGCGGATAGTTGACGTTGGTCGGCGCGGTGCCGTGCTTCTGCCAGAGCGCCATGAAGCTGTTCCACCAGCGCCGGTAGGCGCGGCGGCCGATCTCAAGCGCCTTCTCCTCGGTCTCGGCCAGCACCATGTAGCGGTTCATGCCGAATTTCGGCGCCGCCGCGCCGGGCACAAGCGTGTGCGCGGCGGTGTAGCGGGCCACCTTGGCTTTCACGGCGGTCGCGGTCGAGTTGCTGATGAAATTCATGCCGGCCTTGGCGGCACGCTCCGCGCTGTCGGGATTGACCACACCATACCAGAGCGGCGGATGAGGCTTCCGGAAGCATTCGACCTCGAACGGGACGTTTTTGAAGTTGAAGAACTCGCCCTCGAAATTCACGGTCTTTTTCGTCAGCGCTTGCATGATGATGGCGAGGGATTCGGCGAACATCTTGTCGGCATTCTTGAAATCGATGCCGTAATAGCCGACCTCGATCGGCGAGATGCCCTTGCCGATGCCGAGCAGGAAGCGGCCCCGGCTCATCTGGTCGAGCATGCAGATTTCTTCGGCCAGCCGCAGCGGATGGTAGAGCGCCAGCGTGTAAACCAGCGGCCCAAAGCACAGCGTTTTGGTGCGCTGGCTGACCCCGGCGAGATACACGCTCGGCGACGGCGCCATGCCGAGCGGCGTCGAATGGTGCTCGGCGCAATGGTAGCCGTAGATGCCGGCTCGGTCGTAGGCTTCGATCAGCTTGAAGCGATCCTCGTAGAAATCCCTCAACGGCAGATCGTGGCGATCGACGTGATCGAAAATACCGAACTCCAAGGCCATTCAATCGACTCCGGCTGCAACCTGCGTCATGTTGACCCAATCGTCCCGACGTGTCACCCTTTCATCGCCGGCCCCCATCGTGTTTGGAGCCCTCTTATTATGCGCGCTATTGCCGCGTTGATTATCGCCGGAATCGCCGGCTTCGGTTCGCCCGTCCATGCCCAGGATCAGGGCAAGGAGTGGCCCGCGAAACAGATCACCATCGTGGTGCCGTTCGGCGCCGGCGGTTCGGCCGATCACCTGGCGCGTATCTTGGCGACCCACATGCAGGCCAAGTTCGGCCAGACCGTCCTGGTCGAGAATCGCGCTGGAGCGGGCGGCAGCATCGGCACCAACGTGGTCGCCAAGGCCGCGCCGGATGGCTACACGCTGCTGCTTGGCACCGTCAGTTCGATCGCGGTCAACGCCGCGCTCTACACCAAGCTGCCGTTCGATGTGGACAAGGATCTGCAGCCGATCACGCAGCTCGTCAGCTTCCCCAACCTGCTGATCGTCAATCCCAAGCTGCCGATCAAGAACGTGCAGGAGCTGATCGACTACGTGAAGAAAAACGAGGGCAAGGTGAACTACGCCTCGTCCGGCCTCGGCACCTCGTCGCATCTGTCGGTGGCGATGTTCGAGCAGGCCATCGGCACCACGATGACCCACGTCCCGTACAAGTCCACCAGCGACGTGGTGAACAGCATGCTCGGCGGAAACGTCGATATAGCCATCGACAGCATGACCACGGTATGGCCGCACGCCAAGCAAGGCACCGTGCGGGCGCTCGGCGTGAGCACGCCGGAGCGCAGCCCCTCTGCCCCCGACGTTCCGACCATCGGCGAGACCATCAAAGGCTTCGAGGCGACCGCTTGGCAGGGCCTGTTCGCGCCGGCCGGCACGCCGAAGCCGATTGTCGAGAAGATCGCGGCCGAGGCCAAGCGCATCTGGAACCTGCCCGAGGTGAAGGCCCAGCTTGGCAACGCCGGCGCCGACTCCGCGCTGTCCGAGAGCCCGGACGCATTCACCGCCTTCACCCGTGCGCAGCGTGTGAAATGGGGACAAGTGGTCAAGTCGGCGGGCGTGAAGATCGACTAATCCGGATTGTTAATTTCGCCCTGGCCGGGCATGACGGTGCATGGATCACAGTCGAACTTCGAACCGTCCCATCGGCAGCCCGGTCGAGCGCTTGGAGGATTTGCGCTTTTTGCGCGGCCGCGGCGAGTTCGTCGATGACGTGTCGAGCCCGGGCGCGCTGCACGCGGTGATCCTGCGCAGTTCCGTCGCCCATGGCCGACTGCGCGGCGTCGATGCGTCGGTGGCGCGCAAATGTCCCGGCGTCCGCGCGGTGATAACCGCGCAGGACATAGGCGAGATTCCCGTCATCACCATGCGGCAGGAACTGCTGCCGGAGTTCAAGCCGTACCAGCAGCCGGTGATCGCTGGCGACAAGGTGCGTTATGTCGGCGAGCCGATCGCCGTCGTGGTGGCCGACAGCACCGCGCTCGCCGAGGATGCGCTCGAGCACATCGCCCTCGACATAGAGGCGCTGCCGCCGGTGGCGGATCGCGCCGCGGCGCGCAAGACCGACAGCCTGCTGTTCGAGGAGACGGGGCGAAACCACGTCATCACGCTGTCGGCCAAGTTGGGGGACGCCGCAGCCGCGTTCCACGATGCGCCTTATACGAGGCGCGAACGCTTCCAGGTGCAGCGCTTCACCGCGGTGACGATGGAGCCGCGCGGCCTGCTCGCGGAATGGGACGATGCCAACGGCCACCTCACGGTTTCCGGCATGACCAAGGTGGTGTTTCACAATCGCCGCATTCTCGCCAAGCAGATGGGGCTGGCCGAGGATGCCATCACCATGATCGAGGCCGACGTGGGCGGCGGGTTCGGCGTGCGGGGCGAGTTCTATCCCGAGGATTTCCTGATCCCGTTCGCGGCCCGAACGCTCAAGCGCGCGGTTAAATGGATCGAGGACCGCCGCGAGAACCTGATCGCCTCCAACCACGCCCGCGACGCCGAATGCGAACTCGAGATCGCCTGCGACCGCGACGGCACGATCCGCGGCCTGCGCGGCCACGGCGCGGCCGATCTCGGCGCCTACATCAGAACCAACGGTGTGACCGCGGCGCGCAACACCGCGCAGGTGCTGTCGGGGCCGTATCGCGTGTCGAACATCCAGTTTGAGATGGCGCTGCTGCTGACCAACAAGACGCCGTCGGGCACTTATCGCGGGCCCGGCCGGTTCGAGGCGGATTTTTTCCGCGAGCGCCTGTTCGACATGGCGGCGAACGATCTCGGCATCGACCGCGTCGAATTCCGCCGCCGCAATCTTGTCGCCGAGCACGAGATGCCGTGGACGCTTCCCACCATCCAGCCGCTCGATCAGGGTGGCGAGACCGACAACGGCGACTACCGGCAAACGCTCGACCGCTGCCTCAAGGATTTCGGCTGGCCGGAAAAATCCGCGCTCCAGGGCAAGCTTATCGACGGCCGCCGGCACGGCATCGCGATCGGCTGCTACCTGGAAGGTGGCGGCTCCGGTCCGCGCGAGAACGTGCGGATGGTGCTGGAGCGCGACGGCACCGTGTCGCTCTACACTGGCTCGTCGTCGGTCGGGCAGGGCGTCGAGACGGTGATGGCGCAGATCGCCGCCGACGCACTCGACATGCCGATGGCGCGCATCAATCGCGTGCAGCACGGTTCGACGACGGTGGTGACGCAAGGCTACGGCTCCTATTCGTCGCGTTCGATCGTCATGGGCGGATCGGCCATTGTGCAGGCGGCGGGCCTGCTGAAGGACGCGATCCGCGCCGCCGCGGCAAAGCGTCTGCAATGCGCGCCGTCCGATATCGCCATCGACGGCGACAACGCGGTCGGTCCGGACCGCGCATCGGTCGCGCTGTCGGCGCTCGCCGTCGATGGCATCGCCGCCGACGGGACCTATGCCAGCAGCAAGCGCACTTATTCCTACGGCGCCCACGCCGCCCATGTGGCGGTCGATCCCGGCACCGGCCATGTGGCGCTGATCGACTACATGGCGGTCGAGGATGTCGGCCGCATCATCAATCCGCTGACCCTGCACGGTCAGGCCGTCGGGGCGATCGTGCAGGGCCTCGGCGGCGCGCTGCTGGAACATCTCGCCTACGATTCCGCGGGCCAGTTCCTGTCCGGCACACTGGCCGACTACCTCCTGCCGACCGCGAGCGACTTCCCGGTGATCCGGGCCCACGCGATGGAGGAAAGGCCCGCGCCGCACAATCCGCTCGGTGCCAAGGGGGCGGGCGAGGGCGGCATCATCCCGGTCGGCGGCGTCATCGCCAATGCCATTGCCAACGCGCTCGGCGTCGAGCCGAACATCCTGCCATTGTCGCCGCCGCGGGTTTGGGAGTTGATGAATTGCAAATGATGACGCGGCGGGGCCGCCGTGGCATGGTGCGCCATGAATGAATTTGTGAAACCACCCGGCGTCCGCGACGCCGAAATCCTGATCGAACGCGCCCGCTCGCTGGTTCCAGTTCTGCGTGAGCGGTCGGCTTCGGCCAATGCCGGGCGGAGGCTGCCGAAGGAAACCATCGCGGATTTTCAGCGGCTGGAACTCGCCCGGTGCCTGCAACCCGCGATGTTCGGCGGTTTCGGATCTGACTATCGCGTGTTCTCGAAAATGCTCCGCGCGCTGGCGCAGGGCTGCGGCTCGTCCGCCTGGGTCGCCGCCGTGCACGGCGAGCACAACTGGGTGGTCGGCAATTTATCGGAAGCGGCGCAACGCGACGTCTGGGGCGACAACCCGCACGCCGTTGCTTCGGCCAGCTTCGCACCGAGCGGCTCGGCAGAGGCTGTGGTGGGCGGCCATCGGTTGAGCGGACGCTGGGGCTTTGCCAGTGGTTGCGACCACGCGCAATGGGTGCTGCTCGGCTCCGTGGCCAAGGGCGGCGCCGCGCCGGACTCACGGATGTTCCTGGTGCCGATGAGCGAAGTCGAGATTATCGACGACTGGCATGTGATGGGTTTATGCGGCACCGGCAGCAAATCCGTCGCGATCAAGGATGTCGTGGTGCCTTCGACCCATTCGGTCAGCTTGCACGACTTGAAGCACGGCGTGGCGCCTGGCGCGGCGGTGCACCCCGGCAATCCGCTGTATCGCACGCCGCGAAACATGCTGGCGCTGTTCTCGCTGAGTTCGGTCATCGTCGGACTCGCCGAGCGCGCGGTTACCGAGTTCGTCGAATTCACCCGCGATAGGCGCTCGCGCGGCCTGCGCGTCGCCGACCTGGAAGCCGTGCAGCTCAAGGTCGCGGAGGCCGCGGCACAGGCCGAGACGGCGGCTCTCGTCGGTGAGCACACCATTGCCCGCAACATTGAGCTGATCGGGGCCCGGCATGAGATCAAAGCCGAGCACGTCGCCTGGTCGCGGCGCAACGCGGCCTATTCGGCACAGCTGGCCCATTCCGCGGTCAAGCTGATCTTCGAAGCGGCCGGCGGTACCGCGCTCTACACGGCTAGTCCGTTGGAGGGGATTTTCCGCGACATGACGGCGGCGGCGGCGCATCTGTCGTTGAGCTGGCACCGCGCCGCGCCGTTCTACGGACAATCCCGGCTTGGCCTGCCGGTGGACATCGATGCGATTTGAGCGGCGCCTCGCGTGAGCTGGCTTGTCTTCGCGTTGTGCGGCCCGGTCCTGTGGGCGATCTCCGTTCATTTGGACAAGTATCTGGTCGAGCGTTACTTCAAGGACGCCGACGTGATTGTGCTGCTGATCTTCACCGCGCTGATGGGCCTGGTGTTGATGCCGATCATCGCCTGGTTCGAGCCGGGCGTGTTGCAGCGCGATCCGGCCAGCATTGTGCTGATGGCGCTATCCGGCGTTCTCTACATGACCGGCATCACGTTTTATCTGCGTGCGCTGCAAGGCCACGAGGCGTCGATGGTTGCGCCGTTCTTCCAGAGTTCGCCGATGTTCGGCTACATCCTCGCCTATTTCATTCTCGGCGAGACATTGTCGTCCATGCAATTCGGCGGCGGGCTGCTGGTCGTCGTCGGCGTGCTGTCCGTCTCGTTCGGCCCGGGACGCAAGCGGGGGCGGTTCCGCTGGCAGCTTGCGGCGCTGATGCTTTGCGCCGGATTCGTGCTGTCGCTCGCCACGCTGATCTTCAAGGCTTTCGCCATCAAGGACGAATTCTGGGAGACCGCGTTCTGGATGTTCGCGGGCGAGGCGCTGTTCGGCGTGGTCTTTCTTTGCATCGGCCGCTACCGCCGGCAGTTCATCGATCTGTGCCGCACGAACGGGCCGGCGCTGCTCGCCCTTAATGCCTCCAATGAGCTGATCAATCTCGGCGGCGGGCTGGCCAGCCGCTACGCCTTGATCTTTGCGCCGGTCGCGCTGGTGCAGGCGGTCGGCTCCACCACGACGCTGTTCGTGTTCCTGATCGGTGTATTTCTGACTCTGCTGTTTCCGAACATCAGCCGCGAAAACCTGTCCGCCCGCGATTTCGCCCAGAAGGGCATCGCCGCGGTGCTGGTCGCGATCGGCGTGACGCTTGTGAGCCGGTAGGGAGATCGACTCCGTCGTTCCGGGGCGCGCCAAAGGCGCGAACCCGGAATCCAGAGCCACTCCGGACGTATTGTTCTGGATTCCAGGCCCGCCGCTTCGCGTCGTCCCGGAATGACGGAGACTGGTTCGCTAGATCTTCGTCAACTCATAGGTCGGCTTGGCGAACATTTCCTCCAACGGCACCTGCCGCACCGACAGGCCCTGCTGGAACGAGTAGCGCGCCAGCGTCTCCAGCGGCAACTGGTTCTCGTGGGCGCCGTACGGCCAGTAGTCCTCGCCCATGATCTGCCGCGCGCGGTCATACGCATGAACCGGCCACGGCAGCGTGGCGTGCAGATGCCCGATCTGGCCAAGCTCGTGCATGCACAACGCCTTGGCCTTGATGAACGCCTTGTAGACGTTCACCGCGACCCAGGGATCGTTCTCCACCAGCGAGCGGCGAATGGCGATCGCGTGCATGACCGGGAACAGTTTGGTTTTCCGGTAATAAGCCTCCTCGACCGTCGGATAGTCGGGGAACAGCCGGCCGATGTTCGGCGCGCCCTGCAGGAAGCAACTCGGAGCGCGGGCGCTGAGCAGCCCGTCGATCTCGCCCTTGGCCAGCATGTCGGAGATGGTGCGGCCATCCGGCACCTGCTTCAGATCGATCTCCGGCGGCAGGTTGATCGTGGCGCGCTCCTCGCGGCCCGGCTCCTCCAGACCGCCGCGCCGCCATTTGATGTCGCTCGGCCTGACCCCGTACTCCTCTTCCAGCATTCCGCGCACCCAGACATTGGCGGTCATCTGGTATTCCGGGATGCCCATCGTCTTGCCCTTGAGATCGGCCGGGGTCTTGATGCGGTCGGTGCGGACGTAGATGCTGGAGTGGCGGAACAGCCGCGAGACGAAGGCTGGGATGGCGACATAGTGCGCGTCATTGCGCGACAGCGTGACCAGATAGCTGCTCATCGAGATTTCGGTAACGTCGAACTCCTGGTACTTGAAGGCGCGGTGGAACGACTCCTCCGGCGAGTTCACCACCGCGGTGACGTCGCAGCCCTCGATCGGGGCGCGGCCATCGAACAGGGCGACGGTGCGGTCGTAGTCGCAGACGGACAAGCTCAATTCCAGTGCCATTCATGGTCTCCAGCGGGTTGGCGATGCGGCACCATACCGCAATTGCATGTGTCCCGTGCGTTGACGGGGCTTGGTGGGGTAGTGATAGTAGTCTTGCATTGTTCCAAAGACGCAAAATTCTCAAGATGCCAGCGCAGGCGCAAGCAACCTCATGAAACTTCCGCCGTTCGAATATGCCTGCCCCACCACGCTCAACGAGGCAATCGCCCTGCTGGCCAATCACAGCGGAGAGGCAAAGCCTTTGGCCGGTGGCCAGAGCCTGATGCCGATGATGGCGTTTCGCATCGCCCAGCCCTCGCTGCTGGTCGATCTGCGGAAACTGCCGGGCATGAAGGAGATCAAGATCGGCCCGGATGGCGTCCGTCTGGGCGCGCTGGTCCGCTGGCGCGATGTCATCGACGACAAGCGGCTCGCCGTCGCGCATCCGTTGCTGAAGGAAGCCATCTCCCACGTTGCGCACTATCAAATACGCAACCGCGGGACCGTCGGCGGCAGTTGCGCCCACGCCGATCCTGCGTCCGAAATGCCCGGCATCGCGCAGACCTGCGAGGCGGAATTCAGCGTCATGGGCAAGGCCGGCGCGCGCACGATCAAAGCCAAGGATTTCTTCCAGGGCGCGCTCACCACGGCGCTGGGAGCCGACGAAATCATCACCGAAATACACTTGCCGGCTTGGCCCGCTGCGCGCCGCTACGGTTTCCAGGAGTTCGCCCGCCGCCGCGGCGATTTCGCAATGGCCGGTGTCGCGCTCTACTACGACCTGGATGGCGGCAAGGCGGCCAACGCCCATATCGGCGTATTTGGCGTCGGCGACTGCCAGCGCCGGCTGCCCAAGGCGGAGGCCGCCCTCAACGGCAAGGCCGTCGATGAAGCGCTTGCCGTCAAGGTCGGCGAGGCGGCGGCGGCCGAGGTGGAGCCGCAGGAGGATATTCACGCCAGCGCCGCCTATCGCCGCTCTCTGACCGGCACACTGGTCGAGCGCGCGATCAAAGCCGCGATGGTGAGGTAGCATGACCACGAAATTTGAAGTCAACGGCAAGCCGGTCAGCGTCGATGTCGAGCCGCGTCTGACCCTGGCTGACTGCCTCCGCCATGAGCTTCGCCTCACCGGCACCCACATCGGCTGCGAGCACGGCGTCTGCGGCGCCTGCACGGTGCTGGTCGATGGCGAGGCGGTGCGCTCGTGCCTGATCCTCGCGGTGCAGGCGGAGGGCGCTAAGATCACGACGGTCGAGGGCCTGTCGAACGACGCTGACCTGACGCCGCTGCAGAAGTCCTTCCGCAAGCATCACGCCTTGCAATGCGGCTTCTGCACGCCGGGCTTCATCACCACCGCGCACGCGTTGCTCACCGAAGAGCCGGACTGCGACGCCGACCGCGTGCGCGAAGTCCTATCCGGCAACATCTGTCGCTGCACTGGGTACATCGGCATCGTCGATGCGGTGCTCGAGGCGCGCGCCGCCTACAAGAAGTGACGTCATGAAGAACACCTTCATCGGTACACCGATGGAACGCCGCGAGGATCTGCGCTTCCTGCGCGGGCGCGGCGAGTATGTCGATGACGTCGCCATGCCAGGGCTGCTGTATGCGGTGATCCTGCGCAGCTCCGTGGCGCACGGGCGCCTGGTTTCGATCGACGCTTCGGCTGCGCTCAGGTTTCCGGGCGTCCACTCGATCATCACCAGGGCGGATATGCCGGGCGGGCCGCCGATCATCCCGATGCGCCTGCAGCCGTTGCCGGAGTTCAAGCCGTTCGAGCAACCGGTCATCGCCCACGACAAGGTACGCTATGTCGGCGAGCCGATCGCCGTGATTCTGGCGTCGAGCGTCGCCGTTGCCGAAGATGCGCTGGAAGCGATCGAAGTCGAGATCGAGGAGCTGCCGGCCGTGGCCGACTGGCAGTCCGCGTCGGCCAACACGACCGTGCTGTTCGAGAAGCAAGGCACCAACCGCTCGCTGGTGTTTCATTCGCGCAAGGGTGACGCCGACGCGGCGTTCGCCAATGCGCCATACGTTCGCCGCGAGAAATTGCGCACCGGCCGCCACTTCGGGCTCACCATGGAGCCGCGCGGCGTCATGGCGGCCTGGGACGACGCGGCCGGCAAGCTCACCATCTACGGCGCGGCGAAGGTGCCATTCTTCAACCGCCGCATCCTGTCGGCGCAGATCGGCCTGCCGGTCGATTCCATCGACATGATCGAGAACGACGTCGGCGGCGGCTACGGCGCGCGCGGCGAGTTCTATCCGGAGGACTTTCTGATTCCGTTCGCGGCGCGGCACGTCAAGCGCCCGGTGAAGTGGATCGAGGACCGCCGCGAAAACCTGATGGCAATGAACCATGCCCGCGAGGAGGAGTGCGACCTGGAGGTGGCCTGCGCGCGCGACGGCACGATCCTGGCGATCCGCGGCGAGGTGCGCACCGACATGGGCGCCTACATGCGGACCAACGGCGCGGTCGGCGCCCGTAACGTTTCGCAGTTCATGGCCGGGCCGTACCGCGTTCCGCATGTCAAGATCGACTCGTCGCTCTGGATGACCAACAAGACTCCGGTCGGCACCTATCGCGGGCCTGGGCGCTTCGAGGCATGCTTCTTTCTCGAGCGAATGATCGACATGATCGCGGCCGATCTCGGCATCGACCGCATCGAATTCCGCCGCAAGAACCTGGTCACCGCGGCCGAGCAGCCCTATCCGATCGCCCATGTGCAGCCGACCGACGCCAAGGACGAGTATGACAGCGGCGAATACAGCGAGACGCTCGAACGCGCGCTGAAGGAAATCAACTGGTCCGAGAAGGCCAAGCTCCAGGGTAAGCTGATCGACGGCAAGTATCACGGGCTTGGCGTGGTCTGCTTCATCGAAGGCGGCGCTGCGGGTCCCAAGGAGATGGCCCGGATCGAGGTCAATCCCGAGGGCAAGTTCTCGGTCTACATGGGCACGGCATCGGTCGGGCAGGGCGTCGAGACGGTGTTCGCGCAGATCGCCGCCGACGCGCTCGAAGTACCGGTCGACAACATCGATCACGTCTATCACGGCTCGACGGCCTATGTGAGCGACGGCTACGGCGCCTACCACTCGCGCTCGACCGTGATGGGTGGTTCGGCGGTGCTCGACGCCACCAACAATTTCATGGCGTTGCTGCGCCAGGCCGCCGGCAAGCGTCTCGGCTGCGCCGAATCAAACGTCACGCTCGATATCGACAAGGTCACCGGTGGCGGCCGGACGATGGCGCTCAAGGATTTCGCGGGGCTCACCGCCGAGGGCGCCTTCCTCAACAAGAAGCACACCTACAGCTACGGCGCTCATGTCTGTCACATCACCGTCGATGCCAAGCTCGGCCGCATCGAGATCATCGACTACGTCGTGGTGCAGGACGTCGGCCGCGCGGTTAATCCGCTGACATTGCGCGGACAGGTGCTGGGCTCGCTGGTGCAGGGGCTCGGCGGCGCGGTGCTCGAGGATCTGAAATACGACGAGAACGGCCAGTTCCTGACCGGCTCGCTCGCCGACTATCTGCTGCCAACGGCGACCGACTTCCCCAACCTTCGCTGCGTCGTGCTCGACGATTATCCGTCGCCGATCAACCCGCTCGGCGCCAAGGGCGCGGGCGAGGGCGGTATCATCGCCGCTGGAGGCTGCATGGCGAACGCGGTGGCGAATGCGCTTTCGTCATTCGGGGTGCAGCCCCGCGAGTTGCCGCTGTCGCCGACCTACATCTGGGGGTTGGTGCAGGCGGGACAGCGGGCGGCGGCGGAATAATCGGTTCGCCGCGCTGGCATGTTCCGGATGCGGTGCAGCTGCGTGCTGCATGGCCGGGACGCAAGGCCCTGCGTTGACGCTGACGGCCTCCAAAGCTTAGATTCATCCCCAGAACCCATCCATTCGACAGGAGTATCTCATGAGTGTCGCCCGTCATCCTCGCCCGAAGGAACTTGAAGGCGTATCGATCGACGAGATCATGAAGAAATTCGTCGGCCGCTACAGCGAGAAGCGCGCCGACTGGGCGGCCTTCGAGGACGCCAAGATCGAGGGGTTCAAGCGCGCGCAGCATCGCTTCATCGGCGCCGGCGGCTCCGGCAAGCACGACGATCCGTCGGTCATTCCGGCGAAGAATTTCACGCTGTCGATCATGTTTGTGCCGCCGGGGCAGGGCAATGCCGCGCACACCCACGAGGTCGAGGAGTGCTTCTTTGTGCTGCAGGGCCATCTCGACGTGTTCGTCGAGGACGAGACCGGCCGCCGCCTCACCACGCGGCTGGGCCCGTGGGAGTGCGTCTCCTGTCCGGCGGGCGTGATCCACGGCTATCAGAACGATTCGCTGGAGCCGGTCTATTTCCAGGTGATGATCGGCCGCGCCAAGCCGGAAACCATGGGCTACGCCGACGAAGAACTCTTCAAGCACAAGGACGCCCATCTGAAGGCCGTGTAACTCATTTCATCGTTTGCCCCAATGGCACGCCGACGCCGTACAGCGCGCCAAGCAGCAGCAGGATCATCGCGATCACGGCTGCGGTGGTCTCGATGATTCGCAGCAGGAACGCGGCGCTGAACGACCAGAACAGCGGCGCTACCTCGACGTCTGCCAACGGAACGATGTTCAGGTCGAAAGCCCGGATCAACGCGAACGTTGCAAGGTACACGGCCACGCAGATGACAAAGAGCGTTGCGGGACGGCGCATCCGGCTGGCTCGTTCCTGGGTTAATTCGGCAATAACTGCTGTCACGCCGGGACAGCGCTTACCTTGATCTGGCTCAAAGTGGCTGGCACTTCATGACCGGCTTCATGACCGGCTTGACACCTCTCCGCTACGCGGACAGCTTCGCTGTTGTGGAGCATCGAAAAATCACATGAGCAAATTGCGTCTCAACTTCGCCTGCGGCCCCTACGACCGCACCCAATCGCTGCGCGACGGCAGCATCCAGGTCGATGGCGTCGATCTGAACTATCTCAACATGCAGCCGGCCGAAATATTCTGGCGGCAGTTGCAGCATCAGGAGTTCGACGCCTCGGAAATGTCGCTGTCGAACTACACGACGCTGGTGGCTGGCGGGGAGTCGCCGTTCATCGCGATTCCGGTGTACCCGTCGCGGGTGTTCCGGCACGGCTATTTCTTCATCAACACCCGCAAGGGCATCAAGAGTGGCGCGGACCTGAAGGGCAAGCGCGGCGGCGTGCCGGAGTACAGCATGACCGCGGCGGTCTACATGCGCGGTCTGATGCAGCACGAGTTCGGTGTGAAGCCTAACGAAGTGGAGTGGGTGCAGGGCCGCCACGACCGGCTGGGCCGGCAGCTTCCCGCCGATATCAAGCTGACCCAGGCGCCGGCCGGAACCGAGCTCGGCGATCTGCTGGAGCGCGGCGAGATCGATTTCATGATGACGGCAAACAATCCGCTGTCGTTCCGGCGCGGCTCGCCGAATGTCGCGCGGCTGTTTCCCGATTACGCGGCGATGGAGAAGGACTACTACCGGCGGACGAAAATCTATCCGATCATGCACACGGTGGTGATCAAGCGCGAAATCTACGACCGCGAGCCGTGGGTGGCGCAGAATCTCTATCAGGCGCTCTGCCAGTCGAAAGAGCGGTGCTACCAGCTCCTGATGGAGGCTGGCGCGCCCAAGGCGTCGTTCGCCTGGCTGCAACCGATGATCGAGGAAGAAAAGAAGATCATCGGCGAGGACTGGTATCCCTACGGCATCGAGCAGAATCGCCCGAGCATCGAGGCGCTTCTGCAATACACCCACGAGCACGGCCTGACCGACCGGCGGGTCAAATTGGAAGAGCTGTTTGCGCCGGCGACGATGCGTGACATTCCGCTGACCGAGGGGCAGCGGATTTAAGGAACTGGCTGGATCGGTTTGCGGCAGTTTCTTGGCGCCGCGAAAGTTGCGACCCGGCACAGCGTCGTGCCCGGGCTTGACCCGGGCATCCATCATCTTGCGTAAAGAATGGATTGCCGGGTCAAGCCCGGCAATGACGCGGAGAGGGTGAAGCTAGAAGTCCGGCCTTCCAACAATCAGCGGCGCGGCACCGATCCACGGAGCGCCGTCGATCGTTAATTCCACGGTCAACACCAGAAACTGGCCGTTCGCCGGCGGCTCCTTGCCGGGGAAGCGGGCCGATGCGACGGCGGACAACGGACAGCTGCCGGTGCAGCTTTCCGCGGTCCAGCCGGTCAGGCTCGCGCCGGACAATTCCCCCACCTTCGCCGCGATCTGCTCCGCCAGCGATTTGCCGGCTTCGATCGAACGCACGACATCGGCGAACCACGCATCGGCCTTGGCGGCGCTGCCGTCCTTCACAAACGTGCGCGTGCGGCGCACCCAGCAGCCCTTGTAGGCGATCGAGGCGCGCACCACGAAGCGATCCGCCAGCGGCGTCGGCTGCGATGTGCGGTTGAGCCGCCGGTCGGCCGCGAGATCCGGCGCGACGGCGATGTAGGTCTCCTCCGCGCCGGCGAGCCGCGCGTGCTGCTCGACCAGGCCCGCGAGCGTGCCGGCGTCCTGTGCGCCGCCGGTTAGCGCCTGGCCCAACGCGGCGACAGCCATGACGTCGGCGCGCGTCAGCAGGCCACGCTCGGCGTCGTCCACCTCGCGGCGCAGGCCCGCGAACAGCGCCGTTCCGTCGGTCCATTCGACCGATGGCGCGGCGGCGGCCATGTCGTCGAACAATCCGGCCGGCAGCGTGTCGTATTCCATGACGCCAACGCGCTTGACCGAAGGGTCCTTCGCGAGCCGCTCGCCCATCAGGGCTCCGGGCTTGGGTGTGTTGACGATCTCGCTCAGCGGGTCGGTGGTCCTGATCCACTCCGACACGCGCTTCGACAGCGCAGTGGCGAACACCGGGGCGCCGCTTTTCGGCACCAGCATCAGCGCATCGGACCAGTACGGCGTGAAGCCGGTGACATGGGTGACCGCGCTCGGCCGCGTGTTGTTCGTATAGATGATGAACGCATCCATGCCGGTCTTCGCCATCGCGGCGCGCAGCCGCGCCAACCGCGCCTCAAGCGCGGCGACCGGCAGTTCCTCGGCATTCCATCCCATGAGTCCGCGGCGCATGTTCTACCCCGCCACGCTGAACAGCTCGCGCGCCGTGCCGGTCAGCACCTCGCAGCCGTCCTTGGTCACCGCGACGCCGTCGCCGAGGACCATGTAGCCCACGGCCGGATGATAGGTGTTGGGATGCACGATCAGCGCCATTCCGGCGTCGATCCGCGTGGTGACGTCTTCGAGGATGTGCGGCTTGGTGTCGGCGAACAGGCCCATGCCGTGGCCGCGCACGCGGGTGAATTCGCTGGTGGTGTATTTGCCCAGGCCGTATTTGCGGAACACATCGTTCTCGGCTTTGGCGATATCGGCGGCGGTGACGCCATCGCGCACGGTGGCGATGCCGGCCTCCATCGATTCGCGCCACAGCGCATGCGCGCCCCTCTGCTCGAGTGTCGGCTCGCCGACCACCAGCGTGCGGCAGATCTGCGCGTAGTAGCCATCGACGCAGGGCGTTAGTTCCGTCGTCACCATGTCGCCGCGCTTGAGCGTCTTGCCGCTTGGCGGGGCCATGCCTTTGACCTCTACGCCGCCGACGCCGATGATCTGGAAGTTGTCGTCAACGCCGTTGGCGCGGAAGAATGCTTCGGCTTCGGCCACCAGTTCGTAGTCGGCGCGGCCGACCCGCGCGGCCTGCATGAACACCTTATATCCGGCGTCGGCGAGTTTCGCGGAATTCCTGATCGCGGTAATCTCGCTGTCGAGCTTGTTCATCAGCAGGCGATCGACGAAGCCGGTCTGGTCGGTGATCTTGAATTCGGCGGTGCGCGCGGCGATCCGGCGCGGCAACAGGCGCTGCGGCGCCGCCCCGACGCTCTGGTTGCTCATGCGGTTGAGCGCCAGGTCCACCTCGCCGACCAGATCGGGAGCGAGCACGGTCTCGATGCCGGGGCAGTCGAGCGCGGCGCGGTCGGCCTCCAGTGCACTGTCGACGTAGAGGGTGACGTGGCCATCGCTGCGCACGATCGCCAGCGCCTGGCCCTCCAGGATGCCGAAATCGGAGGCGTAGCGCAGGTAGTCGCCCTGCCACGCGTTGCCGTAGACCAGCAGCACGTCGAGGCCGGCGTCTTTCATCGCCTCGGTGAGCCGGTTCCTGCGTTCGTCGGCGATCATGTCCCGCCCTTTCCGGTGACCACGCCGGCCGCCTCGTCCTGCGCGATCGCCTCGGGCGCGCGCTGCTTCGGATCGCCGTAGCCGCCGCCGCCCGCGGTGAGGAACACGACCTTGTCGCCCGCCGCGATCTCGATTTCGGTGGCTTTCTTGATGTTGAACGCGGTGCCGTCCGCGCGGTGGATGGTGCACACATTGACCGCGCCGGAGCCGCCGCCGTGCAGTCCCCACGGCGGATCGCGGGTGCGGTCGAGATTGATGTTGGCCTTGCACTTCTGCAGAAGCTGATAGGTCAGTTCGACGCCGAGCCCGCCGCGATGTTTGCCGGTGCCGCCGGAGTCGGGCCGTAGGGCGTGGGTCTCGACCAGAACCGGATATTTGATCTCCTGCAACTCGACCGGCGTGTTGCGCACGTCGCCCTGGCACACGGATACGGAGGCGTCCTCGCCGTCCTCGTCGGGGCGTCCGCCCCAGCCGCCGCCGAAAATATTCATCAGCAGGAAGCGCGAGCCGTCGTCGCGGAAGCCGAAGAACGAGCAGCCGCCCATGTCGCCCTTGTGCGCGGCGGGGATGAGATGCGGCACGGCGGGCGCTAATGCCTTGAGGATCGTGTCGATCACCGTCGGCAGCGCGATGCTCCAGAGGCCCAGCGCCGACGGCGGCTTCGCGCTCAGCATGGTGCCCTCCGGCAGAACCACCTCGAGCGGCCGGAAGCAGCCTTCGTTGACGTCGAGATCGGGCGAGGTCAGCGCCTTGAACGCCACGCGGGCGCCGGCGATGCCGCCGCCGCGGCCGGAGTTGAGCGGGCCGGGCACCTGCGGGTTCATCTCGGAAAAATCGACCGTCATGGTCGAGCCGTGCACCTTGACCTTGACCTTCACGCGCAGCGGCTTGTCGAGCGTCCGGCCGTCGTTGTCTAGAAAGCTCTCCGCCTCGTAGTCGCCATCGGGAATCTTTTCGATGACAGCGCGCGCCGACGCCTCGGCCTGGTCCCAGACCTTGGCGATGCAGGCTTCTACGGTCTCGCGTCCGTAGCGGGCGATCAACTCGACGTAGCGGCGGGCGCCAAGCTGACAGGAGGCAATCTGCGCACGCATGTCGCCCAGGGCAGAATCCGGGTAGCGGGTGTTGTCGCGGATGACCTGCCACAGGGTTTCGTTGCGCTTGCCGGCTTCGTAGATCTTCAGCGAGCGCATCTGGATGCCCTCGGCGTAGATGTCGCTCGATCCATAGGAGCCGAAGCCCTGCCGCACGCCGCCGATGTCGACCCAGTGGGCGCGGTTGGCGGCGAATCCGACCAATTCGTTGCCGTGGAAGCACGGTGAATAGAGCACCACATTATTGAGGTGCTGACCGCACACCTCGCCTTGATTCATGATGATGACGTCGCCGGGCGCGAAGCCCTTGAGGCCGTAGCGCTCGATGCCGTCGGCCACCGCGACGCCGAGATCGGCTAGAAAGATCGGCAGGCCGCCGCGGTTCTGTGAGATCATCCGCGCCTGGGTGTCGATCAGCCCGCAGCAATAGTCGCGGACCTCGTAGATCATCATGTTGTAGGCGGCTTTGGAAAGCGCGTTCGCCATCTCGTTGGCGTAGGCGACGATGGCGTTGCGCACCACCTCGACGGTGATCGGATGGGCTTCGTTGCGGGTCATAGCTTCACGTCGATGATGAGATGGCCGGCGGCGGATATGGTGGCGACGTCGCCCGGATGGATGAAGGTGGTGGCGTTCGGCTCCTCGATCACGGCGGGGCCCTGCACGGCGGCGCCGACGGCGAGGGATGGCCGCCAGACGATGCGTGTGCGGACCGGCTTTCCCGGATCGTCGATGATGACGTCGCGCCACTCGTCGGCGACCGGCGGCTCGGGAGTCCACGGCTCCGACAGCCAGCGTTCAGCGAGGGTGTCCAGCCGCGCCGCGGTGACGACGAGGCGGACGTTGACGATTTCCAGCCGCTCATCGGTGGCGGCCTGGCCGTAGCGCTGCTCGTGCTCGGTGTCGAACGCCGTGCGCAGCGTCGCGAAATCGCCGGAGAGCAGCGCGGGATCGCCCACCGGAATCGCAATGGTGTGCTCCTGACCGACATAGCGGAGATCGGCGAGATAGGAGAAATTGGCGGTCTTGGCGTCGATCCCGTCACGCGCAACTTGGGTCTTGCCGGCCTCGGCCAATTCCGCGAACACGGCCTCGACGTGTTTGGCATTGAGCGAGCCAAGCAGTCCGTAAAGCGTGCGGACGAAGTCCTGCCGCCACGACGCCATCAGCATGCCGAGCGCCGAAAACGTGCCTGGCACCTTGGGGATGATGACTCGCGGAATGAATATCTCCTTGGCGATGGCGACGGCGTGTAGCGGGCCCGCGCCGCCGAATGCGATCATCGCGGTTTCGCGCGGATCGACGCCCTTCTTGACCGACACGGCGCGAACCGCGAGCGACATGGCGGCGTCGGCGATCTGCACGATGCCGAGCGCGGCCTCTGTCACGCCGAGCTTCGTCGGTCCCGCGACCTTGCTTTCGATGGCGCGCTCTGACGCCTTCACGTCGAGCTTCATCGCGCCGTTGAGGAAGCGCTGTGCGTTGATCCGACCCAGCACCAGATTAGCGTCGGTCACCACCGGATCGGTCGAGCCTTTGCCATAGGCGGCGGGGCCTGGATCGGCGCCCGCGCTTTTCGGACCGACGTGGATGCCGCCGGTCGGATCGCACCACGCGATCGAGCCACCGCCCGCGCCGATCTCGACGATGTCCACAACCGGAATCTGCATCGGCTGGCCGCTGGCTTCGCCCCCGATCACATAGCCGTCCTCAATCGCCGGAATGCCATTGGTGATCAGGCTTGCCTTGGCGGTGGTGCCGCCCATGTCGAAGCCGATGCAGCGCCCAATGCCCATCAGCGCCGCCAGGCGGCCTGCGCCGATGATGCCGGCGACGGGGCCGGATTCCATCATCGACACGGGCTGCTCCTGCGCCAGCCGCACCGACATGACACCGCCGTTGGAGCGCATGATGTTCAGCTTGCCTGTGAACTTCTCGTCGCGCAGATGGCTTTCCAGCCGGCCGAGATAGGTCTGCACGCGCGGGCCGATGAAGGCGTTGAGCGCGGTGGTCGAGGTGCGCTCGTACTCGCGATACTCACGTACCAGTTCGTGGGAAAGCGTGACGAACAGCTTGGGGTTGGCGGTGCGCAGGATTTCGCCGAGGCGCCGCTCATGGGCCGGGTTGGCGTAGGCGTGCAGGAAGCACACCGCGACGGCCTCGATGCCCTGAGCGGCGAGGGCTTTCGCCAGCGCCTGCATTTCCGCCTCGTCGAGCGGCTTGAGCACGGCGCCCTGGGCGTTCATCCGCTCGGTGACCTCGAAGGTCAATTCGCGCGGGATCAGCGGCTTCGGCCGGTGGAAAAACAAGTTGAACGCTTCGATCCGATTGCCTCGGCCGATGGCGTAGGTGTCGCGGAAGCCGCGAGTGGTGATCAGAGCGGTGCGGGCGCCCTTGCGCTCCAGGACAGTGTTGATGGCGATGGTCGAGCCGTGCAGGAGTTCGGCGAGCGCCGGCATCTCGCAATGGGCCAGTGCCAGGCTGTCCGCGACGCCGCGGGCCGGATCGGCGGGCACGGTTGAGGTCTTGGACGTAACGATACGGCCATCGACGCAGCCGACCAGGTCGGTAAAGGTTCCGCCGATGTCTACGCCGACAATGTTCATGCTGACTCGACTTCCAGAAGGGCCGTCAGGATTCATAGAGCCGCGCCGGAATGTCAACCGGCCCGAGGCTTTCCGCCATCGGTCCGGGACCCTAATGTCACACGTTGGCGCTCTTCCGTCCAAGGGCGCGGCTGCGGTACAGAATAAGGACCATTCAGGGAGCACTCATGGCGCAACAACGGCTCGGCATCATCATGAACGGCGTCACCGGGCGTATGGGCATGAATCAGCACCTGATCCGCTCGATCTGCGCCATCCGCGCCCAGGGCGGCGTGGCCCTGAAGAATGGCGACCGGGTCATGCCCGATCCGATCCTGGTCGGGCGCAGCGCCGACCGCCTGCAGAAGCTTGCCAAGGCGAACGGCATCACCCGCTGGACCACCGATCTCGATCAGGCGCTCAAAGACAAGAAGGACACCTTGTTCTTTGACGCTGCCACCACCCAGCTTCGCGCCGAGCTTTTGAACAAAGCGATGAAGGCTGGCAAGGATATCTATTGTGAGAAGCCGGTGTCGGACACGTTGAAGGATGCGCTCGATCTGGTGCGGGTGGCGAAGAAGGCAAAGATCAAGCACGGCGTGGTGCAGGACAAGCTGTTCCTGCCGGGCCTGCTCAAGCTGAAGATGCTGATCGACTCCGGCTTCTTCGGACGTATCCTCTCGGTGCGGGGCGAGTTCGGCTATTGGGTTTTCGAAGGCGACTGGCAGCCGGCGCAACGTCCTTCGTGGAATTACAAGAAGGCCGAAGGCGGCGGCATCATCCTCGACATGGTGTGCCACTGGCGCTACGTGCTCGACAACCTGTTCGGCGAGGTCGAGAGCGTGACCTGCCTCGGCGCCACGCATATTCCGAAGCGGGTCGACGAGAACGGGAAGACCTACACCAATGACGTGGACGATGCGGCTTACGCGACCTTCCAGCTCAAAGGTGGCGTGATCGCGAATATCAATATGTCGTGGTGCACGCGGGTGCGTCGCGACGATCTCGTCACGTTTCACGTCGATGGGACGCACGGCTCGGCGGTGGCCGGACTGCAGAACTGTTGGAGCCAGGCGCGGGTGAACACGCCGCGGCCGGTATGGAATCCCGACGTGCCGCAGCCGATCGAGTTCTACAAGACGTGGCAGGAGGTCCCGGGGCTGGGTGTCTACGACAACGGCTTCAAGACCGAATGGGAAATGTTCATCCGGCATTTGTACGAGGACGCGCCGTTCAAGTGGACGCTGCTGGAGGGCGCCAAGGGTCTGCAATTGGTCGAGGCCTCGATGAAGAGCTGGAAGGAGCGGCGCTGGATCGATATTCCGGCGTTGAAGGTGTGAGGATGCCGACCCTCAACCTTCCAGTCTCCGGCGGCATGACCGCGGGCTACACCACGCGGCCGGCGAAGACGTTCCCGAAAGTCGACAAGCCGTTCAATCGCGTTGCCTATGCCGCCGCGCATGTGGTGACCGATCCGCTTGCCGAGACCAATCCGTGGCTCGACGCGCCGGTTGACTGGGACACGACCATCGCGTTCCGGCGGCATCTGTGGTCACTCGGCCTGGGCGTCGCCGAGGCGATGGACACGGCGCAACGCGGCATGGGCATGGACTGGCCGAGTTCGCTGGAATTGATCCGGCGGAGTCTTGATGCCGCCAGGGACTTTCCCGGCGCGCTGATCGGCTCCGGCGCCGGCACAGATCATCTGGCGGCGGGCGCCGATGTCACCATCGATGATGTGATCCGCGCCTATGAGGAGCAGTGCGCCGCCGTTGAAAAGCTCGGCGGCCGCATCATCCTGATGGCGAGCCGCGCGCTGGTAAGGGCGGCGCGTTCGCCCGACGACTACGCCAGGGTTTACGGCCGCATTCTCGAGCAGGTGAGGGAGCCAGTCATCATTCATTGGCTCGGCGAGATGTTCGATCCCGCGCTCGACGGCTACTGGGGCCACAAGGATCACGGCAAGGCGATGGAGGTCGCCGTCGATGTGATTGGGTCGAATCCGGCCAAGGTCGATGGCGTGAAGATATCGCTGCTCGACAAGGACAAGGAAATCGCCATGCGGCGGCGGCTACCGCAGGGCGTGCGCATGTTCACCGGTGACGACTTCAACTATGCCGAGCTGATCGCCGGCGATGCGCAGGGCTATTCCGACGCGTTGCTCGGCATTTTCGACGCGATCGCTCCGGCGGCGTCGGCGGCGCTCGGCTCGTTCACCCGCGGCGACGTGGCGTCGTTCCACGAGATACTGGCGCCCACGGTGCCGCTGTCGCGCCACATCTTCAAGGCGCCGACCCGATTCTACAAGACCGGCGTGGTGTTCATGGCCTATCTCAATGGTCTGCAAAGTCACTTCACCATGATCGGCGGCCAGGAGAGCACCCGCTCGACATTGCACCTCGCCGAGTTATTTCGTTTGGCCGATGCCGCCGGCCTACTAGCCGATCCCGAACTGGCAACGCACCGCATGAAGCTCGTCATGGCGACGCGGGGTGTGCACTGATGCGCGATCTGTCCAAGGACCGATCGTTGCTGGCGATCAATTCCGCGACATTGAAGCCGTGGACTTTGGAGCAACTCGTCGAGGGCTGCGCGCGCGCGGGCATCACCGCCATCGCGCCGTGGCGCGACATCGTGCAGGCTGCCGGCATCGAGAAGGCCGGCAAGATGATCCGCGCTGCCGGCCTCTCGGTTAGTTGCTACTGCCGGGCCGGATTGTTTCCCGCGGCCGATGAGGCGGGCCGCCGTGTCGCGCTCGATGACAATCGCCGCGCCGTCGATGAGGCCGCGGCCATCGGCGCTCGCTCCCTGGTGATGATCGCGGGCGGCCTGCCGAAGGGCTCCAAGGATTTGCCCGGCGCGCACCGGCAGGTGCATGATGGGCTCGCCTCGCTGCTGCCCTATGCCCGCGAGAACGGCGTGCCGCTCGCCATCGAGCCGTTGCACCCGATGTATACAGCGGACCGCGCCTGCGTGAATACGCTGGCCCACGCCAACGATCTCTGCGACCAGCTCGGCGAAGGCGTAGGTCTCGCGGTCGATGCCTATCACGTGTGGTGGGATCCCGATCTGCCGCGGCAGATCGCCCGCGCGGGCAAGCGCATCCTCACCTACCACGTCTGCGACTGGCTGGTGCCGACGCGCGACCTGCTGCTCGATCGGGGCATGCCGGGCGACGGCGTCATCGATTTGCGCACAATCCGCGCGATGGTCGAGGCCACCGGCTACAACGGCCCCATCGACGTAGAAATCTTCTCCGCGCAGAACTGGTGGAAGCGCGAGCCGAACGAAGTGCTGCGGATTTGCCTGGAGCGGCATCAGACGGTGGTGTGAACGCCAGAACTTCCCGCGAGAGCGTTGCTATATCCGCAAGTCGTCGAACAGCATCGGCCAGTTGTTTTCGTTCTCGATGCCCCATACGCGATCGAGAACCTTTTCCATTCGTTCGGCAGACAGCTTCCGCCCGGCCAGTCCGCGAAACTTCTCTATGACCTGTTTGTCGGTCATGGGCCGGTCGTGATGGCCGATGGGATTGGTCAGTTCCGCCGTCATCTGCTTGCCGCCCGCCATCGTGATGGTCATCCGGCACGGCAAGCAGTTCGGATAGCGCTTGTTGAATTCGGCATCTTCCTTGATCGTGATCTTGTTCATCAGCTCATGTGTCCGCCGATCCTGGAATCGCGCGGGCTGGAAGATTGCGTCGGTGTAGGCGCCATCAATCAGAACGGCCGCCACCACGTAGGGCATGCTGTGGTCCGCGGTCTCGCGTGTCGTTGGCGCCCACTTTTCCGCGCCGCTGCCGATCTCAAACCAGGCAAAGTAATAAGTGAACACCTCGATCGTCTCGATGTTGTCGAGCGCGATCTGAGGCAACAGTTCGAGCGCCAGGAAAGCCGGCCCCTGGGCATGGAATTCGCTGAGAAAGAATTTATAGTCAGCCCGCAGCAGGCTGAACGTGTTGGGATCGACCGGGAACGGACAGAGCTCCCCGGCGCCAATCACCGCGGTCAAACCGTCCTCAAACGGCGTTGGTGGGCCGGTCATGCCTTCCTTCGCCATCACAGCGGCGAACACGCCGTTGCGCGCCGCGTTGGCGGCGGCGCAGCCCTTCCACATGGTGAGGTTGCCGCGCCGGCTGATGTCGGTGCCGAGATTGGGCACTGCCGCGAGCGCAATGGCGTTGGCGGTTTGCGCGGCGGACAATCCGAGCACCTTCGTCGCGCCGACTGCGCTGGAGACTGCGTTGTAGAGCACATAGTCGAGCGCATGCTTCCGCATCGGGTAGGCGCGAAACAGATAGCGATGCACCTCGTAGCCCAGCACGATCGCGGTGATCGCGGTTTGTGCGCTGGCGCGGCTGGCCTGCGCGACGGCAAGAATCGGCAGCGGGCAATCGCTCGGATGGCCGCCGCCGCCGGGATAGGTGTCGTTGCCTTCGATAAAGCGGCTCGCCACGCTGTTGGCGAAGGCCGCGAGCTCCGGCAGTGTGCGGTATCCGGTGCCGATCACCGAAGCGCCGTCCGCGGCCTCCGCTCGCATCGCCACCGCGCGAGCGATTCGCACCGGCTCCTCGTCGAAGGCAGCGATCGCGCAACCGATGGTGTCAACAATCCGCCGGTTGCAATCGTGCACCAGATCGGCCGGTAAATCGGCAAAGCCGAGCCGGGTCGCGACCTCGACTATGCTTTTTGTGCTGTGATCCATGGCGTCGTCCGTAACTATGGGCGAATCCGTCCGCCGCACGGTCAACGAATGCCACTCTCAGCTCAAAAATCAACATGCATCACGCCAGGTAGTCGTGAACGACCTTTCCATAAGGCAGCGTCATGTCGGTTTCCATGTGATGGCCGCCGATGACCTCGCGGACCGGCAGATCTGCGAGCGGGCAGTTCACCGATGGAATCAACTCCAGCCGGGCTCGCCCGGTCCAGGCGCCATGCACGACGACATTCTCGAACTTGATCGCCACGAGCTGGGCAATCGCCGGCTTGCCGTCGATGTCGGGAATGAGCTTGAGCGTAATCTGCGTGCGCTGCAGATTCTCCCGCTCAGTGGTGTAGTCCGTGCGGAACGCGTCGTGCTTGTAGACCATCGTTCCGGTGGCGATGGACTGGGTCGCGTAATGTAGCGAGCCAGTGAGTGTATCGGCATTCACCTTCAGCGAGGCCTTGCCGAATTTCATCGGGTAGCCCCAAATCTCGCGGCCGCCCGCTAGCGGGGGTGAACTGTCGACGTACATCTGGCTGACGAAATTGCAGGCCTCGCCTTTCAAGGTGCAGGGAATGACCTGCGCCGTGGCCGAGTAGGCGCCGAAGCCTTCGCCGTCGGGCAGGTCCAGCCATTGCACCGCGACGACATCGCCGGCCGGCTCCAGCGGCTCCGGCAAGCTGGCGCGGATCAGCGCCGGGTCGGTCTTGTAGTTGATGACGAGATACGCGCGCCGGAAGAAACGGTACGGGCCCCGTGGAAAAGTCGGGCTCTGCAAGGGCATCGAAGCAAGCGCAATGACGTCTGATTTTTTCATGGCTTTGTCCCTGCTCACGCGTCCTTGAGGTAGTCGTACAGCACTCGACCGTGCGGCAGGGTCAGATTGCTGATGAAATGCTTTCCGCCGACGACGCGCTTGATTGGCAAATCGGCCACCGGCGCGTTGACGTGCGGGATCAGGTTCAGCCGCGCGGGCGAGAGCCACACGCCTTTGACCTCAATGTCGATCAGGTTGTACGCGACCAACTGGCAAATCTTGGCTTCGCCATTCACGTCGGGAATGATCTTTAGATTGCAGGACGTCTTGGCCATTCCTTTGGCTTGGGCTTCCACCCCGCCGGGCGCCGTTTGATGCTTGTAGGCCATCGTGCCCATGGCGACTATCTGCCCGGCGTAGTCCAGCGTGCCCGTCAGTGTGTCGCCGCGCACTTCGAGCTTGGGCTGCGCATATTTCTTAGGAAAACCCCAGATTTCCCGGCCGGCTGAAATCGGCGGCTCATCGTCGAGATACATCTGGGCGGTATAGTTGATGGGTTCGCCCTTGAAGGTACACGGAATGACGATGCCACTTTCGGTGTAGTCACCGAAACCTGAACTGTCCGGCATGCGGATCCATTCGTACAGGACATGCCCGTCCGGATTGGGATCGAGCGGTTCCGGCACGGCTTCCCGCAACAGGTCGCGATCGGTTTCATACGTAACGATCATGAATTCGCGATCGATGAAGCGATAAGGCCCCAGCGGATAGCTGGGGCTGGCGGCCGGCATCGAAGGAAGACTTAAAATCTGCTCGGCGTTCATTTTAGTATCCTCTGCTACTGGCCAAGCCCCCACGAGTTGGGCTCAGGCAGACAATCAGTCGGCGTTTTCTGGTTGGGCCCGGCAATCACTGAACGGTCCGGTAGGAATGTTAGTTTAACGTTCGCGCCGACGCCAGTGTAGCCGTTGACAGTAGCCGGTCACAGGGAGCATACGAAGAAACATTTTCGATACTGGTATAATTCTTTTGACGAGCGTGCGGCTGGTTCGCGGGCGTGCTGCCCAACAAATCTGCAATGGGCCGAAAAAACGCCTCTGGCCGAGACAGCTTGATCAGATTATCCTTCAGTTCGGCGTATCACTCCTTCGGGGGGAGAAGTGGTGCCGTAGTCCACCCCCACGACACGTCGTTCTAATTCTTCATGCCGTCACCGGCGTTGGTGACTATCGAGCTATTGCACACATCGGAGTAGTTAACATGCTTAAGGGAAAGAATGCACTAATCACTGGATCGACCAGTGGAATTGGCTTGGGCATCGCCGAAGGGTTCGCCAAGGAAGGCATGAACTTGGTGCTCAATGGCTTTGGCAACGCCGCCGAGATCGAAAAGCTGCGCGCGGACCTTGCCGCCAAATTCGGAATCAAAGTTCTGTATGACGGCGCGGACATGAGCAAGCCGGACCAGATCGAGGCGATGATGCGCAAGGCAGCATCGGATCTCGGCGGTATCGACATCCTGGTCAACAACGCGGGCATCCAGCACGTGGCGCCGGTCGAGGATTTTCCGACGGCGAAGTGGGACGCGATCATCGCCATCAACATGACGTCCGCATTTCACACCACGCGCATGGCCGTGCCCTACATGAAGTCGAAGAAGTGGGGGCGCATCATCAACCTGGCCTCCGCGCACGCGCTCGTCGCTTCGCCGTTCAAATCGGCTTACGTCACATCGAAGCACGGCGTCCTGGGCTTTACCAAGACTGTGGCCCTCGAAGTCGCTGAGAACGGCGTGACGGTGAACGCGATCTGCCCAGGCTACGTGCTCACCCCGCTGGTCGAGATGCAGATCCCGGATACGGCCAAGGCGCGCGGCATCACCGAGGAGCAGGTGAAGCGCGACGTGCTGCTGGCGGCGCAGCCAACCAAGCAGTTCGTCACCACCGAGCAGCTCGCGGGAGTAGCCGTCTTCCTTTGCAGCGATGCGGCGGCGTCGATCACCGGTACGAGCATTGCCGTTGAGGGCGGTTGGACCGCGCACTGAGCGGACCAGCCGAAATCTGAACGATCCATCTCGGTTGTCACAAGCGTGAACATCTGACCAGTACCAAAGGTATCCAGTCCATGACGTCGAAACCCCAAGTATCGCCTAAAGAAGCCGGTGCCTCGACCGGGCAGAAGAAGATCATCAACTTTGCTTTGCAAGGTGGCGGTTCTCACGGCGCTTTCGGGTGGGGCGTCATGGACAAATTCCTCGAAGACGGTCGAATCGAAATCGAGGGCGTTTGCGGAACCAGTGCGGGTTCAATGAACGCGGTCGTCTATGCCTATGGAAAATTGAAGGGCAACGACGGCGCGCGAGAGGCATTGCATAATTTCTGGAAGGCCATTTCTGACGCCGGGCAGCGTTTCAAAATGCCGAAGATGCCTTGGGACGCCTTCATGCCGGAAAATCCGATGGGCGGGCTCGTGAAGTCGATGATGAGCCTTTATTCGCCGTATCAGCTGAACCCGTCGAATTACAATCCGTTGCGCGAGGTTCTGGAGCAGCAGGTCGACTTTGAGGAATTGCATAAGAATCGTGAGGTCACCAAAGTTTTCATTTGCGCGACCAATGTTCGCACCGGGAAGGTCAAAATCTTCGACTCGCACGAAGTGACGGCCGATACGGTTCTTGCCTCGGCGTGCCTGCCACAGGTTTTTCAAGCCGTTGAAATCGCTGGCGAACACTATTGGGATGGCGGGTACATGGGCAATCCCGTTCTGTACCCGCTGTTCTACAACACGACGTCGCGCGACGTGGTCATTTTGCACATCAATCCGATCGAGCGGGCTGGAACGCCAAAAACCGCGGCCGACATAGCCAACCGTCTTAACGAAATCACGTTCAATTCCTCTCTCATCAAGGAACTGCGTTCAGTCTATTTCGTGCAGAAGTTGCTGGACGATGGCTGGATCAAGGATGAGTTCCGGGAGAAGTTGAAATATGTGTTGATTCACTCTGTGCGAGCCGATCTGGCGATGGCCGATCTGAATTCGGCCAGCAAAATGGAGTCCGACTGGGCATTTCTGCAGATGCTGCGTGACCGCGGGCGTGCGCTCGCCGGCGAATGGCTCCGGCATAATTTCGAGCACTTGAACGTGCGCTCGTCGGTGGACCTGAAGAAAGAGTTTCTTTAGCGGTACCGGACTTCGACCAGGATTGCGCAGATCCATCCGGCGCAATCCTATTTTTCTTCGAGCGTGTTGACGGCGTCCCAGTCCGGTCCGGTCCGGGCGGGGCGCTTGCGAGCTTGCTGGCTCGCTCCAGAAACTGCGCGGATGCCCGATCCGCGCCGGCCGCGACTGCGAAGCGGTCGGCGGCGCCCGCGAAGTCTTTGGTCCGATAGCGCGCCAGCCCGTCGGCATAGGCGTCCGCGTAGAGCGCCTGCTCCGGCGAGACCTGGCCTGTGGCGGCGAGGGGCTCAAAAATTCTGACCGCCTGGGACCGTCCCTTGACGCGGATCAGGTCAAGTTCTCGCCACGCAAACGCGCGACCGGTTGCATTCGCTGTGGTCTCCGAAGCAATCACGGTGGTGCCGAAAACCTTGTTGGCGCCTTCGAGGCGGGAGGCCAGGTTCACCGTGTCTCCCATCACCGTGTAATTGAAACGTCGGCGGGAGCCGATATTGCCGACGATGGCCTCACCTGAGTTGAGGCCGATGCGCTGGCGGACGGTGCTTCCAAACACGACACGGATGAGCCCCAGTCGCCCGAGTTGGGCGGCGCACTCCAAAGCGGCGTGAACGGCATTGGTCGCATGATCTGGATCGTCGAGTGGTGCGCCGAACACGGCCACGATCGCATCCCCGATGTATTTATCGACGAAACCTCCGTGTCTCTCGACGATGTCGGTCATGGCCGACAGATACTCGTTCATCGCGCGGACGAGATCGGCAGGATCGGTCCTCTCCGACAGCGATGAAAAATCTTCGATATCGGAAAAATAGACGGTTACGTTTCGGATTTCCCCACCCAGCGCCGGCGGCTTGTTCGAAGTCATCATCTTTTCGATCAGCGCGGGCGGCAGATACAGCGAGAAGCTCTGCCGCAGCAGGCGCTTGCCGCGATCCGCGATGACGAAGCGGTAGCCGATCATGGCGCCGAGCGCACCGAGGCCGGCCAGAACTGGCTCGATCAACGGTAGCGCATATGCTTGCCGAAAGGCCACGGTGGCGCCGGCGACCCAAGTCAATGCAAGTCCGAGAAACCCAACAGTAGCCGTGGCGGGGCCCAATGCCAGCGCCACCAGCGCCGCGAGCGCGGCCATGACGAACGAAAGTGCGGCGGTTAACGCGGAGCTAAATTCGACCAGCGTATCGCCACGGACAATGTTGTTCACCGCGGTCGCGTGGATGTAAACGCCCGCGATTGAATCGCGTGTGAACTTATGGCCGCTGGCGGGCGGTGGCAGCACGCAGCGCTCCGCGTATGCGCCCTCGGGTGCGGTCGCGAAACGCTTTGACGTGATCTTGCGATCCTCGATGTCCAGAACGGTCCCAACGAGCACCGCCTTGCCGTCGAAGTGGCGCCGGAAGAAATCCATGTTGCCGCTTTCGGCGCAGGCTCGCAGGTCGGAGAACAAATAGGTCGGGATGTCGTCGGCCCCGCCGGCGAAGTTGAGCGCGATGGTGTTCGGGATCACGCCCGAACTGGAGATTTTCAGCGGCGACGCGTTTCCGGTGGTGCGGGCGGCGATCTCCACGGACATGGACGGCGTCGGTTCACCATCCACCAATAGGCTCAGTGGAACACGGCGGATGAAGTCGTCCGGATCGGTGTGGGCGTTCAGCGCCCGGATGTTGCGTCCGAAGCCGACGGCCGCCCGCTTGCGGCGCGACAATCAAGGTGAGAATCCCGCGACAATCAGGATGAGAATGCGCCGCTGCTGGGGTGACGAAGGGAGGGCGGAGCCCGACCGGAGGCGCCCCAGCAGCGGCGGCGTGCGCCCGTAGGGCCGCGTCTGGCGG
>JAPLPD010000043.1 GCA_026400395.1 Alphaproteobacteria bacterium | reverse complement strand
GCATCGGGTGACGATACGCCCGACGATCCGGGGCCGCTCGCATTGACCAATTCATTCAGCGGCATGTCGACGCCCCGGGATTGCGAGCCGGGAACGGTGCGCAACGCACTCTTGGCGGGCGTGCGTCCGGGAGGGCGGTCGGTAGTTTTGAGACAGTTTGGACCTTGGCCGCTGCCATCAGATCAATCGAGGCCTTTTTGGTTGTCTCGGCAGGTGGCGATGGGGCATTCCATAATTTGTCAATATGCGAATGCGTTGAAGGCCGGCCAGCATCGTGACTTGGACCACGAAAAAAATCGAAGATTCGCGAAACCGGATGGTCTTGTGCTCACACGCCATGCCCCTTCAACATGCCCCCTAATGAAATTTCGCTCAAAGTGCCTGCGAGAGTAAGAAAAGTACATCATTAATTTTCTCCTTGTATCGACGGGCGCTAATCAGTATTTCTGCTTCATCGGTCGTTGAGGCAACGCCTCCATCGATACCGACGGATCTTAAACAGGGAATCCCTGTCACCGCCGCGAGCAATGCTCGTGATGAAGACGCGCCTAGCGCCAATGGCCTTTGACGCGGCTTATCTGCCACGCGCAGATGTTCCTGAGATCTGCTCACACCCGAACTTTTAATTATTTCGCCAGCGCGAGAGCGCTGTGCATTCGGAGAGCCAGATGGAACGCCTCACGATCGAGTACATCCCCACGTCAACGCTTAAGCCGCATCCCCGCAATGCCCGTACACATTCGGCAAAACAAGTTCGCCAGATCGCCGAGAGCATGGCCGCGTTCGGCAACATTCAGCCGATCTTGATTGATGAAGCCGGCAACATCCTGGCTGGCCATGGACGCCATCGCGCGGCACAACTGCTTGGCCATGCTGATGTGCCTTCGGTAAGGGTCACAGGCCTTTCGGAGGCCAGAAAGCGGGCATTCCGATTGGCTGATAACAAGATCGCCGCCAATGCTGGCTGGGACCGCGAGATACTCAACGTTGAGTTTTCCGAAATGACCCAGCTGCTCGCCGAAGAAGGCCTCACGATCGAAATCACAGGTTTTGCCGTCGCCGAGATCGATCAGATCACAATTGATCTCGATGGCAGCAATGACCCAGCGGACGATGCGCCTCCTCCCGCCGACAGTCCTGCGGTGAGCCAGCCTGGTGATATCTGGATCCTGGGCAACCATCGGCTGATGAATGGGAACGCGCGTTCGGCTGCAGATGTAAAACTTCTGATGCACGGCGAAGAAGCGACTATGGCGTTTTTCGACCCGCCGTACAACGTCAGAATCGGAAGTGTCGTCGGCCGTGGCGATATCCAACACGCCGAGTTTGCAGAGGCATCAGGCGAAATGAGCCCTGCGGCGTTTGAGGCTTTCCTATCTGAAACACTCGGCAATGGTGCCGCTGCCTCAAGAGACGGTGCCGTTCACTTCATCTGCATGGACTGGCGCCACGTATGCGAACTCACCGAGGCGGCTAAGCCGGTCTATCCTCAGCAACTTAACACCGTGGTCTGGGTCAAGACCAATGCCGGTCAAGGCAGCTTCTACCGTTCACAACATGAGATGATACTCGTGTTCCGTGTTGGTGGAACAACTCATCGCAATAACATCGAGCTGGGCAAGCACGGCCGAAACCGAAGTAACGTCTGGACATACGCGGGCGTCAACACGTTCCGCCATGGCCGACTGGACGATCTCGCCGCACACCCCACTGTAAAACCTGTCGCCTTGGTCGCTGATGCGATCAAGGACTGCACAGCCCGGGGTGACATCGTCCTCGATCTGTTTTGCGGGTCAGGTACGACGATCCTAGCCGCCGAGCGTGTCGGACGCCGCTGCTTCGCGCTCGAGATCGAGCCGAACTACGTTGACGTTGCGATACGCCGTTGGCAGGAATTTACCGGCAGAGATGCTGTGCAGGCGGAATCACTGAAGACATTCGAAGAGGTCAGCGTCGACCGTCGCTCGGCGTTTAAAGGTAGCGGTGACGGGAATGTCTGAAGATGACACTGATGATGAAGATCCACCCTACGAGGTTGGTTACAAAAAGCCCCCGATCAAAAATCGATTTGTGAAAGGCCGGTCAGGAAATCCATCGGGCAGGAAACGACAATCATCAAGTCTGCTAAGCGATGTCGTTTTACGAGCAGGATCGAAGCTTGTTACGGCGATTGTGGACGGAAAACCAAAGCGGATGTCGGCGATTGATGCGATGATGCAGAACTTCTTCATCAGGACGACTGCGAAACCGACCGCTCGAGATGTGAAGCTTGC
>JAPLPD010000026.1 GCA_026400395.1 Alphaproteobacteria bacterium | reverse complement strand
GTAATCAAGAGGATCGATATTAGACGGATTTCCATGCAACTGCTATCTACGGTTTGACTGGTTAGCGGTAGATTCCAAATGGACTTACAAGATCAATCGCCTTTCGGCGACTTCACCAATATGACGATAATCACTCGGCATGAGTGCTTCCGCGCTCACTCGTCGCCCCAAGAATCGTTCGGCCGGCAGAATGGCAATGAGCCGTTAACAAGCGGTGATACTTGCCCACCGAATCCGTTAGACGCCGGCAATCATAGATAGTCTGCCCGATGGATCGACCAGCGAAACGCATGCGACCATTGCGGAGATCGCCGCGGTCAACAAAATCCGTGAGCCCTAAGTCGGTCGCGCCCTACGGCTAACGCTGCTGGCGCCGAACATTGTCGAGGCGAACTTCATAGTCGACCGTTGCATCGCCTCGACGACCAACTCTGCTTCGCGCATATCGTGCCTCTGTCACTTAGAATAGGCGAAGCCTTACGCGACGGTATGCCGTGGTATACGCTGGCACTCTTCTTGAATATCGTAGTCGATGGAAACTGGGGATTCGCTCATGACGATCCGCCGCATTCGCGTCTTTACACGTCTCTGCACTGTCCTTGCTCTCGCGCTGATCGCGCAGTCCGGCTCCGCCGCCGATTTTCCCAGCAAGACCGTACGCATCATCATTCCGTTCACAGCGGGAGGGGCGCCAGACGTAATGTTGCGCGTCATCGTGCCTCACCTTAGCGAAAAGTGGAAACAGCCTGTGGTGATTGAAAACCGCCCGGGCGCGAACACCAACATTGGTACGGTAGTCGTCACCAAGGCCGAGGCCGATGGCCATACACTTCTGTTCACGACCGACGGTACGTTTATTTTTAACCCTGTGATCTATGCATCAATGCCGTATTCGGTATCGGAACTCGCGCCGATCTCGATGGTCGCCACCGCATCCCACATGTTGACTATCGGCACGCATGTCCCGGCTAAAACTGTGTCGGAGTTCATCGCGCTGGCAAAGTTGAAACCTGGCCAGATCAACTATGGTTCGACCGGTCCAGCGAGCATCCAGCGGCTTCAAATGGAATACTTCATGGCGTTGACCGGCGTGCAGCTCACTCACGTGCCGTTCAAGGGTGCGAACGAAACTACGATGGCAATGCTAGCCAACCAGATGGATGCGACCATCACGGCTTCATCGAACATTCTACCCCATCTCCCGACCGGAAAGCTTCGAGCGCTGGCGATTACCACAACCAAACGATCGGTGCAGGCCCCTGACGTGCCGACGATGCAGGAAGCGGGAGTCGCAGGCTATGAAACTTATAGCATATTCGGCATGTTTGCGCCCGCGGGCACGTCAGCCGCGACGATCAAGAAAATCCACGAGGATCTGAACGACATTATTCAGCGACCGGACATCAAGGCAACTATGGCGACGCGTAGCTTCGACATGGAAGGCAAGCCGGCTGCCGAGTTTCAGAAGGTCATCGACGCACACACGGCGAAGTGGCGACAGGTCATCACCACGGCAAAGATCAAAGAGGATTAAGCGTTACGCCGCGCATTATCTCTCTACCGACGTTCTGAAACGTGATTCCGACGCGTGCACTGTGTGGCGCGTCCCGGCGGCCGAGATCGAGAGCGCGGTCGTCGACCAGCTGCGCGGCCTGCTGCGCACGCCTGAGATCATTGTCGGCACGTGGCGCGCGACAAAATCGATGGGCGACATCTCGGAGGCCGAGGTGCGCGATGCACTGGTGCGGCTCGATCCACTCTGGGACGAGCTGTTTCCTGCCGAGCAGGCGCGGATTGTTGAGTTGCTCGTGGAGCGCGTCGATGTCAGCCCAGACGGCGCTGATATCCGGCTGCGGATTGCAGCTGTACGGTATGATGAGGCGGTTTCCGGTGGGGTGGCGGGAGCAGCGGTAAATCTTAGGTGAGTAAACAGTTGTTCAGTCCAGGAGTTCGATCGAGCGAGCCTCCGGCCCTTTCTGGCCTTGACCAACTTGCATCCGTACACGCTGACCCTCCGCCAACCCGCTCAGCCCGCCACGCTCGAGCGTTTTCGCGTGGACGAAAACATCCTTCCCGCCCCCATCCTGACCTATGAATCCAAACCCTTTAGTGGCGTTGTACCATTTGACGGAACCGACGCTTTCCTCGGTCGATCCAACGTCGGGCTGACGTTGCGAAGATGAGCTAGGGACAGAGCGCCGCCCCGTCGTGCTCGTCACCTGAGCTGTG
>JAPLPD010000125.1 GCA_026400395.1 Alphaproteobacteria bacterium | reverse complement strand
TACCTCCAGGCGGTCTACCCCCGGACCTGGGCCGAGGTCGCCGAGATCGACCCCGCCGTCACCCGCGCCATGGTATTGCTGTTCTTCGAGCACGGGGCGCTTTGCAGAGTCGAAGGCGCGAACCTTGATGTCGATCGCGCCGGCTGGGTTTGCGCGTTGCAGCGCACCCTTCAGTCCGTCGGCGACATAGTCCGCGCCGGTCAGCACCGCGATCACGCCCGGCATCTTCCGGGCGGCATCCGTCCCGATCCGCATGACCTTGGCGTGGGCGTGCGGCGAGCGAACGAACGCGGCGATGGCCTGGCCCGGCATCGAAAAATCGTCGGAATATTTCCCCGCGCCGCGCACCAGGCGGAGGTCTTCGAAGCGCGGCATCGGCCGCCCGATATACGGTCCGCCGTGGGCGGTCGGCTTTAGATCCATGACGATGGATTCTCTCTGTTCTCTCTTGTGGCGGCGCGGCCGGGAGACTATCGAACGGGCGCGGTCGTTGCCAGTGCAACGGTTGGCCGCGCGGGACGGAAACCCTTATAGTTCGGGCAGGGAGTGTTGCCGATGAATGTCGTTGAAAAGACCGGGGCAAACCTGCGTCCGAACGCCGTGGACTTCGAGCGTTTCCGGCTGCGCCGCTTCGTCGAGAGCCTGGCCGGCACCGACGAGTTCGAGACCCGGACCGAGCCGGTCGATCTGGCCGGTCTGGCCGAGGTGATGGAGGGCAACCGCAAAGCGGTGCTGTTCCGCTCCGCCGGTCCCGAGCGTGCCGAGGTGGTCGGCAATGTGATGGGCGGCCGCGCGCGGATCGCAGCGGCCTTCGGCGTCAAGCCGCACGAACTGATGAACGAAGTAACCAAGCGGCTGCGCAACAAGCCCGAGATTTTCGAGGTCTCGCGCGCCGAGGCGCCCTGTCAGGCGGTGGTGCTGACCGGTGCCGACGCCGACGTGACGAAGCTTCCGGTGCATCTCCAGCACGGCGCCGATGGCGGGCCTTATATCTCCGCCACCATCGATTACGTCATCGATCCGAAAACCGGCTTCACCAACGTCGGACTGCGCCGGCTAATGCTGCGCTCGCCGCACGAAACCGGCGTCGATCTGGTCGCACCGAGCGATCTGCAGGCGATCTATCTGGCCAACGCCGCGGCGGGCAAGCCGACACCGGTGAGCTTCGTGCTCGGCGCCCATCCGATCGATCACGTCGCCGGCGTTATGCGGATGCCGGTCGATGAGCTCGGGATCGTTGCGAGCCTGCGCGATGCGCCGCTCGCGGTGGTGAAATGCGTCACCAACGACATCCGCGTGCCGGCCGATGCGGAATACGTCATCGAGGGCTATTTCGATGAAAAGGGCCATCGGGAGCCGGAGGGTCCGTACGGTGAATTCCTCGGCTATTACGGCGCCGTGAAGAAGAACCCGGTGTTTCACGTCACCGCGATCACCCACCGCACCGATGCGCTGTTCCAGACCTCGACCATCGGCGGCAAGACGCTCGGCCGCACCGACACCGCGCAGCTTTCGGCGCTGCGCACCGAGATCAGCATCTGGCATGCGCTGCAGGCCGCGGTGCGCGAGCCGGTCGCGGTTTATGCAACGACCTCGAGCGGCGGCGCCTTCAACGTCCGCGTCGCCATCCGCCAGCGCGTTCCGGGCGAGGCGCGCAACGCCATCGGCGCCTGCATGGGCGCGCTCGCCAACTGCAAGAATGTCTTCGTGGTCGATCCCGACATCGACATCTTCTCCGACGAGCAGATGGACTGGGCGATGGCGACGCGCTTCCAGCCCGACCGCGACCTGATCGTCATGAGCGGCATGCGCACCCTGCCACTCGACCCGTCGCTGCCGCCCGGCAGCCGGGTGGGCGGCAAGGCCGGATTCGACTTGACCTGGCCGTTCGGCCAAGGCGCCCGGCTGGAGGCCCGGGTGCCGGCGCCGCCGACGTTCGGCGGCAAGCGGTTCGTCTCGGTGGAGGCGGCCCTGGCGGACGGCCCGAAGTTCTTTGAGGACCTGATGAGCGCGGTTGGCAGCCGGGACGGCCGCGAGGTGGTGCGCACGTTGGCCGGTCTGCGCGACAAGCTATCCCTCGACCGCGACGGCGAAGGGCGCTACTTCATCAAGGCACCGGCGGGCGACAAATAAGCCGGACACCCTGATACGGCCATTCAACGAGACGGGCGGAGGGAACACCATGAGAGTGCTGTCGTGGATTTTGCTGGCTGCGGTGGGCGCGGCCGGCTTTGGAACGGCTTCCGCGCAGGAACAGACGGTCAAGGTCGGCATCGCTCGCTCGACCTCGAATGCCGCCGAACTGATGGCGCTCAAGCGCGGCTACTTCAAGGAAGCCGGCATCAAGCTCGAGTGGGATGACATCGACACCACCGCCAACGTCATCGCCCTGCTGGCGCAGAACCAGTACAACATCGTCGCCGGCGGCATTTCGGCGGGCATCTTCAACGCGCTGGAGAAGAACCTTCCGATCACCATGCTGTCCGACCGCGTCTCGACGCCGATCGGTCACAACCTGATGCTGCGGCCGGACCTCAAGGATACGGTCAAGAGCTTCAAGGATTTGAAGGGCAAGGTGATCGCCAGCAACGGCCAGGGCTCGGTCTCGACCTACGAGGTCGGCAAGATGCTGGAGCGCGAAGGTCTGACCATCGCCGACGTCGACCTGAAAATCTTCCCGTTCACGCAGATGGGGTTGGCGTTCCGCAACAAGGCGATCGACGCCGCCATCATCATTCCGCCGTTCGTCTGGCAACTCGAAGAGCAAGGGCTGGCTGTTCCGTTCGGCAATGTCGATGCCCTGGTGCAGCCGCAGCCGATGACGATCGCGGTCATCATGGCCAACAGCGACTGGGTGAAGGCCAATCCCGAGCTCGTTCAAAAGTACATGACCGCGTGGCTGCGCGGCGCGCGCGAGTATTGCCAAGCCTATCACGGCGGTGCGAACCGCCAGGAGGTCATCGACGAACTGGTCAGCAGCAAGACCGAGCCGCGCAAGGAACTGCTGGAAAAATATCCGTGGCCGGCGCGCAGCCCGAACGGCAGGATAAACACCGCCAGCATGCTCGATATCAACGCGTGGTATGTCACCAACAAGATGTCGGCGCAGAAATTCCCGGCGGAGCGCGTGGTGAATTCGAGTTTCATCGACGAAGCCAACAAAAAGCTCGGGCCGTTCCAGTTGCAGAACAAGGACAGCAAGCTCCAGGGCTGCCGGGATTGAAAAATGTCCGGGCAGGGGGAGCTTGATGTCGGTGCAGCGACGCGGCGCTTCGGTCGATATCGCGGGGCTGCGCCGCGAATATCTCAGCGGGCAGGGCAGCGTGGTCGCCATCGACCACGTCGATCTCAAGGTGGCGCCCGGCGAGTTCCTTTGCATCGTCGGCCCCAGCGGCTGCGGGAAGTCGACCCTGCTTCGCATCCTGGCCGGTCTCGACAAGCAGACCTCAGGCACCATCACGGTCGATGCCGCCGGGTGGGCTGTCGAGAACGCCATGGTGTTTCAGGACAGCGGCCTGTTTCCCTGGATGAGTGTCGAGACCAACGTGCGCTTCGGGCTCGACACCCGCGGCGTGCCGCGCGCGGAGGCCGCCCCCCGCGTCGAAGCGGCGCTCAAGCTTGTCGGCCTGACGCGGTTTCGCAATCACTATCCGCACCAGTTGTCCGGTGGCATGCGCCAGCGTAGCGCCATCGCCCGCGCGTTCGTCACCGATCCCGGCATGCTGCTGATGGATGAGCCGTTCGCCGCGCTGGACGCGCAGAACCGCGTCATCCTTCAGAGCGAACTGGTGCGGCTTTGGGAGCAGACCGGCAAGACCGTGATCTACGTGACCCACTCGATCGAAGAGGCGCTGCTGATGGGCGACCGCACCGTGATCATGACGGCGCAGCCCGGCCGCATCAAACAGATCGTCGATGTGCCGTTCCCCCATCCGCGCGACCTTTTGCAGCTTTCGGCGTCGGCGGAGTTCGGCAAGCTCAAGCTCGACATCTGGCGCGTGCTGGAGGAAGAGGTGAATCGGGCGCGGGCGGAGATGGAAAAGTGAGCCCCAAGACCCAGGAGCGGCTACTCTACCTGATCTCTCCGATCGGGCTCATCGCCCTGTGGCAGGTGCTGCTGATGGCGGGAGTCGGCGACCGCCGCTTTGTGCCGGCGCCGAGCGATATCGCCTGGCGCTATTGGGAAATGGTGGCGAGCGGCGAACTCGCCAAGCACACGGTGGTGACGCTCTGGCGGGTGTTTGCCGGTTTCTTCCTCGGCAGCATCCCTGGAATCGCGGTCGGCCTGCTGATGGCGATGTTCCGGCCGGTGCGCATCTTCTTTGATCCGCTGATCGCCAGCCTGTTTCCGATTCCGAAAATCGCTCTGATGCCGTTGCTGCTGCTCGCCTTTGGGTTCGGCGACGCCTCCAAGATTGCGCTGGTGGTGACCGCGGTGTTCTTTCCGGTGGTGGTGAACACCTATGTTGGCGCCGCCAACATCGAGAAGATCTACTGGGATGTGGCGAAGAACTACGGCGCCAGCCAATGGGTGGTGTTCCGCCGCATCGTGTTCTTCGGCGCACTGCCGATGATTTTCGCTGGCCTGCGCATCTCGCTGGCGGTGTCGTTCATCGTGCTGGTGGCGGCCGAGTTTGTCGCAACCAAGGCCGGCATCGGCTACCTGATCTGGAACTCGTGGGAGCTTCTGCAGGTCGACATCATGTTCGTCGGTATCGTTACCGTGGGCATTCTCGGCCTGATCGCCACGGTCATCCTTCAGGAGATCGAGCGCAAGGTCATACCCTGGAAGGCGGAGTAGAATGTCGTGCCGATGACTTGCGCCGCTCCGTTGCGCAGTCGTCACCCCCGGGCTTGACCCGGGGGGCCATCTTCTTGATGGGAGAGCTGGTTTGCCGGATCAAGTCCGGCAATGACGTGGATGGTTTGTGCCAGCCGATTACTTCTTCGGCTTCCAGTCCTGCTTCCAGGCCGGCGGAACTTCCGAGTCCATCAGCACGAAGGCAATGCGGCACGGCTTGCCCGACTTGTTGACCCATGCGTGATTGGTGCCTTGCTGCACCAGCACGTCGCCGGCCTTGCAGTGCACCTCGGTGTCATCGAGCAGCATGTCGATTTCGCCTTCCATCACGATCGCGTAGTCGATCGAGCGGGTGCGGTGCGTGTACAGGTGCCGTTGATAGCCCTGCGTCGCCGGATCGATCCCCATCTGCTGCAGGATGGCGTGGTGATCGACGCCGTGCGGCAGTTCGCCCTTGATCGGCGCGAAGTCGACGATACGCAGGATCGAACCGCTCTTGGGCGGCGGCACGCCGGTCTTCTGGGCGGCCTGATCGCGGGTATGGGACAGGTCGACCGGCGACTCGTTGGTGATCCACATCAGTTGCGTGACGTTGCCTTCGCCGCGCTGGTTGACGTAGGGCGTCGGTGCGTCGATCAGGACCACTGCTTTGCCGTCGGCGTCGTGGCCGGTGACGATGCGCCGAACTGGATTCTTCTCCATTTCACTCCCCGTGTTGACGTTTGTCGGCGGCATCCTTCGTCGCGGGCCGCGCGGTTGTCAATGCGGGTGCCCGCATACCGGGGCGGCGGAGTTCCGGTGCGAACCCGCTCCAGCGTCGGTTGATTCGCGCACCGGTTTATCGCGGGGGCGGCAGCAAAATATTGCGCGACTCGGCGCACGATGGTTCCTGGCCGGTCAGGAGGCGCGAATGCCCAAGCCCAGGATCGCCAGGCTGGCAGTTTCTGCTTTGCTGCTTTTGTCGGTCGTGTCCACGGTGTTCTGGGTGTCTGACGCGCAGGCGCTTGCGGCTGCCTGGCCGACGCTGCTCGCCTCGTCGGTGGCAATGGTGGCGGCTCTTTTGCTCGTTGGCGTCGCGCTGTCGTCGCTGCGGCTGAAGCTGATCGCGTCCGATCTCGGCTATCGGCTGACCTTCCGCGACGCCGCCATGACGCTCAGTGTCGGGCAGATCGTGGGCAACGCGGTTTTCCAGTTTGCCGGACAACTGATCGGCCGGGGCGCGGTGCTGTCACGCCGGGGAATCCCCCCGGCCGCGACCGTGGTGATCTCCGGCTACGAGCGCGTGGTGGCGCTGAGTGTCTCGCTGCTGCTCGCCGGATGCGGCGCACTCTATCTGTTCGGCACCCTGAGCATCAATCTGGAATCCGGTGGCGTACCGCTGATCAAGCTCGCGCTCGGCCTCGCTGCCGTGCTCGCGGCCGGGGTACTGTTTGCCTGGGGCCCGGCGCTGGTGAGCCTCGTTCGGACGGCGACGCCCGAACTGCTGTATCGGCTGTTCCGCAGCTTCGTCATTTCGCTGGCGATCCAAGGTACGACGCTCGCCGCCTATGTGGCGCTGGAAAGTGCGCTCGCGCCGCATATCGGCATTGCCTCGCTGGCGGCGGCGTCATGCATCGTCATGCTGGCGGCAAGCTTGCCGATCAGTTTCGGCGGGTGGGGCCTGCGCGAACTCAGCGCGGTGGTGGCGCTGCAGGCCATCGGCCTCACCAGCGCCGCCGCGCTGCTGATCGCGCTGGTGATCGGATTCATGTCGCTCGCGGTGGTCGCCATCACGGCGCTTGTCATCCTGGTCGGCTGGCGGCCGCAGGCGCAGTCAGCGCCGGCGATTGCCGATCCCGCCGCTCCCGACTACGCCGCCGCGCTCGATTGGCTGCTGCCGCTGATGGCGGCGACGGCGGTGTTCTTCCAGATCTACATCCCGACCGGCTCCGGCCGGATCAGCGTCAATCTCGCCGATCCGGTTGTGGTTCTGGGCGCGAGCCTGCTGGCGCTTCACCACTTCGGCAAGGCGTGGCCGGTCTGGCGGATTGCCAATGTCGGTGCATGGGTGGCCGCGGCGTCGGCAGTGATCCTGCTCTCCACGCTAAATGGCTGGGCCGTGTTCGGCTGGACCGATTGGGCGTTCGTCAACAAGGGCCTCGGCTGGCTGGTGCCGCTGTGTTACGGCGCGACTGGCGCTTTGATCGTCGGTCGTGCGCGGCAAAACGGCCTGGAGTTCCTGCTTAAGACCCTGGCCACGACCGGGGCGGCGATCGCGCTGATCGAGATTGCCCTCTCGGCGGCCAACCGGCTGGGCCTCGGTCTGGCGGGCGGCCTGGTGGAGTTTCGCATCTCCGCATTTTCGCAGAATGCCAATGCCTTTGCCTTCATGCTGACGCTGGTGTTGTCGGCGGCGATCGTGTTGCGCGAACGTTCGGCGGTGCGCGTCGGTCTGATGGCGGTGGCGTTGGCGGGCATCTGGTTCGCCGGTTCGCGAGCCGGGTTTTTGGCAGCGCCCGCGGTGCTTCTGGCGGCTTGGATGATGGGCGTCGCGCCGCGGCCCATGGTGCTGGCTGTGCTGGCGGCGGGCGCGGGGATTGCGGCCGTCATGGCATTGCCATCGCTGGTGCAACTCGTGACGTTCGCCACAGAGATCGCGGTGAATTTCGCCGCGCGGCTGGTTGCCCAGTTCGCCGAGGTGCCCACGCAGATGCTGTCTTCGAGCTCGGCCGCATCGGCGCCATGGCCCGAGCGTCCGACGCGCGAGTTGTTCGCCGGGTTCGGCTGCGCGGAATCGGTCACGCTCCAACACATCCAGACCGTGAAAGATGGGTTGCGCATGTTCCTCGCGCATCCGCTGTTCGGCGCCGGCCTTGGCGCCTACATGGAGTTGCAGACCCGCCTCTCGAGCGAACCGCAGATGATTCACTCGACGCTGGTGTGGCTGCTGGCGGAAATCGGTCTGGCGGGGACCGCCGTGTTCCTCGCCGCCGCGTGGCGTTTGTTGATCGATGCGTTGCGCCGCCGCGGCGATCCCGCGGCGCTGTTGCTGCTGCTCATTCTGTGTTCGCTCGCGGTGATGTCGCTGGTGCACGAAATGCTTTATCAGCGCGCGTTCTGGCTGCTTCTGGGAGCGGTGCTGGCAATGCCAACATTCGTTTCGCGCTGCAACAAAACCGAAGAGCGGTAGTCCCAGGCTGCCGCGGTGCGTCACATTGACGAGTGGCGCCGCCATTCCAATCGCAGTCGAAATGCGTATGCTCCGGCACGAATTCCAATGCCGGAGAGAAAATATGAGCTGTCTGCGACGTTCCATTCTTGCGGCCACGTTGGGCACTCTTGCCGTCATCGCGGTGGGAGCGGTGTCCGCGTCGGCGCAGGCGTGGCCGACGCGAAGCGTCAAGTTCATCCTGACGCTCGGGCCGGGGAGCGGCACGGACATTGGCGGTCGCCTGCTGGCGGATCGTCTGGCGAAAAAGTGGGGTCAGCCGGTGGTGATCGAGAACCGGCCTGGCGGTGACGGCATCGTCGCGATCAACGCTTTCGTCAGCGCCAAGGACGATCACATCCTGCTGCTGTCGCCGACGTCGTCGTTCATCGCCCATCCGTGGACCCACGAGAACCGCCCCTACAAGCCCGAGGACCTGGCGCCGATCGCGCGCGTCTCCAACACCGTCATCGGAATTACGGTGCCAGCCGAACTGCCGGTGAAGTCGGTCGCCGAATTGGTTGCGCTCGCCAAGGCGAAGCCCGGTGAACTCAACTGGGCCGGCATCACCGGTGCGCTCGATTTCAACTTCTCTGGCTGGCTCAAGGTCGGCAACATCGACATGAAGAAGGTGCCGTATCGCAACCCTGTTGAGGCCGCGAACGACCTCGCCAGCAACCGCATCCAGGTTTACGAATCGGCGGTCGCCATCGCGCAACCGCAACTCCAGGCCGGCAAGATCAAGTTGCTCGCCGTGGTCAACACCAACCGGGCGCCGATCTATCCGGACATTCCCACCATTGCCGAGGCCGGCCAGTCGGGCCTCACCATCGATGGTCTGGTCGGTCTGTTCGGCCCGCCGACCATGCCGATGGCGCAGCGCGAGCGGATCGCCGCCGACATTAAGGAGGTTATGGAGGGCGACCCCATCATCAGGGACCGGCTGAACGCCACGGCACAGCTCTTCGCGCCGGGCGGGCCGGAAGAGTTCGCCAAGTCCATTGAGAGCCAGCGCGCCCTGATCGCCAAGAATGCCAAGGACCTGGGTATCGAGGAGAAGAAGTGAACGTAACGGGGCATCGGACTTGCATGGTCGGAGTCCGCCGCCGCCGCTAACGGAGAAGCCGATGCCCCGCGCCCTTAGACATTTTCTTGCCGTCTGGCTTGTCGGGGGCGGGTTCCTGATGGGGGCGGCGTCCTTGGCCCAGGCGCAGAGTTGGCCCACCCGGAACGTGCGCTTCATCCTGACGCTCGGCCCGGGCAGCGGCACCGACATCGGCGGCCGCCTTCTGGCCGACCGCCTGACCAAGAAATGGGGTCAGGCGGTCGTGATCGAAAATAAGACCGGCGGCGACGGCATCATCGCCATCGGCGCCTTCGTCAGTGCAAAGGACGATCACGTCCTGTTGCTGTCGCCGACCTCGTCGTTTACCGCTCATCCGTTCCTGCACGACAATCTGCTGTACAAGCCAGAAGACCTGGTACCGATCGCTCGGGTGTCCAACACCTTCGTCGGCATTACCGTGCCGTCGGTTTCTCCGGCCAATTCGCTCACCGAACTGGTCGCGCTCGCTCGCGCCAAGCCCGGCGAACTCAACTGGGCGGGGACCACCGGAGCCAACAGCTTCATGTTCGAGGCATGGCTGATCGCCAGCAAACTCGACATGAAAAAGGTGCCTTACCGCAACCCGGTCGACGCGGGGCGCGATCTCGCCGAGAACCGCGTCCAGGTCTATGAGGCGGCGGTGGCCATCGCGCAGCCGCAGATTGAACTCGGCAAGATCAAACTGCTGGCCCTGCTCAACTCCGTTCGGACTCCGGCGTATCCCAATATTCCGACGGTCGCGGAGGCGGGTTATCCGGTTCTGACCATCGATGGACTGGTCGGCTTGTTCGGTCACCCGTTCATGCCGATCACTCTGCGCGAGCGCATCGCCGCCGACATCAAGGATGTGATGGAGAGCGATCCAATCATCAAGGACCGGCTGACCCAGACCGCGCAACTGTTCAATCCGGGTGGGCCCGCTGAATTCGGTGCGTCGATCCAGGCGCAACGCGCAACGGTGACGGCGGCCGCCAACGCGCTCGGCATGTTTGCGAAGTAAGCTCTATTGCCCCGACGGCACGAGCGGCGGCGCGGGCTCGTCGAGACAGCCGTCGGCAATGTTGCCGTGGTGCTGCCGCCCACAATGGGGGCAATCCATGCTGATCGGGTGATCCATCATGGCCTGAAAAAGCACACGCGCAAGTTCGATACCCGGCCGGATCGCCTTGTTGGTGTAGGGGCAACGGAACATCAATTGGGGCATGGCCGTACCTTGTAGGGGACGCACCCTTAACGTTTTGTGGTGGGGTGGGTTCCCGCCTAGACGGTCTCCGCGGCCAGCGCCGCAACGCGCTCCCCGAAGGCGCGGGTTCCAAGCGGACCGCCGAGATCGGGCGTGCGCCATGCGGGATTTGCGATCGCCCGGTCGAGCGCGTGTTCGATGAGGCCGGCGGCCTTGCCGAATTTTTCATCGCCGCGCCGCTCGCCGAGCCAGGTCAGCAGCATCGCCACCGATCCGATCAGCGAGGCCGGATTGGCGACATCCTTGCCGGCAATGTCGGGCGCCGAGCCGTGCTGCGCCTGGGCCAGCGCGTGCTCGTGGCCGGCGTTGATCGAGGCAGCCAGCCCGAGGCTGCCGGAAATCTCAGACGCCTCGTCGGACAGGATGTCGCCGAATGCATTGGTGGCGAGGATCACGTCGAAGCGGCTGGCGTCGCGCACGAGCAGCGCCGCCATCGCGTCCATAATCTGTTCTTCATATTCGACCTGCGGATAGTTTTTTCGAATCGCCCGCACGCATTCGAGGAACAGTCCGTCGGTGATGCGCAACACGTTGGCCTTGTGCACGGCAGTCACCTTCTTGCACGGCCGCTGCATGGCGAGCTTAAACGCGGTCTCGGCGATCCGGGTCGAACCCTGGCGAGTGATCTTGCGCACCGCCAACGCCACATCCGGCGTCGGCATGAATTCGCCGTTGCCCATGAACATGTTGCGGTCGGCGTAGAAGCCTTCGGTATTCTCCCGCACCACGACCAGATCAACCGGATGCCCGCAGCGCGGCGGCAAGCCGGGCCGCGATTTCGCCGGGCGGATGTTGGCGTAGAGATCGAGGCGCTTTCGCATTTCACCGGAGGGGTTGAAGCCGCCATCCGCGACCGGCGGATAATCGTTGTGCGACACCGGCCCGAGGATCACGCCATCGGCGCGCTTGCCGGCCTCGAAGGATGAGTCGGGCATGGTGGTGCCGTGCGCCTTCAGCGCCGGGAAGCCGATCGGCACCTCCTCGAAGGTCAATCCGAGTCCGGTCAGCCGATCCACCTCGCGCAGCACATGCAGCGTCGCAGCCATGATCTCAGGGCCGATGCCGTCGCCCGGCATGACGACAAGGTGCGTGCGGTTGGACATGCTTTTTCTCCCCGAGGCCAACAACGGCATTCCGGGCGCGCCGTACGGCGAGCCCGGAATCCATCATCCGCAGTGCTTATATCTTTTTTGGCGCAACCGCGCGGGCACCGGCCAGAATGCCGATCGCGATCAGCGCGGTGATCGCCGCCTGCCATCGGCCCGCGGCGGCGAGGCCGAAGGTGCCCGCCCACGCGATCGATGAGAACGCCTCGGCGAAGGTCGCGATCCGCGAGGAGGTCTGCCGGCGGCGGAAGTGCTTGCGCTTGGCTTGGATGCGGAACCAGAGCTGGATCAGCGTCGCCGACGCCGCCGAAATCGCGATGCCGGCTGCGGCCACCAGCGCATCGCCCGGCGAAGCGATGGCCATCGCGATGACGAAAGGCGCGAACACCACCGCCACGCTGCCGGTCACCGCCTCCATCTTGGCACGGACGATCCATTGCGCCGGAACCGGCGCCGTCGCCACCAGATCGGGCGCATCCTCGCCGGAGATGGCGAGCCAGGCGAGGCCGCCGGCAAGCTGGCCCGCCGCCATCACCAGCACCGGCACGAGTAGCACCAGATCGGCGTTATTGCTGCCGAAGGCGCGCCACAGCATCAGCCCCGGCGGCAGCAGGTAAAAAAGCTGCATCAGCGTCTGCGAGGCGAGCCAGGGATCGCGGATCAGCAGCGTCCATTCCTTGCGCCGAAGCGCGGCCCTAGGCGATGCTCGGCGGAAGCCAGTTCGCCAGCGGCGCTGCGTCACACCGGATTCGGAGATGCCGGCGGCGGCGGTGGCGTGGTCGCCGAACCGCGGCGAGAACAGCGCGATCGCGCCGGCCAGCAGCAACAGCGTGCCGCCGAGCACGACGGCGAGCGCGGCAAGATCGCCCAGCACGGCGCGGGCGGGCCACCACACCGCGCTTTCGACCGCCGGCACCAGCGACACCAGCAGGTCGGATTTGAGGAACGTGAAGTACGACAGGGTGCCGTAGGACAGGATCGCGGCGATCTGCAGCCCGATCACGAAGGTGGCGCCGACGATGGCCGCGACGATCTGCGCCGCCAGCCGCGTCCGCTTCGGCCCGATGCTGCGGAACAGCGCCACCGTCAGCGCGACCGAAAGGCCGGCTGCCAGTGCGCCGACCGCGATAACCACGCCATATGCAGACAGCCAGCGCAATCCGCCGCGCCAGATCAGGATGTTGATGAACGGCGCCGCCAGCAGGATCGCCATCAGCATGGTCGAGGCTGCCATGGTCGCGATCCGCACCGCGAACACCCGGCGCGAGGCCACAGGCGACGACAGGATCAGGTCGAGGTCGGAGCGGGCGTAGAACGCGCGGGTCACCGATTCCATCGCCTGCGACATCATCAGCGACCACGCCAGCAGCGCGCAGCCGGTGATCACGACAAGCGTGCCACGGTCGGCGTCAGGATCGATCTCGGCGAACTGCGCGACAACCGATAGCGCAACCAGATGCATGAACAGAGCGAATGCCACGAGAGCCAACGCCACGACGCGAATGCGATGCGGCTTGCCGGCGGTGAGCATTGACCACCAGTCCCGCCACGCCAGGCGGAATTCGTGATGTGCCAAAAAGGTGAGAGAGGCGGGGTGGTTCACGCCGCTTCGACCGGTTCGGCGACGAGGGTGAGAAACGTGTCCTCCAGGCTCTGGTCGCCCTTGCCGGCCTTGGAGCGCAACTCGTCCAGGGTGCCCTGGGCGATCAGCCGGCCGCCGGCGATCACGCCGATGCGGTCGGCCATGCGCTCGGCGACTTCGAGGATGTGGGTGGTCATGATGACGGTGTGGCCGGCGGCGACACGCTCGCGCAACACAGTCTTGACCTGCCGCGCTGAGCCCGCGTCGAGGCCGGTCAGCGGCTCGTCGAGAATGATCAGCCGCGGATCGTGGACCAGCGCGCCCGCCAGCGCCACCTTCTGGCGCATGCCCTTGGAGAATCCTTCGCAGCGCTCGTGCGCGTTGGCCCCGAGGCCGAGCCAGCCGATCAGGTCGGTGGCGCGCGCTTCGGCCAGCGCCGGTTCGATGCCCCAGAGGCCGGCGACGAATTCGAGATACTCGGTGGGCGTCAGCTTGTCGTAGATCATCGGCTCGTCCGATACCCACGCCATGATCCGCTTGGCCTCGACCGGATCGGCCAACGCATCGACTCCGAACACCGAGATCGAACCCTGGTCCGGGCTGAGCAGGCCCGCGACCATCCGCAGGGTCGTGGTCTTGCCGGCGCCGTTCGGCCCCAGCAGGCAGTAGAACTCGCCCACGCGCACGGTCAGATCGAGCCGATCGACCGCCGGCCGGTCGAACCGCTTGGTCAGTGCGCGGATTTCGAGGGCGGCGAGGGGTGTGTGCATGTTCATGGGCGGCCTTTCCCGGCCACCCTAGTTGAGAGAGGTTTCCCGCCCGTGAATCAAAAAATCATGAAATTGTCATTGATTTTAGTGGCTTAGTACAATTTGCTTCATCACGGTCCGGCGGAAGCCACCTCGGCCCGGGTGACGAAAGCGTCGGCGAAGAACGCTTCGGCCGGGAGGCCCGCGGCCAGGAACTCCCGTTGCGCCGCCTGGGTCATCACCGGCACACCGCAAACATACGCCTCGAACCCCGCGAGCGACGGGTGATCCTCCAGCACGGCCCTGTGCACCAGATTGTGACGGATGCCCGGCTCTGGGGCGTCGGAAATCACCGGCACGTATTTAAAATGCGGATTGTCCTTCGCCCAGCGGTGCGGTAGTTCCGAGTAAAGACCGCTGCGCGTCCGCGCGCCCCAATAGAGCGTCATCTCACGCCGGATGTTGCGGATGAGCATGTCCTCGATGATCGAGCGGATCGGCGCGAAGCCGGTGGAGCCCGCGACGAACACGATGGGCTTGCCGCTGTCGCTCAATGTGAAATCGCCGAAGGGAACCTCCAACTTCAAAAGGTCGCCACGCTGGAGCTTTTCGAAGACATAGGTTGTGAAGGCGCCGCCGGGCACATGCCGGATGTGCAGTTGCGCGCCGTCGCTTTCGCGCGGCGGATTGGCCATCGAGAAATCGCGGCGCTCGCCGTTGTCGAGAATGAGATTGAGGTGCTGTCCGGCCTTGAACTTGACGCGGATGCCGGCGGGAAACCTCAGATGCACCAGCATAACGTCGCCGGCGAGCTTTTGCAGGCGGAACACGCGCGCGGTGACGGTCTTGCGTGCGAACGGATCGGCCTTGCTGATCGAGCGCGGCGCGATGACGAGGTCCGAGCGTGGTCGCGCGTTGCAGAACAGCACATGGCCCGCGGCGCGTTCGGCGGCGCCGAGCGCATCGCCGGCGAAGGCGCGTACCTCGCCTTCGATCACCTTGCCCTTGCAGGTGCCGCAGACACCCTTGCGGCAGGAGAACGGAACCTCCAGGCCCGCGCGCTGCGCCGCGTCGAGCACGGACTCGTTAGGCTCGCAGGGAAAGCGATACTCGGTCTCCGCGACGGCGATCTGGAACGTCACAGCGGCAGCGCCATCAGTGTGTCGATGCGCGAGGAATCGCACACGGCGATACGCCGGGAAAACTTCAGTTCGCTGCCCGCGTTTCGATAAGTATCCAGATAGAGTCCGGTGGCGAAAATATCGCTCTGGCCGTCGTGCATGATACGGACCACCAGGAACGGCGTCTCGCTTTCGGCCTCGCCGCCACCGTTTTTCAGGATGTGCGGAAGCCCGAGGATGTGGCGATAGCTCTGCTTCTCGTACACGTTTGCCTCGCGCAGCGCGGCGATCCGGTCGGTCAGCATGCCCTTGGTGTCGGCGTAGATGATGCCCGCGGGAAATCCGTTGCGGTGGTTTTCGGCCGAGGTCACCATGTAGAGGCATTGGTCGAGGAAAAAATCCGGCCACGCCTCCAGTGTGTTGTTGTCGATGCAGCGGATATAGGCGGCCTGCAGCGCCAGGATGCGCTCGAGCGTGATCGCGTCGGCCATCAGATACCCAACCCTTAGAGACCCATAATTCCGCGATAGCACTTCCAGAAGCCGCGCACCGATGCTTCGGTCGCGCGGGTGCCTTCGCCGACGGTGCCCGAGCCGCCCATCTCGACCACCGCGCGTTCGCCGCCGGCGGCCGCCACGCCGCGCTGCACGAAGCCGCCGACCGCGCCGTCCTCCATCGATACATAGCCGGCGGGGCCGGCGAGGTTGTTCTGGCGCAGCCGCCGGGTTTTCATCTCGGGCGTGTCGTCGGCGAAGCCGAAGGTGGTCCAGTTCAGCGCGGTCTGCGTCTGCCCTTTGGGCAGAACCTGCCGAACTGCCAGTGCGTTCTGGATCTGCTGCAGCACCAGGTTCGGAAACACCGACAGGATCTGCATGTGGCAGCCATCGCCGAACTCATCATCGTTGTCGAGCAGGCTGCCGTCCTTCAGCGCGAAGTCCTCCTTGTCCGACCGGATGCCCATCGCAGCGTAGTCGTTCTCTTTGTTGGCCTTGTCAATGTACGAGAAGCTCGCGTGACTGCCGCCGTTGGGGCTGATCACCAGGCCGCCGCGCTGCGACAGGCGATTGATGCGGAAGGTGGTAAAGAACGTGTGCAGCAGCGATGCGTGATAGGTGTCTTTGACGTTCTCGAAATAGAGTTTCCAGTTGTTCGGCAGCATCTGGGTGAAGCGGCCGGTCACCGTCACTGGCTTGTGCAGCACCCGCTTGATCTTGGCTGCGACCTCGTCGCCGAGATATTCCTCGATCGGCGGCACGTCATCGGACAGCGAGCCGAACACCAAGCCGCAGAAATTGGCGACGCGCAGCTTACGCGGCCCGTGGTCGGCGCGGCAGAACGTCTTGTCCATGCCGCCTTTGCCGTTGACGCCATCCTCGAAGGCGACCGCCTTGAGATTGCCTTTCAGGTCGTAGTTCCAGGCGTGATAGACGCAGGTGAAGTCGCGGGCATGGCCGCCGGCGTCGAGCGCGATCAGCGCGCCGCGGTGAGCGCAGCGGTTCTCGAAGGCGTAGATTTCGTCATCGACATCGCGCGCCACGACCACCGGCATCGAACCGACAGCGGTGACGCGGTAGTCGCCGGGCTTTTGAACCTCGGCCTCCAGGCAGAGGAAATTCCACACCGGGCCTTCGAACAGGCGTTGCTGCTCGGCGACGTAGATGTCGGCCGACTGGTAGATCCAGTACGGGATACGGGTAAGCGCGTCCTCGGGCCATTCCATCGGCTGCGCCGTGTTGGAGATTGAGCCGGGCGGCACGTTGACGTTCATCGAATGCCCCTCGTTCGTCATTCCGGCGCGCGCCGGTGGTGCGAGCCCGGAATCCGGTAACAAGCGTTAGGCCGGTGGATTCCGGGTTAGCGAGCTTCGCTCGCGCCCCGGAATGACAACGGGCAGTCTCAGCCCGTCTTGCGGGCTGGCGCGGTGGCGTCCCACCATGGGCAGACATCGCGGGCGAGCTGGTGGTTGCCTTCCATCACATTGAGCGGCAGGCGATAGCCCTTCTCGGCGTTGGAAATGCGAAGCTCGCGTGCCTCATTGCGTTGCTGCTCGTTGAGCCAGTAGCGCTCGTGGCCCCACAGGCTCGGGCCCTGGGTGATGATCTCGGGCGTCCAGTTCTCGGTGTCGATGCTGCGTCCGCCCCAGCCGTATTCGAACATGAACTTGGACGGGGACCACGAATAGAACGAATGCACCTGATCGTTGTAATGCCGCCCGAACGTGGTGGCGATCATCTCCGGATTTTTCTGCGCCAGATCGTAGCCCTGGCCGACGTCATCGAGGTAGCAGGTCTCGACCATCAGGTGATGGATGCCGGTGTTGCCGGATTCGATGAAAGCAACGCTGTGGTGACGCGGATTGACGTGAAAGAAGTAGGCCGAGAACGGTTTGGTGAAATAGTCGCTGAGATGGAAGCCGAGGATGTCCTGGTAGAACGGCAGGATGTCGGCGATCTTCTCGCAGTGGAGCACGGCGTGGCCCATGCCCAATGGGCCGGTGCGGAAGCCGGAGATGGCGCGGCCCGGCTTGAACGGATCGCCCGTGGTCTCGGCGCCGTGGAAAATCTCCAGCCGGTTGCCGGCGGGGTCGTTCAACACGATCAGATCGCGGACCTTTCGCTCCTCGGCGAGGGCGCGCGAGCCGCGTGCGAACGGCACCTTGTGACGTTCGAGGTTGGCGGCATAGGAGTCGAGCGCGGTCGCGTCCGCCACCTCCCAGCCGAAGAAGCCCGGCGCGTCACCCGCGTCCTCGTGGACCACGAGGCGCTGCTTCTTGTCGTCCATGCGGAATGAGGCGGTGCCCCGGCTCTTGTCCACCAGTTGCATGCCGAGGAAGCGCTCGGCGTAGGCCGTCCAGTCCTCGAGATTCTTGGTGCGAAGGCCGATATAGCCCAGCGTTTGCAAACTCATCGCGTCTCTCCCGCGCGGGTGGCGACTGATCTGTCGTCATTATACCACGTCTCGGCGCGGTTGCGGAACCGCGTGCTATGCCGTCCTTGCATACGAGATGGCGTGGCGCCCCCGACGGCTCAGCCAGCGGCGCTTTTGACCTCGTCGGGATATCCCGACACCGCCATATCCGGGCATTCCGCCTGCAGCCGCGGCAGCACCTCGCGCGCGAACGTCTGTATGCCGTGCACGGTCTCGCCATGATCGAGGAACCCGGCCTGGCCCATGATCAGAAGGTTCCCGAAACCTCCAACGTGGTCGTAGAATTTCCTCACCTGGGCGTAGACCTTGTCGGGCGTGCCCATCATCAGAAAGCCCGAATCGACCGCTTGGTCGATCGTCGCGTTTCGCAGGAATGCCACGACGGGGGGCGATGCCCCGCGCAGGAACTTGACGTTGGCGTCGGTCGGGAAATAGCCGGGCGGATTGGCGTAGTGGGGCGGCACCTTGTTGGCCCGCACGTACCACATCAGTTTCTCGGCGCCGTCGCGCGCCTTCTGTTCTGAATCGGCGCAGTACAGCAGCGGCGCGTAGGCGAGGCGGTGCATGGGTACATCGTGGCCCCGGCCGGCCGCGCGCCAGCCCTCGCGATAAGCCTTGAACACCGCGCGTGTCCCGTCGAGTCCGGTGAGAAACGTCGCCTGGATATAGCCCTTGGCCCCAACACGGCGTGCGCCTTGCGCGCTGGTGGTCGACACCCACACCGGCGGATGAGGCTGCTGGTAGGGCCGCGGCCAGATGTTAACGTTGCGATGGTGGAAGAACTGGCCTTCGTGGCTGAATGGTCCGTCGTGGCTGGTCCATGCCTTGACGATCAGGTCGAGCGCCTCCCAGTGCCGTTCGTTGGAGCGCACCGGATTGGAATTCGCCGCGGCCAGTTCGTAGGGCACGCCGCGTACGAAACCCGCCTCGACCCGGCCGTGTGACAGAATGTCGATCACCGCCATCTCCTCGGCGATGCGGACCGGATCGCGCCGGTTGGAAATCGGATTGCCGAGGATGAGCAACCGCGCGGTCTTGGTCAGCCGGGCCAGTGCCGCCAGCATCAGCGGCGCCGCTGGATCGACGCAGGTTGCCGTCTGGTGGTGCTCGTTGACCATGATGTTGACGCCCTCGGCCTCCGCCACCTGCCATTCAGTGAGATAGCGGTCGTAGAGTTCGGCGCCCTTCTTCGGATCGTAGAGTCGGCTCGGCAGGGTGACACGGATCGAGTCGTACTCGTCCGCGGGCGGCAGGAACGGGTAGGCGGTCTCGGTGAAATGCCAGGCCCGCATGTGTCACTCCGATTTCAGGAACGAGAGAACGCTCGACGCGAACGCCTGTGGCTGCTCGACCGGCAGAGCGTGACCAGCGGCGGCGATCGTTTCGGTTGTGGCGTTAGGCAGCAGCTTTGCATAGGCGGCGAGATAGTCGGCCGAGACCAGCCCGTCGCTCGCGCCGCGCAGGAACAGCGACGGTGCCACGACGCGGTGCAGTCGGTGTCGGAGCTTCGGATTGTGCATCCAAGGCTCCCAGACCAGCAGCGCTAGAGTTTCGCGGTTGCGGACCATGATGGTCAGCTCATCGTCACTCATCTTGCCGATATCGACCTTTGCCTTTTCCGGATTGTGGAATAGCAGCTTCGTGACGGCTTCCTGCGGCATTGCGAAGATGTCGGGGATGTCGAGGCGGTCGGTCGGCCCGAGCTTGACGCCGACCGGCGACACCAGCACCAACCGCCTGAACCGCTCAGGTGCCTTGCTCGCCATTTCGGCGGCGATCCAGCCGCCGATCGAGGCGCCGACCACGTCAACCTTGCGGAGTCCAAGCTTGTCCATCAGTTCGAGATAAACGTGGGCGATGTCGTCCACCGTTGATAGCCACGCCGGCAAGCCCGAACGTCCAAAGCCGGGGTGCGATGGCGCAATGACGCGGCGCGTCTCGGCCAGTAGCTTGATGAAGGCATGGCCGGGCTGGAAGCCCTGGGCGCTGTGCAAGAAAAGGATCGGGGTGCCCGAGCCCACCTCATGGACCTCGACGTCGATCCCGGCAACCGGGATCATCTGCATATTCAACGAGACCTCTCCTGTTATTTCTTGTTCGCGGCCTGCGCGAAGCTTTGATTGAAGGTCCTATCGAGGTCGATCTTCTGACCCGGCGCGATCTGACCCTCGTTCCGCATGCTGTTGACGGTGCGCTCCAGTTCGTCGGGGTTAAGCATGCCGTCCGCGCTGAAGATCGGGATCTGCAGCACGATGGAGTCGCGGTAGAGCTTCGGCTCCGGACCGACGTGTTGCGCGGGCACCTTGGCCATAATCTCATCGGGGCTCGCGCTCTGCATCCATCGCAACGTGGCGGTCATGGCGTTGACGAATTTCTGCAGGACCTGCGGCTTCTTCTCGATGTAGGCCGGCGTCGTCAGCGCAACGGTTGCGGCGATGTAGCCGCCGTAGAGGAACTTCATGCCCTCGGCGGTGCGGCCATCGACCAGCACTTTCATGGTGCCGTCCTTCAGCGCCTGAGACACCACCGGCTCCGAATGTACGAAACCATCGACGCGTCCCGACTTGATGATCGATACGGCGCCGGCGCCGCCGCCGAGCGTGACCGCCGACACATCGCTCGGTGTGAGCCCGCCCTTGGCAAGATAGAGGTTGAGGATGCGGTGCGTCGCCGAGCCGACCGACGAGACGCCGAAGGTGAAACCCTTCACGTCCTTCGGTTCTTTGACGAGGGCCGCGTTCTTGGCCGTGACCGCGAGAACGGCGCCGATCGAGCGGTTCAGCAGCGTTGTCGTAACCAGCGCAACGCCCTTGGTCTGCAGCAGCGGCGCGTTGTCGTAGGTCGCGATCGCCAGATCGACACTGCCGCCGACCAACGCCTCGATCGAGCGCTGGCCGCCCTGGAAGTCATTGATCTCGACCTTCAGCCCTTCGTTCTTGAAGGCGCCGATCTGCTCGGCCAGCACGACAGGCAGATAATTGAACAACGCGATACCGCCTGTGGCGATGCTGATGGTGTCGGTTTGCTGACTACGAGCGACTGTCGGCGCAAGGCTCGACAGAATTGCCAATAGCACGCAGCTCGTGGAGCGCAGCCGCATTTTCGTCCCTCCCGGCGTCTTTGGCGTGAATTTTTACGCGCGGATGCTGAGAAATCCAAGCGCGTTGTACGCAGGCAGCCATGCGTGTTTGGAGCCTCCGCGGTCTGTGCCCGCGGCACACGCTCGCACGGCGCCCCGTCGCCAGCGCGCTGCGATTGTGATGAGATGTCACGCCAATATCAGGGGGGTGGTCGATGCGACGGTCCGTTCGATGGCTTGCTCTCGCTCTGGCGATGTCGTTGCCTTGGGGCGCATGTGCGATGGCTCAAGGCAACTGGCCGAACCGGCCGGTGACGATGGTGGTGGGCTTTGCCGCCGGCGGCGGCACCGACGTGCTTGCCCGCATTCTTGGCCGTCGGCTTTCCGAGGTGCTGGGCCAGCAGGTGGTGATCGAGAATGTCGGCGGCGCCGGCGGTATGGTCGGCTCGGCGCGCGTCGCAAAGGCCGCGCCGGACGGCTACACCATCGTCATGGGCAGCCGCGCCGATGCCATCAACCAGACCCTCTATAAGAAGCCGCTCTACAATCTGCTGGAAGACCTCGTTCCGGTGGTGCTGATCGCCGATCAGCCGACCATCCTGATCACAAACAACGATTTCCCGGCCAACTCCCTGCCGGAATTTATCGATCACGTGAAAAAGAATCAGGCGACCCTGAAGGTCGCTTCGGCGGGCGCCGGTTCGACCGGGATGATCGACTGCCAGCTCCTCAACGCCGCCATCAAGGCCAACGTCACCCATGTGCCGTATCGCGGCGGCGGGCCGGCGATGCAGGATATCATCGGCGGGCGCGTCGACTACATCTGCACGCTGACCGGCTCGGTTGTGCCGCTGGTCGAGGGCAAAACGGTCAAAGCGATTGCCGTACTGACCAAGGAGCGCGCACCGATGCTGCCAAACGTCAAAAGCTCTTGGGAGCAGGGCTTCACCGATCTTGAAGCCTCGACGTGGTTCGGCTTCATGGTGCCGAAGGGCACGCCGGAGCCGGTGATCGAACGGCTGCACGGCGCAACGGTAATGGCGATGGAAGACCCCGAGGTCCAGAAGCAACTCCTGGCATCCGGCGCGGTCGTGGTGCCGCCGACGCGCCGTTCGATCAAGTATTTCAGGGACTTCGTCATCAAAGAAATCGAGAAGAACGGCGCTCCGATTCGAGCCGCCGGCCTGTCGATGGAATAGCGACAGCCGTTTCGCTGCGGAGATAAGAAAAACACCGGCTCGCGGTAAAACACGGTTAGCGAAACGATAGCGCGCTGCCTGATTAATCGAGCACGTAGGGAACTTTCTTCAATCTTTACCCAATAGCCTGTTGGGCATCAACCGACGTCAGGCCGTCGTGCGACATTCCCCGGTAGCTCAGTTGGTAGAGCGGGCGGCTGTTAACCGTCAGGTCGCTGGTTCGAGCCCAGTCCCGGGGAGCCAATATTTCCGAGGTCAAGTACAACAGTTCAGCCGAAACATTGCCGCCGTTTTGGGCGAGCTACTGCATGACCTGCTTGTGCAGCCAAGAGTCCATCGCTGCCGTGTCGGTCGGGTCGCCGCTGTAGTCGAACTCTTCAGCAAGCTGTTTGCGCGCGGCGACAGAACTGTCGAGTTCTAGCAGTATGATCAAATCGACGATCGAGTTTTGCCAGTTGAGATTGTCCTTGTTGGCGCCGGCGCGTCCGCTCAACACAGCTTCCTCGTTGACCTTGTGGATCACCACCCGCTCGAAACTGGCGGCAGCCTCCGCGGAAATCGGCGGCGAGCCCGGCTGCCCAGGCAAACCAGACGAAACCCGCATTCCCCGGATGACGCTCTGATTTCCGCAACGCTCACGCCGATTCAGATATAGGCATCAGCACCTTATCCTGGATCGAGCGAGGCGATCATGGCGCACCCAGCGGGTGAATCGGACTCGGACGTTCCTCGGCT